>NZ_BLJH01000008.1:0-220141 GCF_009811895.1 Novosphingobium sp. TCA1 | reverse complement strand
TGCTCATCCGCAGAACCGCAAGGTATTGCTACGCTTGAGACACTTTTGAATCGGGCTCTTATGGCAGAGCATAAGCAATCACCTCGTCGCCGATCGGCGTTTCCATAAAGTGATGGCCGCCGGGTGCAATGACGAGGTACTGTTTGCCGCCTACCATGTAGGTCATCGGCGTCGCCTGCCCTCCCGCTGGAAGCACGTCCTTCCACAGCACTTTGCCCGTCTTGAGGTCTATGGCGCGGATCAGGTTATCGGTCGCCGCGGCCACGAAGATCACGCCGCCCGCCGTCACGACAGAGCCCCCGTTGTTGGGCGTGCCGATGGTCCAGGGCAGCATCGAGGGAATGCCGAAAGGACCGTTGGTACGGGCCTCACCCAGCGGCTTGTCCCAGATCGTCCGGCCGGTGGCCATGTCGATTGCGCGAATGCCGCCATAGGGAGGCTGCTTGCACAGCATTCCGGTGAGGGGCAAACGCCAGCCGGCATTCACGTCGATGGCATAGGGCGTGTGGGCTTGCGGGTCGCCGGCGCCTTCGGCACCGCCGATATCGCCCCGAGCCTGGTCGCGCGGCGCCCAGCCCTTCTTGTCGGCCTCGGCGCGGGGCACCAGGCGAACGTAGTTGGGCATGTCGTTGTAGTTGGCGACGATCACGCCGCGGCGCGGATCGACGGCGATGCCGCCCCAATCAGTGCCGCCGTTGTAGCCCGGGTATTCGATCGAGCGGCGATCGCTTTCCGGCGGTGTGAAGAAACCCTTGTAGCTCGCTTTGCGGAACTGGATGCGGCAGATCATCTGGTCGATCGGCGACATCCCCCACATGTCCCGTTCGGTAAGCTGGGGCTTGCGCAAGGTATGCCACAGCGAGACGCGCTGCGTGGCCGCACGCTGCTGCGGCTCGACTCCGCCGCCGGGAGCCTTGATCGTGCCGACCGGGGTGAGGGGCCGACCCGTGCGGCGGTCCAGCACATAAATGTCGCCCTGCTTGGAAGGCAACACCAGCGCGGGCGTGCCCTTGAAGTCCACCAATGTGGCCTGCGCGCCGAAATCGTAGTCCCATACGTCGTCGCGAACGGCCTGGAACTTCCAGCGCGGCTTGCCGGTCGTCACGTCTAGCGCCACCAGCGATGTTGCGAACTCGCGCTCCTGCGGGCGGCGCAGGCTGGAGTAGTAGTCTGCCGCCGCATTGCCCATGGGCAGGTAGACGAGGCCGAGCTGCTCGTCGCCGCTGGCGATCGTCCACATGTTGGGGGTGCCGCGCGCCCAGGTCTGGCCCGGCGGGGGATAGCCGTTCCAATCCGGGTGCATCATGTCCCAGGCCCAGCGCAGCTTGCCGGTGACGGCGTCATAGCCCCGGATCACGCCGGAAGGGGCCCAGCGGTCCTGACCGTCCAGCACCTGGTGCCCGGTGACGACGACGCCCCGCACGATGGTGGGCGGCGAGTTGATTGAAACGTAGCCCGGCGGGGTGTCGCCCATGCCGATCTTGGTATCGACCTCGCCGTTCCTCCCGAAGGCGGCGCAGCGCGCACCGGTGCGGGCATCGAGCGCAAAGAGGCGGGCGTCTAGCGTGCCGTAGACGATCCGCTGAGCGCAGGGTTGATCGACCGGGGCGCCGGGCACCGCGAAGTAGGTGACGCCTCGGCATGCAGCGGTGTATGGTATGGCCTCGTCGGACACTTTAGGGTCGAACTTCCAGCGCTGCTTGCCTGTCGCCGGGTCGAGCGCGAGGACGATGTTCTTCGGCGTGCAGACGTAGAGCATGTTCCCGATTTTCAGCGGGGTGTTCTCACCGCCGTAGGTCTTGGCGATCTTGTCTGACGACGGCATGTCGCCGGTGTGTGTGACCCAGATACGCTTGAGGTTCTTCACGTTGTCGGCGGTGATCTGTCCAAGAGGCGAGAAACGGCGGGCGGCATCCGTGCCGCCGTAAGCCGGCCAATCGTTGCCCGCCGACATCAGCGACGGATCGCCCATGTCGAAGCGCAGTTCAGGAAGTTGTGATACGGAGCCGGTGTCGGCCATACGGGCAAAGATCAGCCCGGTGACGCCCGTCAGGATGACCGCCGCAGCGCTGGCGCCAAGGCCCAGCTTCCAGCGATGTGACCGTGCGGAAAGTGTCGGCATCACCAGGAAAGTGGCCACCAGCAGCACCAAAGGCGCGATCACGCGCGGCACCAGAGCCCAGTTGTTGGTGCCTGCTTCGGCAAGCGCCCAGATGACGGTCAGCACGAAAATGGCACAATACAGCCAGCCACCCAGGATATTGCGCCGGATCAGCAACGCGCCCGAGGCTAACAGCGCGATACCGGCGAGAACATAATAGGCCGAGCCGCCGAGTACCGCGAGGTATATACCTCCCATCGTCAGGACCAAGCCGATCAGGGCGATGATGCCCCCAAGGATGAGAGGCGGCAAAGCACCTGCCTTGTTCTGCATCCTGAGGGAAACCATCCATCACACTCCAGCAATATAAAGGTTTAGAACGGGAATGGCGTACATCCTGGAATGTTCCGAGCATCGAACCATTTTCGTCCACGCTTTTTGAAATGCAGGGCGACAGGATCGGAGGCAGATTTAACATCTGTCCAAAGCATCCCGAAGAAGCATCTGTTTGCCGAACGTGAAGCGGAACGCACGCTCGCCGCGGCTGACCGCCAGGCTGATCCTCACCACCGCTTCAGCCGCTACCGGCGACGGGTTCTTTTCGAGGATGTCAGTGAACTTGCGCCGCGCGTGCGCCCAGCAACCGACCTCCGTCACCCCGCGCGGTGCCTTGGTCTTGGGGTCATGATACAGCGCGTTATAACCGGCATAGCCGTCCGCTTGAAGGTATCCGCGGTAACCGGCAAGGTGGGCTGCGGGATGCTTGCCGCCGCGCCCGGTCGTGAAGCGGAACGCCACAGCAGGCGGGCTCATATCCCCGCTTGAACGGCAGTCGCGCAGATAGACCCAGAAGTAGGCGGTGTGGCTACCGTCTTCGCCCTGCAGCAAGGTCACGGGCGTTTCATCGCCGTGTATCTTCGGAGCCTCCAGGATGTAGGAGAGCAACCGTTCGCCGAGCGGCGCCATCAGCCAGGCCAGCTTGCGCGACCAGCGGCCCATCACGTCACGATCAATTTCCACGCCTTGACGGCGCAGGATGACCGACTGGCGATGCCAAGGCTGATGATCGACGAAGCGGCTGACGACGAGATGCGCGAGTAGTGCGCTGCTTGCCATCACCTTGGGCAATGGCAGATCGATGGCCGGCGCCTGGCGGATTGTTTCGCAGGACCGGCAGGCGACGCGAGGGCGAACATGACGCAAGACGCGGAAGCAGGCTGGCACGTAATCCAGCACTTCCGTGACATCTTCGCAGATCACGGTCTCGTTACCCCCGCAGTCGCAGGGCTCGGGAAGATGCTGCGTCGTCTGGCGCGGGATATGTGCGGGGATCGGCGCCCTGGTTCCAGCCTTGCGCGTCGGTTTCGCCTTCGACGCCGCAGGGGCGTCATCATTGGCCGGCTCCGGGGCATCGACCTCTTCGAACATCAGGCGCAGCTGCGCGATGTCCATTTTCTCGGAGCTGCGACCGAACTGGACGCGCAGCAGCCTGGCCAGACGGTGCTCGAGCTTTTCGATCGTCAGTCCTTGAGCTTTGACGGTCTGCTTTGCCGCCCCCAGTTCGGCCCGCTCCAGCTCCATGACCTCAGCCATCTCCCGCAGCATTTTCTGCAGGAGAACAGGGTCTGTGGGAAGGCGATCAAGGTCGAACCGCATGCCCCGAACTATAGCGCAAGCCGCGATCCCATCCTACCTAAAACGGCAGTTTCCTGCGGTTTATCGCTCAAGCGAGCGTCGGAACGGATACCTCGCCGTGAACAATCGCCTGCCGCCAATCCAGCCCCTCGATCAGCATCGCCAATTGCGCAGCCGAGAGCCGGGCGGCTGCTCCATCCTGGGTTCTGGGCCACACGAACTTTCCCCGCTCGAGACGTTTTGCATAAAGACAAAGCCCCGATCCGTCCCAGACCAGCGCCTTCAACCTATCGCCTCTTTTCCCGCGGAAGAGGAAAACAGCGCCGGAGAAAGGATCGAGCTGGAGGATATTGCGCACCTGCGCCGACAGGCCATCGAAGCCTTTTCGCATGTCGCACGGCGCCAGCGACAGATAGATCTTCGCCGACGGCGGTAGCGACAGGCTCAACGTTCAAGCTCCCCGACAACCTCGAGCGCCAATCTCAACGCCTCTCGGTCAACCAGCCTGTCGATCGAAACCGTAAAGTCGCCGCGCCGGATCTCGATCCGGCCGGCGTCAGATGGCATGGCCAGCGGTTCGGCAGGCGCCAACTCAACCGGCACGAACCCCGCCATAGCACCGCGGAGCAATTGCTTGCGCCAGGTGTAAAGTTGACCCGTTCCGATCCCGTACCGACGCGCCACCACCGCCATGATGGCGCCGGGCTGCGTCGTCTCCTTCAGGATCGCCAGCTTCTCTTCGTCGCTCCAATGCCGGCGACGTTCCACCCGTACGACCGCTCCGCCATCTCGGCGAGCACTCATACGAGGCTCTTTTGACTGCTCGATATCCACTCGCAAGGCCTCCATCTGCCCTGCGAAATTCACGCCGATCCCAATCCGCACAAGGCCGGGTTCCGTCGGCGCTTACGTCGAAGTTATCCGCTCTCTCATTGATGAGATTCTCATGACTCCTGTTGACGGCGAATTGCTTATCGACATGCGTGGTGATCTCGCTGCAATTCTGACCACTGCCCTTGAAAAAGAAAGGGTTGGCCGAAAACGTAGCCGTCAAGCTGGCTTGAGGGGGGATCAAGGATTTCTGATTTGAGATGGTTGCGAAGGCTGGCTTCCCCTGTTGGTACAACTTTGGATCCCGGAGTTAACCGACGGTGGTTGCGGCGGCACGCAACCATTACAAATTGCGCTCCGTCCGATACGATATACTGCCGCATTCAGAACATCGCGCGCACACCGAGGACCGCCGAAACGTCGGACACACCCTCGCCAGCAGCCCGCGCAAAATACGCCGTTCCGCCGAGCTTGCGCTCCCAATTGATGCCCACATATGGCGCCAGCGATCGGTTAAGCTCGTAGCAAAGGCGCTCTCCCAGCCAGTCAGCCCAACCCTCGCACACTTCGTCAAGGCAGGCCCAATCGAGCGGGCGGTGCCAGCGCATCAGATGAAGCAGACTTTCGGCATCTAAAAGCTGCTGGTCAGGAAGCTGCGTTCACCGCACTCCATGCGAGCGCCTATTTCGAGTGCCCCTCAGATGACCTCGAAATATTCGCGATGCTTCCCGGTCCGTCACATGCCGGTTAAACCGTTTGATCTCGAATTCGAAGAGTTCAGAACCTGTAATCGCAGATTGAGGCGGTATTATCCAACCAGATGATCGAATGACTTCGCAAAATTCGGCCGTTGATTAAACGACCAACACCCAATCCACCCTGCGAGAGGTTTGAACTACCGCTCTACGCTCTCGCATATCGTGAATTGCGTCCGCTTGGCTCCTAGGGCCATGCCTGATCTAAAGTCGCGACTAGCCCGCATAATTCATCCGCGATCTTTGCCAAGCGTACCCGCGACGGAAACCCTTCTACACCATATTCCGCATGTTTGGTGTCAGCCCCACGCCAGCCGCGGCGAATTTCGGCTAGCTCCATGGCGATATCGCCAACGTGCCAGAAATCTTCGCTGGCCGGGGCGGCGCTGGCAGCGGCTACAAATTCTTGTTCAGTCTGCCCAGGCTTAGACCAAGGCCGAGCCTTCGATAGTGATGCGATGCATCTCGCGCCGGTGACCATGATAGTCGTTGTAGGCGTAATGCCACGTCGCGCGATTATCCCAGAAGGCGATTGAGCCGTCGCGCCAGTGGAAGTCTTCCTGGAATTCTGGGCGCTTGCAGTGCTCATATACCTCAGCCAGCAGATCCTGTGATTCTTCCTCGGCAAGCCCAAGGATACGAACCGTAAAGCTAGGATTGACGTACACTGCTCGCTTGCCACTAAGCGGATGGATGATCACCACGGGGTGAACAGGATCGTCCAGCACGTCCGCCGCGGCGGAATTGCCGATGCGACCGTCGCTCCGGGAATCCTGCGCAGCCTCATAGACGCCGGCCTTGCTGCCGAACACATGCCTGGCGGAATGGACGGCGCGGCGCCCTTCGATGCGTTCCTTCAGCCTTGCGGACAGGCCGTTATAGGCGGCGTACATCGATGCGAAAGCGGTGGCTCCGCCTTCGGGAGGCAGTTCGCGCGCGGCGAGGATGGAGCCCAGCGCAGGCTCGAAATCGTAGGAATGGTCGGTATGCCAGCCGCCGCCGATGTTGTGCTGCTGGTCGGGCTCCTTCACCACCAGCGCAATCTCCGGATAGGCAGGATGGGGCGCGAAGAACCGATTGATGTTGATCGGCCCCCACCGCCGCGCGAAGGCGATGTGCTGGTCTTCGGTGAACGACTGGTCGCGGAAAAACACCACTCCGTGTTCGGCGAAGGCGTTACGAACCTCCGCGAAGTCCTCGTCGGAGATGGTGCACGAAAGGTCGATACCGAGAATTTCGGCGCCGACGCGGCCATGCTGGCGGATTTCGAGTGTCATGCCGAGACCTCTGTATTTCCTGAGAGCGTCTGCAAGCCGCGCGGTACTAAGCAAAGGATCATCGTTTCACCTGACGTATGGAGAACCCGATGCCTAGCGTTGTCGCCTTGGCGCCGCGCGCTTTAGCCATTTCTAACGCGGAGCAAGCTGCTTCTCGGTCAAATGCCGCGGACTGGTAGATATGGAAGGCAACGAGCCAGGATCCCCTCGTATACTTTCTCAACTTATTTGATTGAAATTTGAGCGTCAAGCAAGCTGGCTGGCCGATTGTGCGGGACGTCTAAACCAATTATTGGGCGGCAGGAAGCCAGCCTTGCGACCTCCTGCCGACGGTTTCAAGAAATCTACGCTTTATGCTCGGGCGACCGAAGGACAGATCGACCCACGGGTTGCCCTGGCCATTTTTTCCTTAGAGGCTGCCAATTTTGCTGCCCTGCTCGCTGCAACAATATCTGCAGCCTCATGCACCTGACCTTCTTCAAGGTGGACGTAGCCCATAAAAATATCGAGTCGCTTATGAGCGGTCAAAGCCATGCCTACCTTGATAGGAATGCCAGAATTGGCGATATCGGTTGCTGCCCTGTGACGGATCGCGTGCGTTCGAGTTGCGGCGATGCCTACTGCACCAAGCACCCACTGCCACGCCCTATGATACGATCCGTAGAGGATCGAGCGGCCAGATTCGTCCGGTCGAGATACGACGAACCGCGAACCATTCGCACGGTCCTCAGCCAACTTCAGAAGCACGGCAGCCTCATCAGAAATTGGCTTCCACATCGGTCCAGTCTTGCTGTCAGGCCATCGCCGCGAGATGCACCGCATCACCATAGAAGGCACTGCGCTGTCCTGAGCCCGCGAGAGCGGACCTTGGGGATTCGCCCGCTTGAACCCGGCAGGGCTTTGGGCGAGAATTCCACGCTCCTTCGGGCTATCGTTCTCGTCCGGCGGCAGCCATTACCCCTTTGAAAATGAGGGGTGAATGAGAAATCGCCATGGCCCGGCCGGAGCTTCACCCCCCGAAAGGCGAAGTAAACCGCGACTTCGGCACTGGCCAAAAGGTATGCTTGCCACCCTGAAAATTCATATTTAATGTCAACCAAATCGATTGAGTTTAGGCCTGAGCCAACCCGACGGGAGACATGACACGATGAATGCCGGAACCCTCAATCGCCGCCTGTTTCTTTCCGTGGCCGCTGCCGGCGCCCTTGCAGTCTCGCTTGCGGGCTGTTCCGGCGGAAAGTCGGGCAATTCTGTCGAGATCACCAATGTCTCCTACGACCCCACCCGCGAACTCTACCAGGCCGTGAACCCGGCCTTCGCCGCCTACTGGAAGAAGAAGACCGGGCAGGACGTGACCTTCCGCATGAGCCACGGCGGATCGGGCAAGCAGAGCCGGGCCGTGATCGACGGGCTGGAGGCGGACGTCGCCACCCTGGCGCTGGCCTATGACATCGACGTGATCGCCGAAAAGGCCAAGCTGCTCCCGGCCGACTGGCAGAAAGCCCTGCCGGACAACAGCTCGCCCTACACCTCGACGATCGTGTTCCTTGTCCGCAAGGGCAATCCCAAGGCGATCCGCGACTGGAACGATCTGGTGAAGCCGGGCGTACAGGTGATCACGCCCAATCCCAAGACCAGCGGCGGCGCGCGCTGGAACTTCCTGGCCGCCTGGGCCTATGGCCGCAAGGCGGGCGGGTCGGACGCTGCGGCCGAGGCCTACGTGAAGCGCCTCTTCGCCCAAGTGCCGGTGCTCGACAGCGGCGCGCGCGGCGCGACCACCACTTTCGTGGAACGCGGCATCGGCGACGTCCTGCTGGCCTGGGAAAACGAGGCCTTGCTGGCCGAGAAGAAACTGGGCGCGGGCAAGTTCGAGATCGTGGTTCCCTCGATCTCCGTGCTGGCGGAACCGCCGGTGGCGGTGATCGCGAACAATCCGAAGAAACACGGCACTGAGGCGGTTTCCAAGGCCTACCTCGAATATCTCTACACGCCCGAGGCGCAAGTCGCGATCGCCCGCAATTTCTATCGCCCCAGCGACCCGAAGATCGCCGAGCAGTTCGCAGGCCAGTTCCCCAAGCTGAACCTGACCACGATCGACAAGGACTTTGGCGGCTGGACCAAGGCGCAGAAGACCTTCTTCGATGACGGCGGCGTCTTCGACCGCATCTACGCCAAGAAATAAACCGCGCCACTTGCGCCAGAATCGAGCAGGCCACTGCAGATGCCATCCATGACGACGCGCAAGGCCCGATGGCGTGCGCCCTCCGTGCTGCCGGGCTTCGGGCTGACCTTCGGGTTCAGCCTGGCCTGGCTCTCCCTGATCGTGCTGATCCCGCTATCCACCCTGTTCCTGAAATCCGCCGGCATGGGCTGGCAGGCTTTCGTGGACGTGGGCTTTTCCGAGCGCGCCCTCACCGCCTATCGCCTGAGCTTCGGTACGGCCATCGCCGCCGCCTTCGTCAACGCGGTATTCGGCCTGCTGGTGGCCTGGGTCCTGGTCCGCTACGAATTTCCCGGAAAGCGGGTGATTTCGGCCTTGGTCGACTTGCCTTTCGCCCTGCCTACCGCCGTCGCGGGCATTGCGCTCACCGCGCTCTACGCGCCGAGCGGCTGGGTCGGGCAATACCTTGATCCGCTGGGTATCAAGGTCGCCTTCACGCCGATCGGCATTACCGTGGCCCTGGTCTTCATCGGCCTGCCTTTCGTGGTCCGCTCGGTCGAGCCGGTTCTCGCCGATCTGGGCAAGGACGTGGAGGAAGCCGCCGCCACGCTCGGCGCAAGCCGGGCGCAGACATTCGCGCGGGTGATCTTCCCGGCGATCCTGCCCGCGCTGTTCACCGGCTTCGCACTGGCTTTCGCCCGGGGCGTGGGCGAATACGGTTCGGTGATCTTCATCTCCGGCAACATGCCCGGCCGCACGGAGATCGCGCCGCTGCTGATCGTCACCCAGCTCGAACAGTACAACTACAACGGCGCCACCGCGATCGCGATGGTGATGATGCTGGTTTCCTTCGCGGTGCTCTTCACCCTGAACGCGCTCCAGTCCATCCGGCGCAGGAGGCTCGGCGCATGAAACGGCAATCCCCCAGCACCGAGAGCAGCACCGAGAGCCGCACCGCGCAAATCCTGCTCATCGCGCTTGCCCTCGCCTTCCTGGCCTTCTTCCTGATGCTGCCGTTGATCGCGGTATTCAGCGAGGCCTTGAAGCAGGGGCTGGC
Organism: Novosphingobium sp. TCA1; assembly: GCF_009811895.1. NCBI lineage: Bacteria > Pseudomonadati > Pseudomonadota > Alphaproteobacteria > Sphingomonadales > Sphingomonadaceae > Novosphingobium > Novosphingobium sp. TCA1. The sequence goes on along the minus strand of NZ_BLJH01000008.1, from coordinate 210,324 downwards.
CCCCTTCCTCGACGCAGTGTCCAACCCGGACGCGCTTTCCGCCATCCGCCTGACCCTGATCATCGCCGCGATCAGCGTGCCGCTGAACATGGTGTTCGGCCTGGCCGCCAGCTGGGCGATCACCAAGTTCAGCTTCCCCGGCAAGAACCTGCTGCTGACCCTTATCGACCTGCCCTTCTCGGTCTCGCCCGTCGTCTCGGGCCTGATCTTCGTGCTGCTGTTCGGCGCGCAGGGGCTGCTGGGACCGTGGCTTTCCGCGCATGGGTTGAAGATCATCTTTGCCGTGCCGGGCATCATCCTGGCCACCGTCTTCATCACCTTCCCCTTCGTCGCGCGCGAACTGATCCCGCTGATGATGGAACAGGGCAAGGACGACGAGGAAGCCGCGCTCTCGCTTGGCGCAAGCGGCTGGCAGACCTTCTGGCACGTCACCCTGCCCAACATCCGCTGGGGCCTGCTCTACGGCGTGCTGCTGTGCAACGCCCGCGCCATGGGCGAGTTCGGCGCCGTCTCGGTCGTGTCCGGGCACATTCGCGGCGAGACCAACACCATGCCGCTGCATGTCGAGATCCTCTACAACGAATATGATTTCGTCGGCGCCTTCGCGGTGGCCTCGCTGCTGGCTGCCCTCGCCCTCGTCACGCTTGTCCTCAAGACCGTGCTCGAATGGCGCTTCGACCTTCACTCGGGAGCAAGGCATTGATCCGCGTCCAGAACATCACCAAGCGCTTCGGCAACTATCCAGCGCTCCACGGCATCGACCTGGAAATCCAGCCCGGCGAATTCATCGCCCTGCTCGGCCCGTCGGGCTCGGGAAAGACGACGCTGCTGCGCATCATCGCCGGCCTCGAATTCCAGGATGAGGGCCAGGTCTATTTCAACGGCGACGACGTGTCCGACATCCCGGTGGGCAAGCGCAACGTCGGCTTCGTGTTCCAGCAATACGCCCTGTTCCGGCACATGACCGTGGCCGACAACATCGCTTTCGGCCTGACCGTGCGCAAGGCGCGCCGCCGCCCCGCCAAGGCCGAGATCAAGGCGCGCGCGGAGGAACTGCTGCGCGTGGTCCAGCTGGAGGGCCTCGGACAGCGCTATCCCGGCCAGCTTTCGGGCGGCCAGCGCCAGCGCGTGGCACTGGCCCGCGCGCTGGCCATCGAGCCCGGCCTGCTGCTGCTGGACGAGCCTTTCGGCGCGCTCGACGCCAAAGTCCGCAAGGATCTTCGCCGCTGGCTGCGCGACCTGCACAAGCAGATGGGTCTGACCTCCATCTTCGTCACCCACGATCAGGAAGAGGCCCTCGAACTGGCCGACCGCGTGGTGGTGATGGACCACGGCCGGATCGACCAGATCGGCACGCCCGAGCAGGTCTACATGGAACCCGCCACGGCCTTCGTCTCGCACTTCGTCGGCGAGACCAACCGCCTGCCCGACGGCCGCCACATCCGCCCCCACGACTTCGAGATCACCGCCACTGGCAGCGACCGGGTGATCGTCGACAACGTCTTCCGCAAGGGCGGCTCCTGGCGCGTGGAAGGCCGCCTCACCGAAACCGACACGATCGTCGAGATCGACGTCGATGCCCACGAAGCGCCGCCGACCATCGGCGAAACCGTAACCATCGCCGCAAGGCGAGCCCGCACATTCTCCAGCGCCGGAGACCGATGATGAGCCAGGACGAAACCCCGCAACTGCGCAATCTTGAGGAAAGCCTCGCCAAAGTGCGCGAGGCCCTTCAGGACCTTCGCTACGGTCAGGTATCGCTGACCGTCCACGACGGCCGCGTCGTGCAGATCGACGTGACCGAGAAGAAGCGGTTCTAAGCGTCTGTTTGAAATTCGCCGCAGGCGAATTTGGCGGCACCGGCCCCCAGTTTGATTCAGGCGCCCCCACCCTACCACCCGCAGGATACTACCGTTGGGTGGTAGGGTGGGGGCGTGGGCCGGTGCCGCACAAAAATGCCCTTTTGGGCATTTTTCAAACGGGCTCTAAGCGCCCGCGATACGTCGTCCCGGATCAAGTCCGGGACGACGACATTCTTCCACCGCCCCAACATGAAACTTTTGTAACCTTGCCTCCACGCCGGCGCCATGCCCGCACGGTTAGAACGGCCGTGCGGTCCGGGAACCGAAGTGACATTCGCACCCTCGTCATTGCCTCTGGTTCCCGGGCCGTACCTTCCGAATGACCAATGAGTCTCCGGGCGGCGTTCCCCCACGCCGCCCGGAAACTTCGTGAGGCACGCCGTGGCTGCACCCGTTTTCTTCGACCCCACCGGAAACCGGCGCATTCGCGTGCGCCGCCTCTCGCTGCTGGCGCTGCTGCTGGCCATTGCCGCCTGCGTGGTCTTCGCCACGACCGTGGCCAGCGTGCCGGCGCCGCCGCCGCTGCCGATCGCCTACGAGCACGCCTCGCCCCTGCCCTTCCGCGCGCAGATCGGGCACCTGACCCGTCGCGCCCGCAAGTTCCTTTTCGGAAAGCCCGTCGTCCCCGCCCCCACCCCCGGCGCGAAGCCGATCACGGTGGGCTTCTACACGCCCTGGAGCGACGACAGCGCCACTTCGCTGGAACGCCACATCGACCGGCTGGACTGGGTCGCTCCGGCAACGCTTTCGGTGGATGGTACCGGCGCGCTCAAGATCGAGGACGACGCGCGGCTCGATCACCTGCTCGCTACCTCGCTGCACCGCCCGCTGGTCGTGCCGGTGCTCCAGAACACCGTCGAGGGCGACTGGCAGGGCGATGTCACCGCGCGGCAGCTTGCCAGTCCCGCTCGGCGCCATGCGCTGGAAACCCAAATCGGCGCTTATCTCGACAGGACCGGCTATGCAGGCGTCATGGTCGATTTCGAGACCATGCCCGCCGCCAGCCTGCCCAACCTGCGCCTTTTCCTGAGCGAACTGCGCGGGCAGCTTGCCCCCAGGCACCGCGTGGTCGCGGTGACGATGCCGATCGACAATCCCGACTGGTCCACCCACGCCTTTGCATCCGTGGCCGACCGGCTGGTGCTGATGGCCTACGACGAGCACTGGCAGGGCGGCACCCCCGGCCCGATCGCCTCCAACCCGTGGTTCGCGCAGAAGCTTTCCCATGCGCTGGCAGGCCTGCCGCGCGGCAAGGCGATCGTCGCGCTGGGCGAGTACGCCTACAACTGGCACGGCGGCAAGGCCGACAGCATGACCGTCGAGGAAGCCTGGCTCGACGCGCACGACAGCGGCACCGCACCGCAGTACGATCCGGCGAGTGGCAACGCCGGTTACTCCTACGACGATGCCTTCGACGGCCAGAATCAGAGCCAGAGCCAGCGTCACGACGTCTGGATGCTGGACGCTGCCGCTACCTGGAACCAGATGCAGATCCTCTCGCGCCTGGGCGTGGGCGACATCGCGCTCTGGCGCCTGGGCTCGGAAGATCCCGGCTTCTGGAGCACGGTCAAGGCCTGGCGCACCGGAACGCGGCCGAACCTCGCCCCCCTGAAGCAGGCGGCCAATGTCGACGTGGAAGGACAAGGCGAGATCCTCGACGTGACCGCAACCCCGCAGGACGGCAGCCGCAGGATCGCGTTCGACCCGACCACCGGCATGGTCTCCGCGGAACGCTATACGCGCCTGCCGACGCCCTATGTCGTCCATCGCACCGGCGCATTGCCGAAGAAGCTGGCCCTGACTTTCGACGACGGTCCCGATCCGACCTGGACGCCGCGCATCCTCTCGATCCTGGAGCAGTACCACGTTCCCGGAACCTTCTTCATGGTCGGCGAGAACGCCCTGACCAATCGCGATCTCGTCAAGCGCATCACCGCCGACGGCGACGAGATCGGTAATCACAGCTACACCCACCCCAACATGGCCGAGGAAGCCGCCACCGGCATCGGCCTGGAACTGAATGCCACCCAGCGGCTGATCGAGGCGACGACCGGCCATTCGATCCGCCTGTTCCGCGCGCCCTATTTCGGAGATGCCGAACCGACCACGGCGGACGAACTCGTCCCCGCCGCGATCGCCCGCCAGCATGGCTATACCGTGGTCGGCCTCCACGTCGATCCCGACGACTGGAAGCGCCCCGGCGTCCAGCACATCATCGACAGCACGATCGCGCAGGTCGAATCCGCCAGCCCCGACCGTTCGGAGAACGTGATCCTGCTGCACGACGGCGGCGGCGACCGTTCGCAGACCGTGGCCGCGCTTCCCGTCATCATCGAGCGCCTGAAGCAGGACGGCTACAGCTTCGTTCCCGTCTCGACCCTCGCGGGCCTGTCTCACGACGCGGTCATGCCCAAGGTGGACGGCGTGGATCTGGCGGCCGTGCGCGCCGACGTCGCGCTATTCGGCGTTCTCGCCGCGATCCTCGTCGCGCTCAACTGGACCTTCTTCTTCGCGATCTCGCTCGGCGTGCTGCGCTCGATCGGCCTCGCCTCGCTGGCGAGCCTGCTGCGCCGTCCGCAGCCGATGGCCGCCCCGGAAGATACCTGCGATCCGCTCGTCACCGTCATCATCCCCGCCTACAACGAGGAAGGCGTGATCGAGGCCTCTGTACGGCGGGTGCTCGAAAGCGACTATCGCCAGCTCCAGATCATCGTTGCCGACGACGGATCGAAGGACCGCACCAGCGCCATCGTTTCCGAGGCTTTCGCAGGCAATTCGCGCGTGGAACTGCTCACGCTGGTCAACGGCGGCAAGGCCGCCGCGCTCAACCGTGCGCTCAAGGACGCCCGCGGCAGCGTGATCGTGGCGCTCGATGCCGATACCCAGTTCGAGCGCGAGACGATCTCGCGGCTGGTGCGCTGGTTCGCCGATCCCCGCATCGGCGCGGTAGCGGGCAATGCGAAAGTCGGCAACCGCGTGAACCTCGTCACCCGCTGGCAAGGCGTGGAATATGTCACCGCGCAGAACCTCGAACGCCGCGCATTGACGAAGCTCGACGCGATCATGGTGGTGCCCGGCGCGGTCGGCGCCTGGCGGCGGGAGGCGTTGGACGATGTCGGCGGCTATCCCGAAGACACGCTGGCCGAGGACCAGGATCTCACCATCGCCATCCAGCGCAAGGGCTGGAAGATCGCCTACGACGAGGACGCCGTCGCCTGGACCGAGGCGCCCGAAAGCTTCGCCGCCCTGTCCAAGCAGCGGTTCCGCTGGTCGTTCGGTACGCTCCAGTGCCTCTGGAAGCATCGCGGCACCCTGGCAAAGGGCCGCCCTTCCGGCCTTGCCTTCATCGGCATGCCCCAGGCCTGGCTGTTCCAGATCGTCTTTGCGGTGATCTCCCCCGCCATCGACCTCGCCCTGCTGATCTCGATCGGCGGCACCGCCCTGCGCGTCTCGCAGCACGGCTGGGCGCAGACCCAGACCGACGTGCTGCGCATGGGCGCCTACTGGCTGGCTTTCACGGCGGTGGACCTGGCCTGCGGCTGGATCGCCTATCGCCTGGACACCCGCCGCGAACGCTTCCGTCCCCTGCTGCTGCTGGCCCAGCGCTTCGTCTACCGCCAGCTCATGTACAGCGTGGTGATCCGCGCGGTAGGCGCCGCCTTCGCAGGCAAGGGCATCGGCTGGGGCAAGCTCGAACGCACCGGCCGCGTCACCGCCGCGCCTGCGAACGCAGCGCCTCCGGTCGGCGCGCGGGCGCTGGAGACGGTCTAGGCACCACGTCGTCCCGGACTTGATCCGGGACCACTGGCCATGAACAGCTCGCCCCTCGGCAAGGCGCCCTGACACACCGCCGCGCCTAAAGAATTGCCAGCGGTCCCGGATCAAGTCCGGGACGACGGGACTTTCAGCCGCACTTCCAGTCCGCCGCCCGGCGCTTCCGCCAGTTCGACGCGGCCGCCATGCAGTTTCGCCACCGCTTCGACCAGTGCCAACCCCAGCCCGGAACCGGCCACCGCCCGGCTGGGATCGAGCCGGCCGAAGCGTTGCAAGGCGGCCTCGCGGCGATCCTCCGCGATCCCCGGCCCATCGTCCCGCACGCCCAACACGATCTGCCCTTCCTGCCTGAGCGCGAAAAGTGCGATCGCACTGCCGCCCTCGGCATATTTGACGGCATTGTCGACCAGATTTCCCAGCGCCTGGCTCATCAGTTCACGGTGCAGCGACACAGCGAGGCCAGCAGGTGCCTCTGCGCGGAGCACGAAACCCGCATCCTCGGCATAGGGCTCATAGAGCGCCGCGAGATCGCCGAGAAAATCGTCCAGCCGGGTTTCCTCGAAGCGTTCCCGCCCTATTCCCGCTTCCGCACGGCCGATCTGGAGCGCGGTGGTGAGGATGCGGGTGAGCGTATCCGCCTCGGTCAGGGCGCGCTGCATCGCCGCCTCGGCGGCGGGATCGGCGGCCTCGCGCACCGCCTGCTCCAGGGCCGCGCGCAGCCGTGTGACCGGCGAGCGCAAGTCGTGCGCCAGCCCTTCGGCCACCACCCGAAGCTCGCCCACCAGCGTCTCGATCCGCGCCAGCATGGCATTGATCTCGCCCGCAAGCTCGTCGAAGGCATCGCCGGAACCGTCGAGTGCGACGCGCGCATCGAAAGCCCCGCTGCCGACGCGGTGCGCGGTCTGCGCCATGTCATGGACACGCTGGCCGACAAGACGGGACGTCAGCACCGCCACCAGCATGGCCAGCGGCAGGGCCAGGAACAGCGCGGCGAGCAATGCCTGCTCGAAACTGCGCTGGAGCTTCAGGTCGCGCCCGATCTCGATCCCGGCGAGCAATGTGGTCCCGTCGCCCAGCCGGGTTTGCGAAAGGACCATGTCCTGCGGCTGCATGCCGTCGCTGCGATAGAGCACCGTCTCGAACAGTCCACCGGTCGCGCCGTCCGCCTCCAGCCCGGGCGGCAAGGCGGAAAGATTGCCGATCAGGGTACGTCCCGCGCGGTCGGCCAGAAGCAGTACCGGCGCACGGCGTCCCTCGCTGCGCAGGCGCCGTTCGATATTGGCTTGCAGCGCCTCCGAACCACCGTCCTGCCAGATGTCGAGCAGCTCCTCGCGCAGTTCGCCGACAAGCGCCCGCTGCTCGTCACGCACGCTCTGCTGGCCGGCGATCCACACGAAAGTCAGCACGCCCCCGGTGGCGACAAGCTGGAACAGGACCACCGGAACGAAGATGCGCAGCGTGGTCGAGCGGAGAAAACGCGGCACGCGCGTTCTCGGCTTCAAGCCGCCAGTCCCAGCCGGTAGCCCGCGCCGCGCACCGTGTGCAGAAGCGGCCCCGCGCCGTCCTCGTCCAGCTTGCGGCGCAGGCGGCTGACATGGACATCGATGACATTTGTGCCGGGATCGAAGTGATAGTCCCACACCGCCTCCAGCAGCATCGTGCGCGTCACGACCTCATCGACATGGCGCAGGAAATATTCCAGCAGGCGGAACTCGCGCGGCTGGAGGTCGATGGCGCGGCTGCCGCGCCGGACCTTGCGGGCAAGGAGGTCCATTTCCAGATCGCCGCAGGCGAGCCGGGTCTCGACCGCAGCCTGGCCGCCGCCGCGCTTCACCAGCAGGCGCACGCGGGCCAGCAGCTCGGCAAAAGCGAACGGCTTGGTGAGGTAGTCGTCCGCCCCCGATGTCAGGCCGGTGACGCGGTCGTCCGTGGATCCCAGCGCGGAAAGCACGATGACCGGGGTTTCGATACCCCCGGCTCTCAGCGCACCGAGCACCGACATGCCGTCCATCTGCGGGATCATGCGATCGAGCACGATCGCGTCGTAAGTGCCGTCGCTGGCCAGGAACAGCGCATCGCGCCCGTTCGCCGCGCGATCGACCACGAAGCCTTCCTCGGCCATGCCCTTGGCGATGTACGTGGCCGTGGCGTCGTCGTCCTCGACGACCAGCAGCTTGTGACCCATCTTTCCGTCCGGCCCCTTCACATCGCGTTAGAGCATTTCAATAACCTAGAGTGGTCGAACCGATGCAATCGGATCGAAAGCCGCTCTAGCGGGCCATGAGCCCCGGCTCACGGGCGAGTTCGACCGTGCGAACCGCGCCCTGATGCACCACGCGAAGATGGATAGGCTGTTGTCCGCGCGCAGACAACTCTTCCGCCAGCGCCTGAAGCGTCGGCGGCTCTCGTCCATCGGCGCTTTCTATCCAGTCGCCCACGGCAAGCCCGGCTTTCTCGGCATAGCCGCGCGAACGCACGCTGGTGACGACCAGCCCCGGCTGCGGGCCGGGCACGGGGTCGGCGGTGAAATCGAGCACCTGCCGCCAGCTCTCGCCCTGAACGACGCCGTGCGGGCGCGGCAGGGTCTGACCGATCAGGCCGAAGTGGCGCTGCGCCCAGATATCTCCCCAGGTCAGCGCGCCCGTCACCGCGAGCAGCGCGCCCAGCATCGGCAGCAGGCCCAGAAGCCTGCCCTTGCGGTCGCTGACCTCGCTCATGCGCAGGCCGCTTCCGTGACGGAGTTGAAGGGAAGAAAGGGCGAAACGGACATGAAGCGGCAAGATCCCCGGCGCCAGCATGAGACTGGACGCAAGCTGCACCCTCGCCCTGCCTTATCGCACTGCCGCCCGCGCAAGTCACATTAAGGAAAGTCCATGTTGGCTCCACCCTGCGGCAAGATCGCCGGGCGCAGACCCGTGGCATGACAGGGACAGCTCCACACAGGCCTCGGCGCGCACTGGTGCGCTCGATCGCAGCCGTCATCGTCGTCGTAGCGGCGCTGGCAGCAGTGCTGGCTGCAGTGCTGGGGGGGCTGGGCGCGTGGGATGCCAGCCCCTTCGCGGACCTGCCTGCCCAGGGCGCCTCGAAAGAGCACCGCTATGCCGCCGTGCTGCTTTCCGGCGACATGGGCACCAGAACCGGACTGGGCGGCGAGATCGCAGCCCGCCTCGCCCGGCACGGCGTGGCCACGGTCTCGGTCAACTCGCTCAACTACTTCAAGATCCGCCGCAGCCCGGAGGAAGTCTCGGCGATGCTGGCCGAGGCCATGCAGCGCGCGATGGTGCTGGGCCATACCGATCGCGTCGTGGTGCTGGGGCAGTCCTTCGGTTCGGACATGGTCCATGTCGGGCTGGAGCACCTTCCCCAGACCTTGCGCCGCCATGTCTCGCTGGTGGTGCTGACCGTCCCCACTCGCACCGTTTTCCTGCGCGTCTCCCCGCTCGAATGGCTGGACGAGACCACGCCCGATGCCCCCGCGCTTGCCAGTGCCCGCAAGCTGGACTGGGTGCCCGTGGTCTGCATCCATGGCCGCGACGAACCGGAAAGCCTCTGCCCGCTGCTCCACCTGCCGCGCCTGACCCAGATCGTGCTGCCCGGCGACCACTACCTGAACAAGGATGCCGACAGACTGTTCGGCGCGGTGCGCGATGCCATCGCCGCTCATGCCCTTACGGATACCACCCGATGACCAACATTCCCCACCGCCTCCGTCTCGGCGCGATCATTCCGATCCTCGGCTTGCTTTGCGCCGCCGCGCCCGCCCAGCCCGCCAATGCCCCCAATCCCTTCGGCCGCTGGCTCAATCCGCGCGGGGACGTTGAAGTGGCCGTCGCGCCTTGCGGCGCGATGCTCTGCGGCACCGTGACCTGGGTCGGCGGGCAGGCCGTGGCGGATGCCGCCGATGCCGGGGTCGGCCATCTCGTCGGCACCCAGCTCCTGCGCGACTACCACCGCGAGGGCAACGGCGGCTGGCAGGGAGAAGTCTATGTGCCCGACATGGGCGAAAGCTTCTTCTCCCGCATTCACCAGCCCGATCCGGGCCATCTCAGGATCAGCGGCTGCATCCTTCATGGGCTGATCTGCAAGTCGCAGATATGGAGCAAGCGGTCATGACCGCGCTTCCCGCGTCCCGCGCGGTTCACCTTGCCGCCCTGAAGCCGCTGGCGCGCAGAATGGCCGTCCCCGCGCAACTGGCGGCCGCCGCGCTGATGCTGACGCTGGCGGGGCTTTGCCTGCACCGGCTGGCCCTCTCGCTGGATGCCCACACGCTGATCCGCACCCTTCGCGCGATCCCGGCATGGCGCCTCGCCGCCGCGCTTGGCCTGACCGCGGCGAGCTACCTCCTGCTCACCCTCTACGACGTCATGGCCCTGCGCACGATCGGACGGCCCCTGCCCTATCGCACCGCCGCGCTCGCTTCCTTCACCAGCTATACGCTGAGCCACAATCTCGGCTTCGGCATCCTGACCGGCGCTGCCGCGCGGCTGCGCATCTATGGCGCCAGGGGCCTGAGCACCGGAGAAGTGGCGCGCGTCACCGCCATCGCCGGGGTTACTTTCTGGAGCGGCGTCTTCACCTCAGTTGCCCTTGCCCTCCTGCTCCATCATCGTCCACTGCTTGCCGCAGGCCACAGGTTTTCGCTCGAATTCCAGCATGTGGCGGGCGCCGGGCTGCTGGCCTTGCTGGCAGGCGGAGCGCTCCTTGCCCGGCGCCGGAACCTGCCCGGCCCGGAAACGACCGCACGCATGGGGCTGGTGGCGCTGGCAGACATCGCCACGGCTTGCGGGACGCTGTTCATCCTGCTGCCCCATGCCCCGGCCGGACTCTATCCGCCGCTGCTGCTCGCCTACGTCCTTGCCATCGTGGTGGCACTGGTCAGCCACGTTCCCGGCGGCCTCGGCGTGTTCGAGGCCACCGTCATCGCGCTCTGCCCGCAGATCCCTGCCGGAGAACTCCTGGCCGCGCTGCTCGTGTACCGTATCGTCTACTACATCCTGCCGCTTGCCCTCGCGCTCGTCCTGCTGGTCCGTCACGAGCACGCGCGCTGGCGGCGGCCCGCCGTCCTCGCGCTCAAGGCGGGCGAGACGATGATGGTCAGCCTGGCGCCCCGCGCCGTCGCGCTGCTGGTCTTCCTGGGCGGCGCGATCCTGCTCCTCTCCGGCGCGACGCCCGCCCTGCCCGAGCGCATGGCCGACATCCGCGGCATCGTGCCGCTGCCCTTCGTCGAAGCTTCCCAGATCGCCGCCAGCCTGGTCGGTACCCTGCTGCTGCTGCTGGCGCCCGCGCTCTATCGCCGTCTCGACGCCGCGTTCCTGCTCACCCGCGCCCTGCTGCTGGCCGGGGCCGCCTTCTCGCTGATCAAGGGGCTCGACTGGGAGGAAGCGCTGACCCTGCTGGCGGTGGCCGCCATGTTGCAGATCGCGCGCAAGGGCTTCTGGCGCCGCACCGCGCTGACCGCCGACGTGATGAGCGCAAACTGGATCCTCGCCATGGTCGCGACGATCGCGCTCGTCATCGTGATCGGCTATTTCGCCCAGAGTTTTCCGGCCTATCGCAGCAGCCTCTGGTGGAAATTCGCCTGGTCGGGCGACGCCTCGCGCTACTTGCGGACCAGTTTCGCCGTTGCCGTGGTGACGGGCGCATCCATCCTGCTCGCCTTCCTGCGCCCCTCGCGGCGGGCCGTGCGGCCCGACGAATGCCCGCTCGACGTCGAGGCCGCCCTTGCGCACGCGACACGTTCGGAATCGATGCTGGCGCTTACCGGCGACAAGCTGTTCCTGGCCGGGCCGGACAACCGCTCGATGTTGATGTACCAGATCCAGGGACATTCCTGGATCGTCATGGGCGATCCGGTGGGAGAACGCTCCGACTGGCCCGAACTGCTCTGGCGCCTGCGCGAGCGGGCCGATGCCAACCAGGGCCGCGTCCTGCTCTATCAGGTCACGCCCGAGGTCCTGCCTGTCGCCATCGACATGGGCCTGCAGCTGATGAAGTACGGCGAAGAGGCGCGCGTGGACCTTTCCCGCTTCGGCCTCGAAGGCCCCGGCGCCCGCCCCCTGCGCCACGCCATGCGCCGCGCCGAGCGTGAAGGCGCGGAGTTCGCGATCGTTCCTGCCGCGCGCGTGTCGGCGCTCATAGGCGAGCTGCGTGACGTCTCGGACGAATGGCTCCGCGCCAAGGGCCAGCGCGAGAAGGCCTTCAGCGTCGGGCGCTTCGACGAGGCCTATATCGCACGCTGCGACATCGCCGTGATACGCTGCGAGGGGCGGATCGTCGCTTTCGCCAATCTCTGGAAGACGGCGGGCCGGGAGGAACTTTCGGTGGACCTCATGCGCCACCGTGCCGACGTGCCCTACGGCTGCATGGACTTCCTGTTCACCCGCCTGATGCTGTGGGGACGGCAGGAGGGTTATGCCTGGTTCAACCTGGGTCTGGCCCCGCTTTCCGGCATCGAGGCGCGCCGCCTTGCGCCGACCTGGGCACGGGCGGCGGGCATGCTGTTCCGCCACGGCGAAGCCTTCTACGGCTTCGAAGGGCTGCGCAATTACAAGGAAAAGTTCTCGCCGGTCTGGGAACCGCGCTACATCGCCTGCAACGGCGGAATGGCCACGGGACGCGCCCTGCTCGATCTCCAGACGCTGATCTCCGACGGAAAGGGCAGTGCTGCACGGCAGCATGGCCGTCACAATGCCCGGCAGGACCGCCGCGCGATACGCTGAAGCCGAAACAGCGAGACATCGCCGCCCACGGCGCTATCCTTGCCTGCCCGAACGACATGAAACCCGGAAAACAGCAGCCTAGATGACCGTCATTGCCGCCCGCCTCTATCGCCAGGGCCAACCCGCCGAGCCGGTATCCCTCGACAGCTGCCCCCCGCTGCTGGACCATCCCGCCGATCGGGGCGAGGATTTCGTGTGGATCGGCCTGCACGAACCGACCGAGGCAGAACTGCGCGCCGTGCAGAAGACGTATGGCCTGCACCCGCTGGCCGTGGAAGACGCGCTGAAGGCGCACCAGTTGCCCAAGGTCGATATCTACGGCGACCAGCTTTTCGTCGTTGCCCGCACCGCGCATCTGGAAGGTGACGAGATCGTTTACGGGGAAACCTCGGTCTTCGTCGGCAAGCATCACGTCATCTCGGTCCGCCACGGCTCCGCCCGCGCCCATACCGAACTGCGCGCCCAGCTGGAGGCGGCGCCGACGCTGCTCTCCAACGGCGTCGATTATGTGCTTCACGCCATTCTCGACTTCATCGTCGACGGCTACCTGCCGATCGTGGAGACGATCGAGGAGAACGTACTGGAAATCGAGAAGCGCGCACTCGATGCCTTCCTCGATCGCGGCGACGTGATGCGTCTTTTCGCCTTGCGCCGCGAACTGATCCGCTTCCAGCGCGTGCTGGCCCCGATGGCGGAAGTGAGCAGCAAGCTCGTCCATCTGGACGTGCCCTATCTCGACGCGGCAGTGCGGCCCTATTTCAAGGACGTCTACGACCATGTCCGGCGCGTCGATTCCATGGTTGCCAGCTTGCGCGAGGTGCTGACCACAGTGTTCGAGGTCAGCCACCTGCTGGAATCCCAGCGTCAGGGCACGATCACCCGCCAGCTGGCCGCCTGGGCCGCGATCCTGGCGGTTCCCACCGCGATCGCCGGGATCTACGGCATGAATTTCGAGAATATGCCGGAACTGCACATGCGCTACGGCTATTTCGCCGTACTGGGCGTGATCGCCCTGCTCTGCACCGCGCTATACGCGTGGTTCCGGCATACTCGCTGGCTCTGAGGATCAGAACGCGGCGGTCAGCGAAACCACCATGCCGGCATCGGCGATCGAGCCGGTTCCGTCCTGGCCCTTGCTGAAGTTCGGCTGGAGACGCGCGGCGTCGGCACCGCCGATATCGGTATCGACGTAGGAGACGTTGAAGGTCAGGTTGCGCCAGGCCGCGTCGAGGCCGAGCGACCAGTCCCAGTAGGTGCCGGTGGGCGCCACGCTGGTGCCATTGGGGCCAAGGCCCGGATTGCCGTCCGAGTAGCCGATATGCGCCTTGGCGGTCAGCGGCGTTCCCGCGATCGCGAGCGCGCCGTCACCCCAGAGGTAGAGGTTGTCCTGCTTTTGCCCCCGGCTGTTCGGCGCGTTCGAGACATTGGCCAGCGCATACTGCTTGGGCGCATAGGCGACGCCCGCCGTCAGCGTGGCCGGGCCGGTGGTGCCCGAAAGCTTCACGTAGGGCTCGGCGAAATCGGTATCGTCCGCGCCGCCCGGATACATGTACCAGGTCAGGCCGACGTCCAGCGTGGCATTGTCGCTGAGCTTCGCCTTGTAGCCGCCGATCAGGTCCAGCTCCATGTTGGCGCCGCCGAACGTGCCCCAGCCCGAAAGGTTGGAGGCCCAGGTCCCCACGTAGACGCCGCTTTCATGCGCGATGGTGAGGCCGCCCTGCACGGCCATTTCCTTGTCCGACTGCGAAACGCCGCGGAAGCGGTAATCCGAAGTCAGGGTGGCGGAACCGGAGACGGTCACGGCACTCGGCGCGGCTTCTTCCTGAGCCTGTGCGGCCAGGGGAACGAAACCTGCGAAAAGGGCGGCAAGGGTAGCGATGGATTTCATGATGTCCTCTTGAGTTCTCCGCCAGCGGGCGGAGCGATTCGAGGACGCCCAAGTAGGGCAGGACCACATTTGATATCGAGAGCGGGGAAACGGCTAACGCATAGTGTTTTCATTACTTTGGCGCGGGGTGTCCCATGCCCCTGTCACGGGACACCCGATCAGGCAGCCGTACGCTCGTGAAGATAGAGTACGGCGGTCTCCTTCCGGTCCGGCACCCTGTCCTCTTCCGGGAAAAGCTGCGGATCGTGGAAGATCTCGAACTCGCGCGGGCCGGTAAGCACGGCGCTCCACCGCGCCGGAATCTCGACCTGCTTCCAGAGGCCGGGCCCCACGAACAGCAGGGCATTGCCGGTCACAAGCAGCAGCACCAGCAGCGCGCAGAGCGCCAGTTCGGCGGGACTGGCCGGAGCGGGGGGATGCATGTGGACGCGCGCATAGAGCGCCGATCCGGTCAACCAGGCCACCGACAGTATCGCTACGCCGCCCAGGCGCAGGCCGATCCCAGCCGCGAGAGTTTCATGCCATCTGGACATCGTGAACCTCCTTCAGGAGGCACTCCAGTTACGCCTGAACGCATAGCAATTCGAGAGCGGGAAACGCCCCGAGGCATTGAGATTTCCTAATGCCGAGTACCGGTGCGAACGGGCCCTTCAGTACGAGATCCGCGCCAGCACCGCCGCCAGCGCCGTGACGATGGCGCACATGTAGATCGTCAGATTGCCCGCGCCCTGCGATCCCAGCCAGTCGGCAATGCGCCCGGCCTTCCCGGCCGAAGACCGGCTTCCGCGCGCCGCATCATCCTCATTGTCCATGCCCCGGACCATAAGTCCGATGGCCGTTTGAAAACGAGAGCGGGAACGGCCGAAGGCCGTAGTAATCGCATTACGCCGGTACGGCCGGGCCTGTCACCCGGCATCCTCGGGAAGGCGCAGGCGATAGCCTATGCCGACCTCGTTGCTGATGATCTGCGGGCGCTGCGGATCGTCTTCCAGCTTCTGGCGCAGAGACCGCACCAGAACGCGCAGATATTCGACGTGACGCTCCGATTCGTTGGGCCAGACATTCACCATGATCTGCTCATGGGTAATGACCCGCCCCGGAAACTTCGCGAGCTGGGCCAGCACTGCATATTCCTTGGGCGTAAGGTGGATTTCCTTGCCCGCCTTGACGATCGTGCGGTTCATCAGGTCGATGGACAGATCGCCGGCGGTGACTGCCGGAACACCGCCGCCGCGGGTCATGCGGTTGCGCAGCGCCACCCGCACGCGGGCCAGAAGTTCGTCGGTATCGAAAGGCTTGGTCAGGTAATCCTCCGCGCCGAGATCGAGCGCGACGACCTTCTCATCGGTTGCCTCCCGCGCCGAGACGATGATCAGCGTGGCGTCGCTCTCCTGCTTGATCAGGGGGACCAGTTCCAGTCCGTCGCGGTCGGGCAGGCCGAGGTCGAGCAGCACGATGTCCGGCCGCTCCTGCCGCAGCCGCGTCAGCGCCTCGCGCCCGTTCACGGCCTCGATCGTCGCATAGTCGGCGCGGCCGAGCGCGGCCAGGATCAAACGGCGGATTTGCGGCTCGTCATCGACGATGAGGACCTTGTGGCGAATGGTCATGATACGTCCCCGTTATTGAAATTGGCCCCATCATCGAAATTGGCATCGAAGTTCCTGAGAATCAGGTCGTTCGGAATACGGATGGTGAAGCAGGCCCCGAAGGGATCCTCGTTGTTGGAGGCATCGACCGAGAGGCCCATGGCCTCCGCGAACCCCTTGACGATGGCAAGGCCAAGGCCCGTCCCGTGGCGCACGCGGTCCGATCCTTCCAGGCGGGTGAACGTTTCGAACACCCGCTTTTCCTGCCCGGGCGGGATACCCGGCCCTTGGTCGATCACCGAAAGCAGCAGGGCGTCGGGCGCGCGGCGGCAGCGGATCACGATCGGCGTACCGGGATCGGCATAGCGCCCGGCATTGTCGAGCAGATTGATCAGGCAGTGATGGAGCAGCACCGGATCCACCCGCACCAGCGGCACGTCCGGCGGAATATCGAGCTGGACGGCATGGCCATGCAAGGCGGTGCGCGTATCGTGCGCAGCGCCCGCGACGGCATCGAACAGGTCCGTCGGCTCCGCCTTCATCGGCAGGGCACCGGCTTCCACGCGCGCCATGTCGAGCAGGTTGGCGACGAAGCGGTTGAGCCGCAGCGCCTCGGTCTCGATGGTCTCGGCCAGTTCGCCGGAGGGATGCTGGCGCATTTCCTGCGCGGCGGTGAGAATGGTGGTGAGCGGCGTGCGCAGATCGTGACTGACCGACGAGAGCAGCGCGGAGCGCAGCCGGTCCCGCTCACCCACGGCCTGCGCCTTGAGGTTCTCCTCTTCCAGCAGCAGGCGGTCGAAAGCGATCGAGGCCTGATCGAGCAGGCTCATCAGCAAGGGCAACTGGTCGGAGCGCAAGGGATCGGCGGCATCCGTCCGCGCAATCCCCAGAGCACCCAGCACGCCGCGCGTCGTGCGCAAGGGGTTGAACAGCCAGTCCGAAGCGGTGAGCGTGGCCGAGCCGCGCCCTGCGGGCTGGTCGTTCTCCATGGCCCACTGCGCGGCGGCCCGCTCGATCTGTTCGAGCCGGTCCTCCGGCGGCAGCGCGGCGGCCAGCACCGGGCCGTCTTCCGAAGGCAGCAGCAGCACCGCCCGCACATCGAGCAGGCGCGCGACTTCCGCGCAGATCGCCTGCATCAGCTCCTCGCGCGTCACCGCGGCAGTAAGCTGGCGCGAGAAACTTGCCAGCGCGGCGTTCTGGCGCGCGCTCGATCCCGCCAGATCGGCCTGTGCCCGCACGCGCGCGGCGAACTGGCTGGTGACGACGGCGACACCCAGCAGGACCAGGATCGAGATCACGTTCTCCGGGTTGCTGACGGTCAGCGTGCCGGTCGGCGGCAGGAAGAAGAAGTTGTAGGCAAGGCTGGAGGCCAGTCCCGCGAAAAGTCCTGCGCGCAGGCTGAAACTGGCTGCGGCGAACATGACCGGGATCAGGAACAGCAGGGCGATATTGCCGAGGTCGAGCGCTTCCAGCAGCAGGCGCCCGAGCACCGCCATTGCCGCCACCATCAGCAGCGACCACAAATAATCGGCCGGTCGCCCCCAGTGCCCGCGGCGCCTGCGGCGCACCGCGCCGCCGGGAACGCTCTCGCCGGAGGGCAGGACATGGACCGCGACGTCGCCGACCGAGCGCACCAGCCGGTCCACCACCGAGCCGTGGCGCAGCTCGAACCACCAGGGGCGGCTC
The DNA here is from genome assembly GCF_009811895.1 of Novosphingobium sp. TCA1. NCBI lineage: Bacteria > Pseudomonadati > Pseudomonadota > Alphaproteobacteria > Sphingomonadales > Sphingomonadaceae > Novosphingobium > Novosphingobium sp. TCA1. The sequence goes on along the minus strand of NZ_BLJH01000008.1, from coordinate 192,809 downwards.
GACTTGCCGATGACGATCTGGGTGGCCCGCGCCTCGCGCGCGAAGCTGCGCAGGCCCTCGACCACGTCGGTCGCCGGAATGCTGGCGGTAGAAGCGCCAAGGCGCGAGGCCAGCGCCAGGGTATCGGCGAGCTGGCGGCGCTCGTCGTCGGTGAACTGCCGGTGCCGCTGGGTCTCGATATGAACGGCCGTCCAGGGCGCTCTCAGGGCGTCGGCCATGCGCTTGCCCGCGCGCACCAGCCCGGCCGCATGGGGCAGTTCGCTGACGGCGACGACGATCCGCTCGCCCACCGCGAAGCTGCCCGCCAGCGCATTGGCGCGCACATGCTCCAGCATCTGCGCGTCCACTGCCTGCGCCGCACGCCGCAGCGCCAGTTCGCGCAGGGCCGTGAGATTGGTCTTGGAGAAGAAATGGCCGAGCGCCCGCGTCGCCTCGTGCGGGATATAGACCTTGCCGTCCTTCAGCCGCTCGATCAGTTCGTCGGGCGGAATGTCGACGACTTCGATTTCCGCCTGTTCAAGGACGGAATCGGGCACCGTTTCGCGCACCCGGACCCGGGTGAACGAGGCGACGACATCGTTGAGGCTTTCGACATGCTGGATATTGATCGTCGAATAGACGTCGATCCCGGCGTCCAGCAGTTCCTCCACGTCCTGATAGCGCTTGGGATGGCGGCTTCCCGGTGCGTTCGTGTGGGCCAGTTCGTCCACCAGCACCAGTTGCGGCGCGCGGGCCAGGATGGCGTCGATATCCATCTCGCCCAGGCTGTGGCCCATATGCTCCACCTCCCGGCGGGGGACCACTTCGTGCCCGAGGACCAGCGCCTCGGTTTCCCGGCGGCCATGGGTCTCGACCACGCCCACCACCACGTCCACCCCGGCTTCCCGCCGCTGGTGGCCTTCGGTGAGCATTTCCCATGTCTTGCCGACACCCGGCGCGGCGCCGAGGAAGACCTTGAGACGGCCGCGGCCCTCCTGCGCCGCCTGGCGCAGGAGGGCCTCTGGAGAGGGTCTGTCGTTTTCAGTCACGCGATCGTTCACGGAACCTGCTTAGCGCCAAGACCATCCAGCCGTCGATTGAGTTCGAACACATTGACGTGCGGTTCGCCGATGAAGCCGAGCAGCGGCGTTTCGACGCTCTCGTCCACCGGCCGGCGAACGGCGGCGGCATCGATGTTGCGAACCCGCGCCACGCGGTCGACCTGATAGTAGGCCGCCTCCGGCGTGATGTCGGGATCGAGGCCCGAGCCCGAAGTCGTCACCAGGTCGGCAGGGACCGCCTTGCCCGGTTCGGCAGCCTTCATGGCCGTGACCTGCTCTTTCACGCGGTCGTGCAGGACCTGCGAAGCCGGGCCGAGGTTCGAACCGGACGAGGCAAGGCCGCTGTATCCGTCGCCCGCCGCCGAAGGCCGGGTGTTGAAGTAGCGCTGCGAGGTGAAGGCCTGCCCGATCACGGTCGAGCCGATCACCTTGCCGTTTTCGGTGACAAGGCTGCCGTTCGCCTGGGACGGGAACAGTGCCTGCCCGATCCCGGTCATCGCCAGCGGATAGGCCACGCCCAGAAGGGCCGCGAACAGTCCGGTCATGACGATCGCCGGGCGCAGAGATGATGTGATATCGTTGTTCATTGTACGTCTCCTTGGCCTTAGCCAAATTCCTGACCTGCCCCGTACCGCTTGCTCCGCCGTCACCCTGAACTTGTTTCAGGGTCCATTTCGCCGTTCACACGGCCGGTCGATCGGCACGATGGATCCTGAAACAAGTTCAGGATGACGGCAGTGGCAAAGCCAGGCTTCGGAACCTTACGCCAACCCCAGGCCGCCGACGGCCAGGTCGATGAGCTTGATGCCGACGAACGGCGCGATCAGGCCGCCAAGGCCGTAGATCGCCAGGTTGCGCGCCAGCAGCGGCCCCGCGCCCATCGGCTTGTAGGTCACGCCGCGAAGCGCGAGCGGCACCAGGCACGGGATGATCAGCGCGTTGAAGATGATCGCGGAAAGGATCGCGCTCTGCGGGCTGGAAAGTCCCATCACGTTGAGCACGCCGAGCCCCGGATAGAGCGCCACGAACATGGCCGGGATGATCGCGAAGTACTTCGCCACGTCGTTGGCGACCGAGAAGGTCGTCAGCGCGCCGCGCGTCATGAGCAGCTGCTTGCCGAGGCCGACGACCTCGATCAGCTTGGTCGGATCGCTGTCGAGATCGACCATGTTGCCCGCTTCGCGCGCGGCCTGGGTGCCGGTGTTCATGGCGACGCCGACGTCGGCCTGGGCCAGTGCCGGGGCATCGTTGGTGCCGTCGCCGCACATGGCGACGAGCTTGCCGCCCTGCTGTTCCTTGCGGATCAGCGCCAGCTTGTCCTCGGGGGTGGCTTCGGCAAGGAAGTCGTCCACGCCCGATTCCGCCGCGATCGAGGCTGCGGTCAGCGGGTTGTCGCCGGTGATCATCACCGTGCGGATGCCCATTGCACGCAGTTCGCCGAAGCGCTCGCGAATACCGGCCTTGACGATGTCCTTGAGGAAGATCGCGCCCAGCAGGCGGCCATCGACGGCAACGGCCAGCGGCGTACCGCCCGCGCGGCCGATCTCGTCGGTGACGCGCCGCAGTTCGGTGGCGGATGCGGTCGTGCCCGCGCCCGGATTGGCCTTGAGGATCGCCTGCACGGCGCCCTTCTGGATCACGCGGCCACCAGTATTGACGCCCGAAATGCGCGTCTGTGCGGTGAACGGGATGATCTCGGCACCGTAAGGCAGGTCCGTCGCGGTCTGGCCGTACTTCTCGCGAGCCAGGACCACGATGGAGCGACCTTCGGGCGTCTCGTCGGCGAGGCTGGCGATGAGTGCGGCTTCCGCAAGTTCGCTGACGTCTACGCCGCCGACCGGACGGAACTCGGTGGCCTGGCGGTCGCCGATGGTGATCGTGCCGGTCTTGTCGAGCAGCAGCACGTCGACGTCGCCAGCCGCTTCGACCGCACGGCCCGACTTGGCGAGCACGTTGAAGCGCACCAGACGGTCCATGCCGGCAATGCCGATGGCCGAAAGCAGCGCCGCGATCGTCGTCGGGATCAGCGTGATGAGCAGCGCGGCGAGGATCGAGACCGGCACCGAACCGCCCGCATAGCTGGCGAAGCCCGGAATGGTCGCCACCGCGATCAGGAAGATGATCGTCAGGCCGACGAGCAACAGGGTGAGCGCGATCTCGTTGGGGGTCTTCTGGCGTTCCGCGCCTTCGACCAGGGCGATCATCCGGTCGAGGAAGCCCTGCCCCGGATTAACGGTGACGCGGACGCGGATCTCGTCGGAGATGACGCGGGTGCCCGCCGTCACCGCCGAACGGTCGCCGCCTGCCTCGCGGATGACGGGAGCCGATTCGCCGGTGATCGCGGCCTCGTTGACCGAAGCGACACCGGCGACGACTTCGCCGTCCGAGGGGATCAGGTCGCCGGTCTGGACCAGAACGATGTCGTTCTTCTTCAGCTGGCTGGCGGGAACGTCGTCGTAACGCTCCCCATCACCTTTCAGACGCTTGGCGGTCAGTTCCGCCTTGGTGGCGCGCAGCGAGGCGGCCTGCGCCTTGCCGCGACCTTCGGCCAGAGCCTCGGCGAACGTGCCGAACAGCACCGTCAGCCAGAGCCACAGCACGAGCTGGATCTTGAAACCGGCGGCAAGGCCGTCCTGCCCGACGATCAGCAGTACCGTCAGCAGCACCGCCACGACGGCGGTGGTGAACATCACCGGGTTGCGGATCAGTTCCCTGGGATTGAGTTTGCGGAAGGCATCCCCGATCGCCGGAACGATCAGGTCTGCCGTGAAGAGAGATTTATTCTCGGACCGAGCCATTGCAAGGTTCCTCAGAAAAGCTGGCCACGGATCATCGCGAGATGATCGGCGATGGGGCCAAGGGCGAGGCTGGGCAGGAAGGTCAGGCCGCCGACGATCAGCACGATGCCGATCAGCAGGCCGGTCCACAGCAGACCCGTGGTGGGAAAGCTGCCTGCGGTCTCGGGGGTGTACTTCTTGGCGGCGAGGCTGCCCGCGATCGCCAGCATCGGGATGATGACGAAGAAGCGGCCGAGCCACATGGCGACGCCCAGCATGCCGTTGTAGTACGGCGTGCCCGCGGTCAGACCCGCGAAGGCCGAGCCGTTGTTGCCGACGGCGCTGGTGAAGCCGTAGAGGATCTCGGAGAAGCCATGCGGCCCCTTGTTGAGCGGACCGGCCAGACCGGCTTCCAGCACCGAGGAGATCGCCGTTCCGCCCAGGATGATCAGCGGCAACACCGCGATCGCCAGGACAGCGAGCTTGACCTCGCGGCTCTCGATCTTCTTGCCCACGTACTCGGGGGTACGGCCGACCATCAGGCCCGCCACGAAGACGGCGAGGATGGCGAACAGCAGGAAGCCGTAGATGCCCGCGCCGACGCCGCCGATGACGACTTCGCCCAGTTGGATGTTGAACAGCGGGATCATGCCGCCCAGTGCGGTGAAGCTGTCATGCATGGCATTGACCGCGCCGCACGAAGCTGCCGTGGTGACGACTGCGAACAGCGAGGAAGCGACGATGCCGAAGCGGACTTCCTTGCCCTCCATGTTGCCACCGGCGATACCAAGGTTGTGGAGGATCGGGTTGCCGACGGATTCCTGCCAGTAGACCACGGTCACGCCGACGAGGAAGATCGCCATCATCGCGGCCAGGATCGCCCAGCCCTGACGGGTGTTGCCCACAGCCTTGCCGAAGCACCAGGTGAGGCCGACGCCGATCGAGAAGATCGACAGCATCTGCACCAGGTTGGTCAGCGCGGTCGGGTTCTCGAAAGGATGCGCCGAGTTGGCGTTGAAGAAGCCGCCACCGTTGGTGCCCAGCATCTTGATCGCTTCCTGCGAAGCCACCGGACCAAGCGCCAGCGTCTGCTTCACGCCTTCCAGCGTCGAGACGTCGACCGAGGCGGCCAGGGTCTGCGGCACGCCGCTGGCGATCAGGTAGACGGTGTAGACGACGCAGATCGGCAGCAGCAGATAGAGCGTCACGCGGGTCATGTCGGCCCAGAAATTGCCGATGCCTGTAGCGCTCTTGCGGGCAAAACCGCGGAAGAACGCAAAGGCCAGCGCAATGCCGGTGGCGGCCGAGAGGAAGTTGTGGATCGTCAGGCCGAGCATCTGCGAGAGATTGCTCATCGCCGCCTCACCCGAATACCACTGCCAGTTGGTATTGGTGGTGAAGCTGACGGCGGTGTTGAACGCGCCGTCGGCGCCGATGCCCGCATAGCCGAGGCCATTGAGCGGCAGCAGGCCCTGCGCGCGCAGGATCACATAGGTCAGCAGCAGTAGCGCGGCGTTGAACACCAGCATATGCACGGCATAGCGATGCCAGGGCTGGTCCTCTTCCGGGTTTACCCCCGCGAGCTTGTAGAAGCCGCGCTCGACCGGGCCGAGCACCGCGTGAAGCGGCGTGCGGCGTCCCTCGTAGAGCGCATGAAGCCACAGTCCCATGGGCTTGGTAAGCGCCAGCAGGATGACGACGAAGGCTGCAATGAACAGCCATCCTTGAACGGTCATGGAAACGCTCCTTCTAGAAGCGTTCGGGCCGTGCGAGCACGGCGACGAGATAGACGAGAAGGGCCAGCGCGGTGAAACCCGCCAGCCAGAGATCGATGGTCATGTCCGGCTGCCCCTCATGCCTTGTTGCACAGGCCGACATAGCCGAGGCTAGCCGCCAGCAACGCGAGGGTCAGGCCGATCCAGAGGATGTCCTGCATGGGTAGTGCTCCTGCAAGCCCACATCGCGGGAGATGCGATATGAGTCGAATGCAGCAGACCCATTAGGATAATGCGCCGTTGGAATTCGAGACGAGCGCTCGGTCAAACGCATAGTATTTGCATATGATTCCGGCGCGGGAACCGCCCCGGTGGACCACAACGCACCCCATTTACACCGCTATGCGGCGAGGTTTCTCCATCTCCAGGCGATTACGCCCTTTGGCCTTGGCACAGAACAATGCGAGTTCGGCGCGCTCGATCGTGCCGTCCATCGTCTCCGCTATCCGCGCGATGCTGCCGCTGGTGGTGATCGCCAGCCGGTTGTCGCCCACGTTCTGGCGCAAGTTCGCCATGGTCGTGACAACGCGGGTGCAGATTGCCTGTGCCTGCTCCGGTGTAGTGCGCGGCAGAAGCACGGCAAAGCGCTCCGAGCCGATCCGTGAGATAATGTCGTCGGACCGGAGCATTTCACGCAGCAGGTCCGCAAAGACCCGCAGGACGTCGTCGCCCGCCGTCTGTCCGTACTTCATGTTGATCGTGCGGAAGAAGTCGATGCTGAACATCGCCAGGCAGCCTTCCATGCCCTGTGCGATCATGTGTTCCAGCATGGAGATGAACGCGGCGCGGTTGGTCAGCTGGGTCAGCGGATCGGTGTAGGTGGCTGCGAAAAGCTGGTCGCGCAGGCTCCGCCGCTCGTCGATCGTGCGCATGACCGCCAGCGCGCCGTAAACCGCGCCGCTTTCCTCGACCAGCGGGCGAATGCGGATCTCGAACCAGGTTTCGCGGGCATCGGCGGTCACCGCGGGAAATTCGACCCACTGGGCGCCCTGCTCGCCCGCGATCGCGAGATCGAGCGCGCGCGAAACGGCCGCCCTCCCCTGTTCGGCCACCAGATCGAGCAGGTGCGGCCCGACTTCGGCCAATCGCTCGACCCCCAGCCTGCGGATACCGGGCGAGGCATGAACGATCCGGCCCTGAAGATCAGTCTTCAGGATAATGTCGGAAGAGGTTTCCGCCAGCAGCCCGTACAGCGCGGAACTCTCCCGAACGGTGAAATTCATGCCCATCTTGGTAACGCCCCGGATCGAAGGGACCGCAGGAAGGCCCCAGGAGAATAGGGCCCGTGATTCGGAACAAGTTAGCAGACGTTCGACCGTTCAAGAGACGACAGCCCAGCATGACAACTTCCGATTTCCGGCGACCCAGACAATAACCTCCACCCAAGAAGCATTAGCCCTGTTATCTAACACTCTTGAACGCAAGTTATTGTTATTAATGTATTTACCATCGCTGAATTGAGTCGTGAAGCGGATTTGCCCGGACTATCCGCAGGAACGCAGATTGTCCGAATATTCTAGAGCTCGATCATGATCCTGATCTTGTCGGGGCTCGTTTCGACCGCGGCGGCGATCTGGTCGCGGCAACGGGCGATGAGTTCCGGCAGGCCTGCCACGGTGCGTCCGGGACGCAGTTCCGCAGCCGTGACGCCGAGTTCCTCGGCAATGGCATCGAGACGCTCCTCGATCGGACGGGCGCGCCCCTGCTCCCAGGCCCAGACCGTAGGCTTGCTGACGCCCAGGCGCGAAGCGAGTTCGCCCTGGGTGAAGCCGCGCAGCTTGCGAAGGCGATGGAGGCGTTCGCCGAAGCTCTCGCCGCCGATCGCGGCCGGTGCGGCAACCGCTGGCGGCGGCGCCAGATCGACATCCTGCATTGCGCTGCGCAACTGGGCGGCACTGAGCACTGCGGGATGAAGCGGTATGTCGAATGCACAGCCGTAGAGCCGTCCGCTCGCCCAGACCACGCGCGCCCGCGTCGGCCCCGCCTCGGGAAGCTCGATATCGAGCGCTTCGCCGATCTCCATGTCTTCCGCCGTTTCGAGCAGGAGGCCGGTTTCGGAAAAATTGTGGATCGTCACCGGCGTTTCGACGCCGGAAGGCAGCGAACCCTGCGTCTCGATCATCAGCCGCTTGCGCGCGGCGCGCGGCTTATCGGCCTTCTGGCCGTTTTCGGCAGACTTGCCCCCGATCTGGCTATCGCCCGAACTATTGGCAGTCTGATCTTCAAAGTGTGCCGCAATGGGCATGGCGCATTCTCCAGGAGAATCGCAACCTGTCTTGCAGGGATTAATATTCGGTTAGCATCTTGGCTAATTTTTCACAGAGTTCCATGCGCAAAAACCCGCATAGGGTTTTCGCACATTCAACGATTTTGCATCGGATAATATCGTTATTAATCGATTGCTAACCGGCATATCCCTAGATTTCCCGAGATCAAATCGGGGTTCCAGTGTTCGACATCTATCTCTGCATTCGTGACGGCCATGACTTGACCTTCGTCCTGCTGGCGGCCTTGATCTGTCTGTTGTCCTCGCTGACGGCACTGGCGCTGCTGCGCCAGGCGGCCGGTTGCCGGGTGAAACACGGCCCCGCCATGGCGCGGCGCTGGTGGTGCGTCGGCGGTGCAAGTGCGGGCTTCGGCATCTGGGCCACCCACTTCGTGGCCATGCTCGGCTATGCGCCCGACATGGTCACCGGGTTCGAGCCTGCGCTGACTTTCACCTCGCTCGCCATCCTCATAGCCGCATTCGCAGCGGCTTTCGGGCTGGCGATCGAAGGCGCAAAGCCCTGGACCCTGCCGCTGTCCGCCGCGATCGCAACGCTGGGGATCGCCGCTATGCACTATACCGGCATGCTGGCCCTCGAAGCCCCGGCCTCCATGCATTGGAAATCCGGCTACATCGTCGCCTCGGTGATCCTTGGCTACCTGCCGCTCTACCCCGCCCTGGCCCTGGCACTCGGCGACCGCCGCCTGCGCGGCCTGATCGCATCGACCGGCCTGCTCACCGCCGCGGTGGTCCTGCTGCACTTCACCGGCATGACCGGCCTCACGCTCATTCCCGCCCGCCTCGATGCGCCGGAGCAGCTCATTTCCCCGCGCGAAATGGCCGCCGCGGTCACTGCGGTAACTTTCCTGCTTGTCACCCTTTCGGCAATCTCGCTGGCCATCAGCCGCCGGGCCGCCGCCGCCGTGGCGGTCAGCGAGCGCGCCTTCTCCTTTCTCGTGCGCGGTATTTCCGACTGTGCGATCTACATGCTGGATCTCGACGGCCGGGTCGTGAACTGGAACGCCGGTGCTCAGCGCCTGAAGGGCTACCCTGAAAGCGAAGCGCTCGGCCTGCATGTCTCCAGCTTCTACACCCCGGAAGATCGCGATGCCGAGCGCGACCGGATCGCCCTGGAAACGGCCATGAGCGAAGGACGCTATTATGGCGAAGGCTGGCGCGTTCGCCGCGACGGGACCCGCTTCTGGGCGCACGTCACCATCGAAACGATGCTGGACGAATTCGACCAGCCGATCGGTTTCGCCAAGATCACCCGCGACATGTCGCGCTTCAAGGAAGCGCAGGACCGCATCACCGAGGCCAGCCGCCAGCGTGACGCCGCGCTCGGCCATATGCACCAGGGCCTGTGCCTGTACGACGCCGACGAGAAATTGGTGCTTTGCAACTCGCGCTATCTGGAAATGTACGGGCTTGTGCCTGGCGCGCTGACACCGGGAATGTCGCTCTGCGAAGTGATCCGCATCAGCAGTGCAGCACGTTATGCGCCCGAAGAGGTGGAAGAGCGCGTCAGGATCGCGAAGCGGGCGATTCGCGACAATCTCGCGACAGAGACGCACCCGCCGATCCTTTCGGAATATCCCGACGGCACAGTGGTTTCCATCGCTAGCAGGCCCATGCAGGACGGCGGCTGGGTATCGACATTCGACGACATTACCCGGCAGCACGAATCCGAGGCACAGATCGCCCACATGGCGATGCACGACGGACTGACCGGCCTGCCCAATCGCACGCGCTTCAATCTCTGGATCGACGAGAAGCTCGGTCAGGCAGAACGCCAGGGCAAGCGCCTGGGCGTGGCAGCGATCGATCTCGACCGTTTCAAGGAGATCAACGACACTTACGGGCATTCCTGGGGTGACGTGGTCCTGGCGGAACTGGCGGAACGAATCTCCGCCGCGATCGGCGAGGACGAGATTGCATCCCGGCTGGGCGGCGACGAGTTCGGGATCGCCAAGCTCTTCACCACCGATGCCCAGCTTGCGGACTTCCTGTCACGGGTCGAGGCCTGCTTTGCGATGCCGGTCATCCATGAAGGGCAGGACCTCAGCTTCGGCGCCAGCCTCGGCGTCGCGGCCTTCCCGCACGACGGCGGTGACCGGGAGAGCCTGCTCAACAACGCCGACCTCGCGATGTACCGCGCCAAGACCCAGATCGGCGAGCGCATCTGCTATTACGAGCCCGGCATGGACGAAACGGCGCGCGCGCGGCGCCAGCTTGCCGGAGACTTGCGCCAGGCGATCGAGCGGCAGGAACTGGTGCTGCTCTACCAGCCGCAGCGCCACCTGCGCAGCGGCGAGCTTTCGGGCTACGAGGCGCTGGTGCGCTGGCACCATCCGGTACAGGGGCTGGTCTCGCCGGACCAGTTCATCCCGATCGCGGAGGAATCGGGCGCGATCCTGACCATCGGCGAATGGGTGCTGGAACAGGCCTGCCGCGAAGCCGTGAACTGGCAGACCAACCAGCGCATCGCCGTGAACGTATCGCCGATCCAGCTCGTGCAGCAGGACCTCGCGCCCATGGTGGCACGCGTGCTGATCGAAACCGGCCTGCCCGCCAGCCGGCTCGAACTGGAAATCACCGAAAGTGCCATCATCAGCGACAAGGGCCGTGCCCTGCACAACCTCCGCCAGCTCAAGGAACTGGGCGTGGCCATCGCCATGGACGATTTCGGCACCGGCTATTCCTCGCTCGACACACTGCACTCGTTCCCGTTCGACAAGATCAAGATCGACAAGTCGTTCCTGCTGGAATCGGACGGCAACGAACAGGCGCGCGCCATTATCCGCGCGGTCCTGGCGCTCGGCCAGTCGCTGCGCATCCCGGTGCTGGCCGAGGGCGTCGAGACCGAGAGCCAGTTCGATTTACTCATCAGGGAAGGCTGCGAGGAAGCGCAAGGCTATTTCCTGGGACGCCCCGACCGCGCGCCCAGCATGAAAACGCCCCCGGAAGTCGTTACGGCAACGGCCGAAACCCGGCCCTCCACCCCGGCAGGCAGCAACGATGAAATGTTGGAGAATCAAGTCGCCTGAGCTTTCGAGCGGGGCATTATCGGGAGGCCGCTAAAGCCTCCCTTGCCCCGGACAAAGCCATTATCGCTGGCAATCGGGAGCGCGGAGGATCATCTGCGCCCCATGCAAGCGAATCCCGCCTCCGCAGGCCGAGTCTTTCTGGTCGGTGCCGGTCCCGGCGACCCCGACCTCCTGACCCTGCGCGCCGCACGTCTGCTCATGAATGCCGGGCTTATAGTGCATGACGGGCTGGTCGATCCGGCGATACTGTCGATGGCGAAGCCCACGGCACGGCTGGTTTCCGTCGCCAAGAGCCGCGCCCGGCACACCATGAAGCAGGAAGAGATCAACGCCTTGCTCGTCCGCGAGGCGCTGGCGGGGCATGATGTCGTGCGCCTCAAGGGCGGCGATCCCTTCGTGTTCGGCCGGGGCGGCGAAGAGGCAGAGGCCTGCCGCGCGGCCGGAGTGCCGGTGGAAGTGGTTCCCGGCATCTCCTCGGCACTCGGTGCCTCGGCCGCGGCGCAGATCCCCCTTACCCACCGCGACCATGCCTCGATCGTCACCTTCGTGGCAGGCCAGTGCAAGGGCCTGGCGGATCAGGACTGGTCGGGCCTGGCCGGCAAGGGGCGCACCCTCGTGATCTTCATGGGCATCGCCACGTCCGCCCAGATCGCCGAGAAGCTCATGGCCGACGGCCTGGCGCCCGATGTGCCGGTGGCGGTCATAGAAAACGCCACCCGCTCGGCCATGCGGGTGCTGCGTGGGCCGCTCGCCGGACTTGCCGACCTAATCGCGGATGCGAAGGTGCAAAGTCCCGCGCTTATCGTTATCGGGCATGTCACCGCAGAACCCGACAACACCATTCGCGCCCTGGCGCTGGAGGCAACAAAGTGAAGATCCTGACGGGCAACGACCTGAAGACCGGTGCGGTCATCTGGTGGACCGGCGTGGGCTGGTCGCTCGACGTCAACGAATCCGCCGATGTCGGCGAACATGGCGCCGCCCTGGTGGCGCGTGAGGAAGGCGCGCAGAAGGTCGTGGCGGCCTATATCGTCGACGGTGAGAAGACCGGGGAAGGCATCCGGCCCGCTCATATCAAGGAGCGCATCCGCGCCCTCGGGCCGACCGTCCGCCTCGACCTGACGCTGAAGCCGTCCGACCCCGCAGCCGCAGACTGGGTGATCTGATGTACAAGTACGACGAATACGACCAGCAGATGGTCGATACCCGCGTCGCGGAATTCCGCGACCAGGTCCGCCGCCGCCTGGCGGGCGACCTTACCGAGGACCAGTTCAAGCCGCTGCGCCTGCAGAACGGCCTCTACCTCCAGCTGCATGCCTACATGCTGCGCGTCGCGGTGCCCTATGGCACGCTGAATTCCGCGCAGATGACGCTGCTGGGCGATATCGCGGACAAGTACGACCGCGGCTACGGCCACTTCACCACCCGCCAGAACATCCAGTACAACTGGATCAAGCTGGAAGACACGCCGGACATCCTGGCCGAACTTGCCAAGGTGGAGATGCATGCCATCCAAACCAGCGGCAACTGCATCCGCAACATCTCGTCCGACCAGTTCGCGGGCGCTGCCGCCGAGGAAATCGTCGACCCGCGCCCTTATGCCGAACTGCTGCGCCAGTGGTCGAGCTTCCACCCGGAATTCCTGGTGCTGCCGCGCAAGTTCAAGATCGCCGTCATCGCGTCGGAAACCGACCGCGCGGCGATGCGTCTGCACGACATCGGCATCAAGATGGTGAAGAACGACGCAGGCGAGATCGGCGCCCAGTTCTACGCCGGTGGCGGCATGGGCCGCACGCCGATGATCGCACCGCTGATCCGCGACTTCGTGCCGCTTGACCAGCTGATCACTTTCTCCGAGGCATGCCTGCGCGTCTACAACCGCTACGGCCGCCGCGACAACAAGTACAAGGCGCGCATCAAGATCCTCGTCCACGAACTGGGCCGCGACGAATATGTCCGTCAGGTCGAGGAAGAGTTCGCGCATCTGCTCACCCAGCCGATCGAGCCGCCGCTGGCCGAACTGGAGCGCATCAAGGCGCATTTCGTCGATCCCGGCTTCGATGCGAACGCCTCGGACGACTTGGACCTCACCGATCCCGATTTCCGCCTCTGGGTGGAACGCAATACGCATGCCCACAAGCAGGCGGGCTATGTGATTGCCACGGTTTCGCTGAAGCCCATCGGCGGCATTCCCGGTGACGCCACGGCAGACCAGATCCGCCTCATGGCCAAGCTGGCCAAGGACTACAGCTTCGACGAACTGCGCGTCACCCACGCCCAGAACATCGTCTTCCCGCATGTGAAGAAGGCCGACCTCTACACCGTCTGGAAGGCGCTGGACGAGGCAGGCCTGTCGACCGCCAATCTCGACACCGTGGGGGACATCATCGCCTGCCCCGGGCTCGACTACTGCAGCCTTGCAAATGCCCGTTCGATCCCGGTCGCGCAGAAGATCTCCGAACGCTTCGGCAGCGCCGAGCGCCAGGCCGAGATCGGCGAACTGAAGCTGAAGATCTCGGGCTGCATCAACGCCTGCGGCCACCACCACGCGGGCCACATCGGCATCCTTGGCGTCGACAAGAAGGGCCTGGAAAACTACCAGCTCCTGCTCGGCGGCAGCGAAGGCGCGGACACCTCGCTCGGCCAGATCACCGGTCCCGGCTTCACCGAGGACGGCGTGGTCGATGCCATCGAGAAGGCCACCGAAGTCTACCTCGCCAACAAGGAAGGCGAGGAACGCTTCCTCGACACCTATCGCCGTATCGGCATGGCCCCGTTCAAGGAAGCGATCTATGGTTGATGTGCAATTCCGCTTCCGTGAAGACGAAGCGGTGAACGATCCGGCCGTCACGGTCGATGCCTTCTCGCAGCAGACCAATGCCACCGCCGTCCGCATCGAGCCGGGCGACGATGCACGCGACCTGCTGCCGCATCTCGATCGCCTAGCGCTCGTGGAAGTCAGCTTCCCGGCCTGGACCGACGGGCGGGGCTACTCCTCGGCGCGGATCCTGCGCGAGGCAGGCTACGCTGGCGAGATGCGCGCGGTAGGCGATCTGGTGATCGACATGCTCTCGCACCTGCGGCGCTGCGGCTTCGATGCCTTCGCGCCCGAAAAGGCCCTCAACGAGGAGGACGCCCGAAACGCGTTCGATCGCTGGGACAACGTCTACCAAGCCACTGTCGTCGACGGTCGCCAGGCAATCTGGGCGAAGCGCCACCCGGCCTGATGTCCAGCCCAAGGAAGTAACCGATGCACCACACCGAAGCTGCACGTATCCGCGATCTGATCGACACCGGCCCCCGTTTCGACGAGGCCGATGCCGTTCGCCTTAACCGCCTCTTCCGCGGCACCGACACGAGCGAGATGCTCGAAACGGTGCTCAAGGAAGGCATGGCGGGCGATATCGCGGTCGTCTCCAGCTTCGGTGCGGAATCGGCCGTGCTCCTGCATCTGATCGCGCAAGTCGATCCTGCGGTGCCGGTGCTGTTTCTCGAAACCGGCAAGCACTTCCCCGAGACCCTGGAGTACCGCGATCTCCTTGTTGAGCGGCTGGGCCTGACCAACCTCATCAACCTTCTTCCCGATGCCGAGGCGCTGGCGAAGAAGGACGAAAACGGCCTGCGCTGGTCCTACGATCCAGACGGCTGCTGCGAAATCCGCAAGGTGAAGCCGCTGGAAAAGGCCCTGCTCGGCTACGATGCCTCGTTCAGCGGTCGCAAGGCCTTCCAGGCCTCGACCCGCGCCACCCTGCCCCGCTTCGAGGTCGACACCACCGACGCGCAGGGCCGGCTCAAGGTCAATCCGCTGATCGACTGGTCGCCCGAACGCATCGCCGCCTATATCGCCGAGCACGAGTTGCCGCCGCACCCGCTGGTCGCCCAGGGCTACCCGTCGATCGGCTGCATGCCCTGCACCAGCAAGGTCGCGGATGGCGAAGACCCCCGTTCCGGCCGCTGGCGCGGTTGGGACAAGACCGAATGCGGCATCCATGTCGCCACGCATTCGGACTATACCACCAAGAACGCGCCGGAGTTCGACCCGGGGCTTTAAGCAGACGTCGGTCGAAGCGTCGTCCCGGACTTGATCCGGGACCGCCTTGCTCTCAGACGAGCGCCTAAAGATCGCCAGCGGTCCCGGATCAAGTCCGGGACGACGGGGATTAATCAGTCACACATTGCAACAAACAAGACCGAGAGTGCAATTATTGCACCTCCCGACGGGTTGGCATAGCGCAGCGCTCCACTAGATCGCAAATGCCCCCAATATTGCAGTGCAACATGACCGATCAGCAAAAAGCCCATACCCACCCCGCGCTCGTCATCCTCGCCCTGGCGATGGGTGCCTTCGCCATCGGCACCACCGAATTCGCCGCGATGAGCCTTGTGCCCTATTTCGCGCGCGATCTTGGCCTGACGGAGCCGGAAGCGGGTCATGCGATCAGCACGTATGCGCTGGGCGTGGTCGTCGGCGCGCCGGTGATCGCGGTACTGGCGGCCAAGCTGCCGCGCCGGGCGCTGCTGATCGGTCTCATGGGACTGTTCGCAGTGGGTAACGGCCTTTCGGCAATGGCGCCGACGTATCCGCTGCTCCTGCTGTTCCGCTTCATCAGCGGCCTGCCCCACGGTGCCTACTTCGGTATCGCCGCGCTGGTTGCCGCCTCGATGGTTTCCGCCAACAAGCGCGCACAATCCGTTGCGCTGGTCATGTCGGGGCTGACCGTCGCCACGATCATCGGCGTGCCGCTGGCCAACTGGCTGGGACAGGCCTTTGGCTGGCGCACCGGTTTCGCCATCGTCTCGGTGCTGGCGATCATAACCATGGCACTCGTCGCGCTCTATGCCCCGCACCAGAAAGCGGACGAAGGCGCCAGCCCGATGCGCGAACTGGGCGCACTGCGCCGTCCGCAAGTGCTGCTGACACTGCTCACCGGCGCGATCGGCTTCGGCGGCCTCTTTGCCGTCTACACTTACATCGCCTCGACCATGATCGAGGTCACCAAAGTCTCCGAGCACCTCGTTCCGGTCGTCCTCGCAGTCTTCGGCGTCGGCATGACGGTGGGCAATCTGTTCTGGGCCTGGGCGGCCGACCGCTCGCTGAACAAGGCCGCGATCGGCGCGCTGCTGTTCAGCGCCTTCGCTCTCGCCCTGTTCCCCATGGCCGCCAGCAACGTCTGGACGCTGAGCGTGGTGGTGGTGATGATCGGGTTTGCGGGCGGTCTCGGCACGATCCTCCAGACCCGCCTCATGGACGTGGCGGGCGACGCCCAGGCGCTTGCCGCCGCCGCGCACCACAGCGCTTTCAACATGGCCAACGCGCTGGGGCCCTGGCTGGGCGGCCTGGCGATCTCGGCAGGCTACGGCCTCACCTCGACCGGCTGGATCGGCATGGGCCTGTCGCTGGGGGGCCTCGCGATCTTCCTGGTGACGCTCGCGTTGCACAAGCGCGAAGGCGAGATGGACGGACAGCCGGTCCCAGCCTGCTGATCGCCCTTCCAGCCCCATGAAAAAAGTCCCGCGAGTGTCGAACTCGCGGGCCTTTTTCGTATCAGCCGATCATCATCAGGCTGGCATTGCCACCAGCGGCGGTAGTGTTGATGGAAGTCGAAACTTCCTCCAGCAGCCATACCAGATTGGGGCCCGGCGTAACGTGGACCGGAACGATCGGCCCCGGCAGGTCCGCCACCGCCTTGCAGGCGGCCCGCACCGCATCCCCGTCGCCTTCCACCAGGCAGGCCGCGAAGTGCTCGCCCGCATTCGGCGTGAAACGCGCGGCCACGGCTTCAGGTAGCCCGGCAGGAAGCGCCATGCCCTCCACGGTCGCCGTATTGCCGCTGGCGAGCACGGCCGCCATCTGGCCATAGAGCCCCTCGCGCGTCGCCGGACGCAGCAGCGCCCGCCCGCGCGGGTGAAGCGCATAGAGGTTAGTCTCGCCCACCGGCCCCGGCAGGACCTGTTCGATGCCCAGCCCCGACGACGCACCCAGCGTGCGCGCCGCAGCAGCGGAAGCGGCATCGCCCTGAGCGCTCAGCCAGGTCGCGAAAGCCTCTACCAGCGGCGCTGCTTGCGCAGGCGCGGCGAGAACTTCCGGCGCCTTCCGCGCCAGACGGCCCAGATAGAGCGGTCCGCCCGCCTTCGGTCCGGTGCCCGAAAGCCCGCGCCCGCCGAAAGGCTGGACGCCGACAATGGCACCGATCGTATTGCGGTTGACGTAGAGATTGCCCGCGCGGATCGCCGAAGTGACCTGCTCCACGGTGGCATCGAGGCGGGTGTGGAGACCGAAAGTCAGCCCATAGCCGGTGGCATTGATCGCCTCGACAAGATCGGGAAGCGCATCACGCTTGAACCGCACGACATGCAGCACCGGGCCAAACACTTCGCGTTCGAGCTGGGCGATGGACGCGATCTCGATGATCGTCGGCGCCACGAAAGTGCCCGCCTCGCAGGCTCCCGGAATCGTCACCTGTTCGACCTTGCAACCGCGCGACTTCATGCGCGCGACGTGGCCATCGATCATGCCCTTGGCCTCGGCCGTGATGACCGGGCCGATGTCCACTGCGAGTTCCTGGGTATTGCCCACGCGCAGTTGCGCCAGCGCGCCCTTGAGCATCGTCAGCGTGCGGTCGGCCACATCTTCCTGAAGGCAGAGCACGCGCAGTGCCGAACAGCGCTGCCCGGCAGAGTCGAAAGCGGAAGCGATGACGTCCGCCACCACCTGCTCCGCCAGCGCCGAGGAATCGACGATCATGGCATTCTGCCCGCCGGTTTCGGCGATGAAGGGGATCGCCTGGCCATCGGCAGCGACGCGGCCCGCAAGCTGCTTCTGGATCAGACGCGCCACTTCGGTCGAGCCGGTGAACATCACGGCGGCAACCTGCGGCGCAGCCACGAGCGCGGCGCCGAGCTTCCCGTCACCCGGCAGAAGCTGCAGCGCATCCTTCGGGACGCCCGCCTCGTGCAGAAGGCGCACTGCCTCCGCCGCGATCAACGGGGTTTCCTCGGCAGGCTTGGCCAGCACTGGGTTGCCTGCGACCAGCGCGGCGGCGACCTGCCCGGCGAAGATCGCGAGTGGGAAATTCCAGGGGCTGATGCAGACGACCGGCCCCAGCGGGACCTGCTCCGCACCGAAAGTCTCACGCGCCTGCTTGGCGTAATAGCGCAGGAAGTCGATCGCCTCGCGCACTTCGGCAATGGCGTTCGCGGCCGACTTGCCGGCCTCGCGGATGACGAGGCCCATGAGCAGGCCGATCCGCGCCTGCATGGCATCGGCGGCGGCATCGAGCATGGCCGCGCGCTCGGCGACCGGCACCTGGCCCCAGCGGCTTATCGCCGCGCGGGCCACGGCAACCGCTGCCGCTTCCGGTGCCACTTCGATCACCCGGCCGACCACGTCCCCGTGGTCCGCGGGGTTGAGCACGGCACGCGCCTCGCCCTGGGCATTGGCGGTCATGGCGAACCATTCGCGTGCCGCCGAACGGCGCAGATCTTCCGAAAGCGCCGCAAGCGCGGTTTCGTCGGCCAGGTCTACACCGTCCGAATTGCGGCGGCCGGGGTAGAGATCGGCCGCGACCGGGATCAGATCGTGCCGGGCGCCCGGGTTCGGCATGGCGCGGACCACATCGACGGGATCGGCCACCATCTCTTCCACGGGCACGGCGGGATCGGCAATGCGGTTCACGAACGAGGAGTTCGCACCGTTTTCCAGCAGGCGGCGCACCAGATAGGCCAGCAGCGTCTCGTGCGTGCCGACCGGCGCGTAGATGCGGCAGGGTCGGTCGAGATTTTCCTTCCCCACGACCTGCGAATAGAGTGGCTCGCCCATGCCGTGAAGGCACTGGAACTCGTAGCGGCCCACCACGAAGTCCGGTCCGGCAAGGTGGTAGATCGTCGCCAGCGTCTGCGCATTGTGCGTCGCGAACTGCGGGAAGACAGCATCCGGCGCCGCCAGCAGCTTGCGGGCGCAGGCGACGTAGGAAACGTCGGTATGGACCTTGCGGGTATAGACCGGGAAGTCGGCAAGGCCGTCCACCTGGGCGCGCTTGATCTCGGCATCCCAATAGGCACCCTTGACCAGGCGCACCATCATCCGTCGGCCCGAGCGGCGGGCGAGGTCGATGATCCAGTCGAGCACGAAGGGGCAGCGCTTGCCATAAGCCTGCACCACGAAGCCCAGACCGTCCCAGCCCTTGAGGTCGGGATCGAGCGCCAGGGCTTCGAGCAGGTCGAGCGAAAGTTCGAGCCGGTCGGCTTCCTCGGCATCGATGTTGAGGCCGATGTCGTAGCCCTTGGCAAGCACCGCCAGCGCCTTCACGCGCGGCAGCAGTTCGTCCATCACCCGCTTCGCCTGCGCCCGGCTGTAACGCGGATGCAGTGCCGAAAGCTTGATCGAGATGCCCGGGCCTTCGTAGATCCCGCGCCCGGCGCTCGCCTTGCCGATAGCGTGGATGGCGTTGACGTAGTCGGCGTTGTAGCGGTCGGCATCGGCCGCCGTGGTCGCCGCTTCGCCCAGCATGTCGTAGCTGTAGCGAAAGCCTTTCTCTTCCAGTTCCCTGGCGCGCTTCACGGCCTCACCGATGGTTTCGCCGGTCACGAACTGCTCGCCCATCAGACGCATGGCCAGATCGACGCCGCGCCGGATCACCGGCTCGCCCGCACGCGCTACCAGACGGGTCAGGGCAGCACCCAGGCCCCGGTCGTCGACCGAACCGACCAGCTTGCCGGTCACCACCAGACCCCAAGTCGCGGCATTGACGAAGAGCGACTTGCCGCCGCCGAGATGCGCGCTCCAGTCGCCGTCGGAGATCTTGTCGCGGATCAGGGCGTCGCGGGTGGCGTTGTCGGGAATGCGCAGCAACGCTTCGGCCAGGCACATCAGCGCCACGCCTTCCTGGCTGGAGAGCGAGTATTCCTGAACGAGACCCTCGACGCCGGTGCCCTTGTGATTGGCCCGCAGCGTGGTCACGAGATGGCTCGCCGTCTCGCGAACGTCCCGGCGCTGCGTATCCGGCAAAGTCGCGGCGTCGAGCAGCGGCGCCATGCAGGCGGCCTCGTCACGGCGGAAGGCATCGGTGATCGCGCGGCGGAGCGGCGTGAGCTCGCTGACGGCGGGGGCGAAGGCGGCGAATGGCGCGTGGGCGGGCGGGGTGTGGGTCATGAATCGCCAATATCGCAAGCCGGCTTGGCAATCCGACTTTTCACAGGCACAAGACGATCCATTTTGACTTATCTTGCTCCCATCGGCAGTTCAATCGCATGGCAAAACGCACCGAACCGGTCATTCTGGACGACCACGATCGCAAGATCGTCGCTGCGCTGCGCGAAGACGGCCGCATGAGCGTGACCGAGCTGGCGAAAGTCGTGGGCCTGTCCAAGACCCCCTGCCAGGTGCGCCTGCGCCGACTGACCCAATCGGGCGTGATCCGGGGCTTCCGCGCCGTGATCGATCCGGTAGCGCTGGGGCTCGACCATGTCGCCTTTACCGAGGTCAAGCTGTCCGACACGCGCGAGCAGGCCCTTCGCGAATTCAACGCCGCCATCCAGCGCATTCCCGAAGTGGAGGAGTGCCATATGCTTGCCAGCCATTTCGACTACCTTCTCAAGGTCCGCACCCGCGACATCCATCGCTACCGGGCCGTGCTGGGAGAGAAACTCTCCAGCCTGCCGCATGTATCCAGCACGTCTACTTACGTGGCGATGGAAACGGTGAAGGACGCCAGCAGCTAGGGCGCGCGCTTGCCCGTGACTTTCGCCGAGCCGAACATACCCATCTTGCACTTGCCCGCGATGGCGTCTCCGCTGACCTCCAGATCATACTTCAAGGTAATCTTCATTGGCTTCTCGACCTTGAGATCGAAACGCAGGCGATTGCCCTCCACGATGCCGCCCCTGAATTCCTGCCGTCCCTCGGGCGCGGCCAGGTAGCCGCGAAGCGCACTGCCTTCGACATCGAAATGCGCCTGCATCGCCTGCGGCCCCATTGGCGTCTTGAGTACCATGTCCCAATCCCCTGCAGGTCCGGCGGCGGAAACGACCTGCAGCGCGTCCTTTGCCTGAACAGGTTCCGGCGACAGCGTCACGGCCGTTTCCGCGACCGGCCACGGCTGCTTGCTGGTGCCCGAAACATCCCGCTGCTCGATCACATCCAGAATGCGGGCGGGGGTGAGCGGCAGGACAAGCTCCTCGATCTCACCGAACGGCGAAAGCGCATCCGCAATCGCGTTCACCAGCGTGGGCGGGCCGATGATCGCACCGCCCTCTCCCACGCCCCGCATTCCGCCGATAGTGCGGGACGGCGTATTCGCATGGACGAACTCGAATACCGGCACGTCGCCGATTCCGGGCAGCAGATAGTCCTTAAACGTAGCCGCCAACGGATTTCCATGCGCGTCGTAGGGCATGTCTTCCAGCAGGACCATGCCGATAGCCTGAGCCAGGCCGCCTGAAATCTGCCCCTCCACTACGGCAGGGTTGATGACCGTTCCGCAATCCTCGCTGGATATCCAGCGCAGGATCGTCACGAACCCGGTCTCCGCATCGACCTCGACGATGGCCAGATGGGCCGCGCTGGTAAAGGTCATCGGAGGCGGCTGGTAGCGGAACTGCATTTCCAGTCCGGTTTCCAGATCCGGTGGCAGGCGATCGGGCTCGCCATAGGCGATGGCGGCAATCTCCGAGAGCGGACGCGTCATTTCCGGCGCGCCCTCGACATGGACCATGCCGTCGCTCAGCACGACGCTGTCTGGAGAGGCATTGAGCAGATGGGCCGCAACCGTGCGCACTTTGTCGGCCAAAAGCTCCGAGCAGCGGATCGCCGCGCCGCCCGCGATCACACC
The DNA here is from genome assembly GCF_009811895.1 of Novosphingobium sp. TCA1. Lineage (NCBI taxonomy): Bacteria > Pseudomonadati > Pseudomonadota > Alphaproteobacteria > Sphingomonadales > Sphingomonadaceae > Novosphingobium > Novosphingobium sp. TCA1. The sequence continues at coordinate 171,075 of NZ_BLJH01000008.1, read as the reverse complement.
CTGACGGCTTCCGGCAGCGCCGGGACCGAAACCGCCGCGCGAACTGTCACCTTCGAACACGGTCACGTCCTCGTAGCGCACGCCCAGCCGGTCGGCGATGCACTGGGCCATCGTCGTTGCCGTACCGTGCCCCTGCGAATGGGTGGACATCGTCGCCGTAACCTTGCCCGTCGGCTCGATCCGCACTTGCGCCAGTTCGCCGGTCATCGGCGCCATCGATCCCGCCGAGCCTGTCGGCTCCACGTATGCGGCAATGCCGACGCCGAGATAACGCCCCTCACTTCGCGCCTTGGCCTGTTCGCGCCGGAACTGGGCCATATCGAAGTGCTGGAGCAGCTTTTCCAGGCATTCGCCCGGCGTTATGTCCTCAAGCGGAATGCCCATGCTGAACGTGGCCGGCTGGTCGGCAAGGTAGACGAGGTTGCGGCGGCGGATCTCCACCGGGTCGATGCCGAGCTGCCGCCCGGCCTTGTCCAGCAAGGTCTCCCGCACCAGCGATTCCATCGCCCAAGGGCCGCGATAGGCGGCGAGGCCGTTGGTATTGGTATACCAGCCGCGCGAGACAAAGGCGTAAGCCGGCTGTCTGTAGGCTGCCCAGACGAACATGTGTACGGCAATGTTGCTGTCCGCGCCCTGCGGAAAGGCGCCGTTGTTGCAATCGTATATCCCGTGCGATCCGGTGAGGCGGCCTTCCGCGTCGAACCCGGCCTCCAGGGTCATCTCGGCCTCGCGCGCCTGGTTGGAGGCGGTAAGCGCCTCGTATCGGTCCTCGATCCACTTGAGCGGCTTCCCGAGCAGGAGCGCCGCGACGATGACGGCGCACTCCTCCTTCCAGGGGTGGTTCTTCAGCCCGAAGGCCCCGCCCACGTCCTTGGCGATGACGCGGATCGCGCTATCCGGCAGATCAAGCGCCAGGCTCACCCAGCGAGCAACGAGATGGGGGCTCTGGCAGGTGATCCACAGCGTCAGTTCTTCCGGCCCGTCGCGGGAAGCGATCACCCCGCGCGTTTCCATCGGCGCCTGGGAGATGCGCTGGTGGACCACTTTCTGGCGGATCCGCAAAGCCGACGCTGCCAGTCTTTGCTCCAGTTCCTCGTCGATTTCCTCATCGCCGATCTCGGCGGCGATGTTGCTGTCCATGCCGGGATGGATCGGCGCGCCCGTCCTGGCCTGTGCGATGGAGACTATCGGCTGCCCTTCCTCGCACGCGATCTCCACGAGCGCGGCGGCATCCTCGGCCATGGCACGGCTTTCCGCGACCACCAGGGCTACCGGCTCGCCGAGATAGGAAACATGGCCGTCCGCCAGCGGCGCGATCGCGATCTCGGCCTCGGTAAAGAAGAACGAGAGCATGCGGATGGGCCGCGCGGCAAGATCCGCCGCCGTCAGTACGACGTGGACCCCCGGCATCTCCCGGGCGGCTTCCCGATCGATGGAGATGATCCGGCCGCATGCGACAGAGCTGCGCACAAATGCGACATGAAGCATGCCCGGAAGCACCACGTCATCCACGAACTGACCGCGCCCGGTCAGCAGGCGCGGGTCCTCCTTGCGGGGCACGCGCTTGCCGATCCAGCGACTGGCACCCAGACCATGGCCGGAGATCTCGGCGTTCATGCTTCCGTCCCTTGCCCGGAACCAACGGTTCTCTCCGCCAGGGCCTTCGCCGCCCGGCGGATCCCCTGATATCCGGTACAGCGACATATATGCCCGGACATGGCGGCGATCATTGCCTGCTCGTCCGCCCTTGCCGCGTCCGACGAGAGGGCGGCGAACGTCATCAGCACCCCCGGCGTACAGAACCCGCACTGCACGCCGTGCGCCTCTCGCATGGCCTGTTGAACGGTGTGAAGGGTACCGTCCGGCGCCGCGAGACCTTCCACCGTGGTAACGCATGCGCCGTCTGCCTGAACGGCCAGCATCAGACATGAGCGCACGGCCCTGCCATCGACGATCACCGTGCAGGCTCCGCATACGCCGTGCTCGCAACCGAGGTGGACGCCGGTGCAGCCAACCTCCAGCCTGAGGTGATCGGCCAGACTGGTTCGCGCCTCGACCCGGTCTCGGCGCGGGTGGGCGTTGACGGTCCATGCGATGGCATGTTCGCTCATACCGCCTCCTTCAGGCCGAGAGCCTCACGCAAGGTGCGGCGGAAAATGCGGTGACCGACCGTACGGCGATATTCCGCACTGACATGATGGTCATCGAATGGCGCAGCGTCTGCCACCGCCAGCCGGGCGACGGTGTCTGGATCGATATCGGTCAATGCTTGGCCCAGAAGCGCATTCTCGGCCTGCACCATGCGGATCGGCGTCGGCCCCATTCCGAACCAGGCCAGGCCGATCCGCGCCACGGCGCCGTCCTCCAGAACCGCCGCACCGGTCATCCCCAGCAGCGCGAAGTCCCCCGGCCGCCGCGCGACCTCACGGAACAGGACCAGATGCCCCTCGGGCCAGTGCGGATAGATCACACCGGTCAGAAGCTCATCCGGTTCGAGTGCCGTCATGTAAGGGCCGAGATAGAAATCGGCAGCGGCAACCTGACGGATACCGCGCAGGGAGGCGATTTCCATCGTTGCTCCCAAGGCGACTGCAGTGGCCGGCATTTCGGCAGCGGGTTCTCCCAGCGCGATGGAGCCGCCCACGGTCCCGCGATTGCGCGTCTGATGGTGGCCGACATGCTCCAGCGCCATGACCATCGCTGGAAGCCGGGCCGCAAGCAAGGCGTCGGTCAAGCCGTCGGCCTGCCGCGTCATCGCGCCGACCCGCAGCCCACCCGGCACGGCCGAAACGCCCTGAATGTCCTCAATTCCTGCAATGTCCACCAGAATGAACGGCTGGCTCATCCGCAAGTTCAGCAAGGGCATCAGCGTCTGCCCCCCGGCGATCACCGTAGCGCCGCCGCCCGCTTCGGCCAGAATGCCGCACGCTTCCCGCACGCTGGCAGGACGAACATAATCGAAAGGCGCGGGCTTCAACGCGATGCTCCGTCTCGAAGGCCCCGCGCCCCAAGACATTGCCGTCTTCCTGCCTCGAATGCCGCCGCTGCCGTCACGATCAGAAGGACCCCAACCGCTAGCATTTCCGTCTGCAATCCGCGCGCGCCGAGCAGGAAACCCGCTATCAACGCCATGACCAGCGCGGCCACCCAACCCCAGATACCTTGCGTTGATGCGACTTTGGGCAAGGCCGGCGCAACCGGTGCTGCGGAAGCGGCATGACCGGCGCCGGCTGCGTGCTCCCCCGCAACAACCGGCGCCGGGCCGTCCCCCGTGACGACCTCTCCGAACCGCATGAAGAACTTGCCAGCCAGATTTCGGGCCGTCGCATCGATGATCGGCCCGCCAAGCTGCGCCATGCGGCCGCCCACTTCCGCTTCGACCTCGTAGGCGACGAGCGTGCCGCCCTCGCTATCCTTGAGGCGCACTTTCGCACCGCCCTTGGCATTGCCGGCAATACCGCCATTGCCGGAACCGGTGATGGTGTAACCGTTGGGCGCGTCCAGTTCGGACAGTTGCACCTGCCCTTTGAAACGCGCGCCGATCGGGCCAATCCTGACCTCGGCCACGGCAACGAAGCGATCGTCTGCGGCCCTGTCGAGACTCTGGCAGCCGGGAATGCACTGCGCGAGAACCGCCGGATCGTTCAGGGCATCCCACACCTTTCGGCGCGGCGCCGCGACATGCTGCTCTCCCGTCATCAGCATTCCCGTTCTCCCGCCTGCCCGCCGTCGTGATCACGGCTCGCACAGCGAAGATGGAACGACGACGACGCGCAATGCAAGCACTATGAGCGACACTGTATCTTATTCCCCTGGGCGATGAGTCCGCTCAAGGGTAGCGGCTGGGCGGCGCTCCGGTTACCAACTCGCGGAATGCCGGATCACGGCACCTGAAGGAGAGGTCATGAGCGCCACCGTCATCGTCACGGGAGCGGCCGGAGGCATGGGCCGACCCGTCGCCGCCCGCTTCGCCGCGCAGGATCGCCCGCTGCTGCTTTGCGACGTGAATGCCGAGAGGCTGGAGGACATGGCCACCGAACTACGCGAAGGCGGCACGCGGGTCTCCACCCTTGCAGGCGATATCGCTGCACCCGAGTTTACCCGGCAACTGCTTGATTCGCTGGGCGACGCCCCGCTCTTCGCGCTGATCCACACCGCCGGTCTCTCGCCCACGATGGCCGAGGCGCAGCGCATTCTCGAGGTCAATTATTTCGCCACAGAACGGCTGGTTGCGGCCTTGTTGCCTCGGTTCGAGGAGGGCGGCTGCGCGGTGCTGGTTTCGTCCATGTCGGCCTATCTCATTCCCGACCCGGCGATGATTGCCGCCGTCGGCGATCTCGTCGCTGGCAAGGGCCGCGACGGAGTTGACCGGTTCGCGACCGATCCAGGCATGGGCTATACCCTGTCGAAGCGCGCCGTGATCGGGCTGGTCGGCCGTGAAGCCGCTGCATTCGGTGCGCGGGGCCTGCGCATCGTCTCGATTGCTCCCGGCTTCATCGACACCGAAATGAGCCGCGCCGAAGCCAAGGCAAGCGAGCAGATGGTGCGAATGATGGGCATGACGCCGCTAGGACGTCAGGGCACGGGCGACGAGATCGCCTCGGTCGCCGAATTCCTCTGCTCGCCGGGGGCATCCTATGTCAGCGGCTGCGACATCAAGGTGGATGGGGGAATTTTGGGGCGTCTCGCGCTCGGCTAAGTTCGCCGCGAGCCTGCTTGAAACCCGGCGCCCCGACACGCCGAAAAGGCGGGTGCCGGGGCGGTAAGGTCGCGAAACGGCAGGCTACCGTTCCACCGATGATGCAGGCTTGATTACTCCGCTTCGCTGAACTTGGCGGCGCTGGCGTCATTCGCCGGTGCATGCACTGGCGCGGCCACAGGTCCGGGCACTTGCACCGCACCCTGGACGAGACTGGCAAGCGAGGCTCCGTCCAGGCCAAGTTCCTTCATCAGCCCGTCGATCACCGGCGCCTGCGCGCGGTAAGCCAGTGCCGCGCTGACGGCGTCGTTGGCGAGATTGCCCGAACCGCCCCCGGAACCGCCCACCGACGCCGAAGCGGCCGAGCCGCCTTTCTGGGTAAGGCCGTCCACCTGCACGATCTTGATCGAGTCGATCGCTTCGAGCGGCCGAACGCTTTCGCGCACGACTTCCGGCAGCACCTTGAGCAGCGCCATCTTCATCTGGAGCGAGATCTGGTCGGACGAAAGCAGGTTCGCCGCTTCGTTGATCGCGCGCTGACCGGCGGCTTCCACCTCGAAGCGGACGCGCGCGGCTTCGGCGCGCAGCTTCTCTGCCTCGGCCTCGCCTTCGGCCTCCAGACGGGCGGCCTCGGCGCGGTTCGATGCCGCTTCCTTTTCCGCTTCGGCCTGCACCTTGACCGAAATAGCCTGCCGCTCGGCTTCCTTGGTGGCCTCGATCAGTTCGATACGCTTGGCGCGTTCGGCAATCTCGGTTTCGCGGCTAGTGACGACCTGTTCCTCGGCGGCGACGGCCTTGGCGCGGGCCTCGTCCGCCTCGGCCTTGGCCTGGCTTTCCTCGCGGCTCTTGTTCTGGATCGCGATCTGCTGGCCCTGACGTGCCAGTTCGACCGCCTGCGCCTGCGCGATCTTGGCCTGCTGGATAGTGCGGTCCGCCTCGATCTGCTGGGAATCGACCTGCTGCTTGGCGACGATCCGCGCTTCCTCCGCCTCGCGGCCGCGCAGCGCCTGTTCCCGCGCGACTTCGGCGGCCTGCTCGGCGCGGCGCATTTCCACTTCGCGCTCCTGGTCGAGGCGGGCGAACTCGTTCTCGCGCTGGATCGAAAGCGATTGGCGATCCGCTTCGAGGTTCTTTTGCTCGATCTGGACGCGGGTGTCCTGCTCGATGTCGTTGCGCGCCTTCTTGCGCAGTTCTATCTGCTCGGTCAGCTTGGTAAGGCCTTCGGCGTCGAAAGCGTTGTTGGCGTTGAAGTGCTCGATAGACGTCTGGTCGAGACCGGTCAGCGAAACCGATTCCAGCTCAAGCCCGTTCATCGCGAGGTCGGACGAGGAAACCTGCTGCACCTTCTGCACGAAATCCGCGCGCTGTTCGTGAAGCTGGTTCATGGTCATGCCCGCCGCAACCGAGCGCAGCGCGTCCACGAACTTGCCTTCGACCAGTTCCTTGAGCGCTTCCGGGTGCATGGTACGCGCGCCGAGCGTCTGGGCCGCCATGGCGATGGCGCCGGCATCGGGCCGGACGCGGACGTAGAATTCAGCCTTCACGTCGATGCGCAGACGGTCGAGCGTGATCAGCGCGTCCTGGTTCTTGCGCTCCACGGCAAGGCGCACGGTATTCATGTTCACCGGCATCGTTTCATGGAACACGGGCAGGACCAGCGCGCCGCCGTTCATCACCACCTTTTCGCCCCCGAATCCGGTACGGACGAAGCCGATTTCCTTCGATGCCCGCTTGTAGAGACGCGCCAGCATGAGCCCGAGCGCCAGAAACAGAACGAGTGCAATGCCGGCCAGTGTCGCAATACCGACGAGGTCTTGCATGTAGAAATACTCCCCCTTGCGCCGCGCGGTTTCCGCCGCTCGCAGACGCGTTCAAACCTGCCGGGGACGCTATCAGAACCGGCCGCATTCTCCCACAAAAACCGGCTCCAACCGCACCGATTTCAGAGCTTTAACCGCCTTTGTCACATGCCGATGGCGCCGGCTCTCAATCGAGCCGCGGCAGATAGTGGTCGCCCCTGGCGATAGCCTTAAAGAGCTCGCCCTCGCGCCGCACCAACAGGACCCTTTCGCCTTGTACGAAGCGCTGATCGGCCATGTCCGGCTCCACCATGACGTTATGGGGCTGCCCGTAATGGTCGAAGACGCGTCCCCGCGCCGGATTGCCTGCCGTCGCCGTCCCGACCAGGATTTCCGCCTCGCGCCCGACCAGGATCGCCACATCGATCGCGCTCGTCTCGTCCTGCGGGATGATCCGACCAAGCCCACGCGAAAGCGCGCCCGTGATCGGCAATGCCGCGAAACCGACGACAGGCGCCACCAGCCAGGCACTCCAGGTCTGTCCGGTCAGGGCCAGCAGCAGTTCCTGGACGGAAATGCCCAGAAGGCCGAACACGGTGAGCAGCACCATCAGCCACATCAGGAAGGGTACGCGGCCTATGCCAAGGATCGAAAGCAAACCGGCATCGACACTGGCATCGGCATGAACCCCGCCATGCACGTCCACATCGGCATCGCCGCCGAGGAAATCCCCCGCGCCCACGATCTGGAGCAGCGCGAACATCAGCATCAGCGCCAGAGCGACCGAAAAAGGCAGGCTTCCCGCCCGCGTCAGCAGCTCAAGCATCGTCGCGGGAATCGACGTACTTGGTTTCGAGGAAGCGCCCGCGCGTTGCCAGGGCATCGAGGTCGCCGCGCGAAAGGTCGTGGCTCATCGCCTCGATCTGCCCGGCGATCACGTCCAGTCCCTCGACCAGTTGCTGCGAAGGCGTGGTGCCGCCCGCGTGGGGCCGGTTGCGCAGTTCGGCGGGAATGCGGGTATAGCTGTCCACCAGCGAAGGGAGGTGCTCCGACAGCAGCTTGCGCACCTCGCGCGCGGCGGCGCCGGTTTCTTGCAGGGCGGCGAGTTGCGGCGCGATCTGCTCCAGCCGCACCCCGATCATGTCCACCGCATCGACGGCCGCGCTGGGCAGCGCGCGGCGGCGGCTTTCAAGCCAGAGCTCGGTCGATCCCGCCAGTTCCGGCAGAGTGGCATCGCCGAGCTGCTCGGCGCGCAGCTTCGGTGTGGACGGGTAGATCGAAAGCACGATGAATACCGCGAAGGCGAGCAGCGTGGTCAATACTGTCGTGGTGAACGACAGGCCGCCCAGGACCAGTCCGGCGGTCAGCGCCGCGATGAAGATGCCGAACAGCGCCAGGAACGCCCGGCGCAGACGCCGCCAGCGGAAGCTCCAGCGCTCCTTGCGAGCGTTGTAGAGCCGTGCCGCGCGCTGTCGGCGTGCGGCACGAATAATCTCCTGGTTCACGGCACTACGATTCCGGGGCGTAACGGGATTGGCCATCGGTCAGTCGAGCGCCTCCAGAAGCGCCTTGGCCGCCTTTCCATCGCCGGACGACGCGCCTTCGGCCTGCCCCTGCGCGCGGGCAATATAGGCCTTGGACTTTGTGACTTCGCCTTCCAGCGACTGCACCGTCTGCTTCATCGAATCGAGCGCCTGCATCTTGAAGGTGTCGATCGAATCCATCGTATCGTAGATGTTCTGGAACGCGCGGCTGAGCGTTTCGAGCGGGATCGTGGAGTTCGCCGCCTGCTCGTGAATGCGCGCGGTATTGTCCTTCAGCATCTGGCCGGTGCCGTCGATGATCCGCGCGGTGGTGGTGTTGAGCGCAGTGATCTGGTCCAGCACCAGCTTCTGGTTGGCCATCGCCTGCGCCACGGTCACCGCCGTGCGCAGCGCACCGACGGTAGTGGTGGAGGCGCGATCGACGCCCTTGATCAGTTCGACGTTGTTCTTCTTGACCAGATCGAGCGCGAGGTAGCCTTGCACCGAAACCGCCATCTGCGTCAGCAGGTCCTGCGTGCGCTGGCGCACGTAGAACAGCGCGCTTTCACGCACAGCTTTGGCCTTGGCCGGATCGACATGGTCGAGGTCGGCGGCCTTCTGCTCAAGCGTCTCGTCCAGCGCCTTCGACATGAAGATCATCTGTTCGAGCTTGCCCATCGCCGCCCAAAGGTTCTGGCGCTCCACGTCGATGGCGGCATTGTCCATCAGCAGCTCGTCCTTGCCGCCCTGCAGGCGGGCGAGGATCGCGCTGATGTGGCCCTGCGCGCTGGAGTAGCTGTCGAAGTAGTTGCGCAGCTTGCTGCCCATCGGGATGATCCCGAAGATCTTGCGGCGCGAGAGCAGGTCGCCCTTGGTCGAGGGGTCGAGGTCCTCCACCGTGCGGCGCAGTTCGGCAAGGTCGGCGCCGACACCAGCGTCCTTGTCCATCGCGCGCACCGGGCGGTCGAGGAAGCGGTTGGACTGGCCCGAGGCCTCGGCGATTTCCTTGCGGCCCATGTTGGTGATCTGGTCGACCCGGCGGCCGAATTCGGGCGAGTTCACGTCCTGCGTGACAAGATCGTCGACGAATTCATCAACGCGCACCTGCAACTTGGACTTCTGCTCATCGCCCACCGGCACGAGACCGGCGGCCCTTTCAGGCTGCACCACCGGCACCGGATCGGGAGGCGTCAGCTTCAGTTCACCTGAGGTCGCCTGATCGGTCGTCGTAGCCATCTAGGAAAATCCCGTCCTTCGAATGTAGTCGTCTCAGCCAAATCTAGGTCAGGCCGAAAAAACTACAAGCGAAACAGGAATGGCCGGGTTTACGGTTCGACGAGCGGCGTGGCTCTTTCGTCGGAAGGCTGGGTATCGCCCACCACCAACATGGCATCGTCGCGCGCCACGACGCAGAGCGAGAGGCCCGCCGCCCGCGCGCGCCTCACGGCAAGATCGGTGGGGGCGGAGATCGTCACCAATAGCGGAATACCCGCCCGCACGGTCTTCTCGACCAATTCGTAGGAACAGCGCGAGGTCATGACGACGAAGCCCTGCGCCGGGTCGATGCCGCCCCGAGCCCCACTGCGCGCCAGGGCGCCGATCAGCTTGTCGAGCGCGTTGTGGCGGCCGACATCCTCACGGATCGCCAGCAATTCCCCGTCCTCGTTGCAGAAAGCGGCGGCGTGAGTCGCGCGGGTTTCGCGGCCCAATAGCTGCATGCCGCCCATGGCATCGAGACCGCGCCGGATCGCCTCGGGGCTGGCCCCGCTTCGGCGTGATAGGGGCGGCAGGCGGCGCAAGGCGGCTTCCACGCCCTCGATGCCGCAAATGCCGCAGGAACTGTCGCCCGTGCGCCTGCGCGCGCGTTCGACGATCAGCGAGAGGCGTTCGGGCGGAAGGTTGACGCGCGCGACATAGCCCCTGCCCCATTCGCCATTCTCGACCGAATGGACGACCACTTCTCCGACCTCGTCCGCCGCCGCCAGCCCTTCGGACATGAGGAAGCCGGTTACGAAATCCTCGATCTCGACGGGCGTGGCCATCATTACGGCATAAGCGATACCGTTGGTCTCTATGGCCACGGGAGCCTCGACCGGCACGGCAAGCGTTTCGCCTGCATCCCGGCCCATGCCGTAATGGCTGCGGGAAACGGGGATGAGTTCGGCGCCGTCCATGCTTCCGATCTAGCCTAAGCCGTCCCCCAGGTCATTCAGATTTCGCCCTTGATCTGCGCATAGGCCAATAGCGCGAAAAGGCCGGTCCCGCCCACCACATTGCCGACAAGCGTGGGCAGTAGATGCGTCCCGAAGACCTCGCCCATCGCCATTTCGCCGTGGAACGCCAACAGGAACATCTCGGTGGACCCGGCCACGACATGGGTGAAGCCACCCGCCGCGATCAGCCAGGTGAATAGCGCGACGACGAAGATCTCGAAGCCTTTCGAACTGGGTAGCATCCAGACGAAGGCGGCAATGAAGAAGCCCGCCGGAATGCCGTCCAGCAGGGCCGCCGTACCGCTCGCCTCCGCCGCTTTGCGCGACACGGCGAGCATCCCGGCCAGCGTGGGATGCGCGGGATCGACCAGAACGTCAATCAGCAGTGCCGTCAGGAACGTGCCGAAGAGATTGGCCGCCAGCACCACCGCCCATAAGCGTGCCGTGCGCCATAGCCGCTCTCCGTTCGGCCCGGCGAGCAGCGGCAGTACCGCCGTCAGCGTATTCTCGGTGAAGAGTTGCAGGCGGGAAAGCACCACCAGCACGAAGCCCATGGCATAGCCGAAGGCGGCGATAAGCTCCCGGTGCGGATGCGTTTCGAAGGCGTTATGGAGCAGCCCTTGCGCAAAGACCGAGGTGGAAATGCCGATCCCGGCGGCCATGCCCGACCACCAGAGCGACATCGCCGGGCGGTGCAGTTCCTCCTCGCCCTCCCGCCGGATGACCGAGAAGACAGTGCGGGCGGAGAGCCGCAGGTTGTCCTTGATCTGCCCGCGTTCGTGGCGGGTAAGACCGGCCTCGTCCCGCTCGATCTCGCGGTCGCTTTCCTGGCGCTCGGGATCGTCGTGGGCCAGTTCCTCGGAAGGCTCGGGGTCGGTCGGGGCATCGTCCATGCCCTCAGAACCGACCCCGGAACCCTTGGTTCCGTCACCGCCTCAAACGTAGTCCTCAGTGTCGATGGTCGGCTTGATCATGTCCGGGTAACGATGACCGGCGATGGTCTGCTGGTTCATCAGTTCGCCCGCCTGCTCCAGAATGCCCGCGTCGATTTCCAGCGCGGCAGCGACGTGGTTGTCGTCGAAGTGGGCAATCGAGCGGGTACCGGGGATGGCATGGACATGCTCGGCCTGCGCGAGAACCCATGCCAACGCCAACTGCGCCGGGGTGACGCGGATCGACGAGGCGAGTGCGTTGAACTCCTCGATCAGCGCGAGGTTGTGCGCCCAGTTCTCGCCCATGAAGCGCGGGAATGCGCGGCGCAGGTCCTTTTCGGTGAGCGTGTTCACGTCAGTCAGTTCACCGCCCAGCGCCCCGCGCGCGACGGGCGAGAAGGCGACGAGCGCAATCCCGAGGTCTCGCGTGGCATCCAGCACGCCCAGCTCCACGTTGCGGGTCCAGAGCGAATATTCGGTCTGCACCGCCGCCACCGGATGCACCGCGTGGGCCTCGCGGATATGCGCGGTGGACCATTCGGACACGCCATAAGCGCCGATCTTGCCCGCCTCGATCGCGCGCACCATGGCGCCCACCGAGTCGGCAATCGGCACCTTCGGGTCGAAACGGTGCATGTAGAACAGATCGATGTGATCGGTGCCGAGCCGCTTCAGGCTGGCGTCGAGCGAGGCGGTGATGCTCTCCGGCGCGCAGTCGATGCCGCGGCGGGCGCCGTCGATCAGGATGCCGGTCTTGGAGGCCAGCACGAACTCGCCGCGCCGGTCCATGATCGCTTCGCCGAGGATCTCCTCGCTCAGCCCCATGCCATAGATATTGGCGGTGTCGAAGTGATCGCAGCCCGCGTCCAGCGCATGGCGGAACAGCGCGACCGCCTCCTCGCGAGACGGCGGATTGCCGTAGGCCCAGGCCACATTCATGCAACCGAGACCGACGGAGTGGACCGGACGGCCCGCGAGGAGGCGCTTTTCCATGATCAGGACCAGCCGTCCTGCGCTTCGAGGCTCTCGGCCAGTTCGCCGATCACGCGGTAGCAATCGAGCACCTTGCCGACCGACGAGTTGGGCTCACGCCCTTCGCGGATGGCGGCGACGAATTCGCGGTCCTGCAGTTCGATGCCGTTGTTCGACACGGTCACGCCGGTGAGGTCGATCGGCTCTTCACGGCCGTTCACCAGATCGTCGTAGCGCGCGATGTAGGTCTCGCTGTCGCCGATGTAGCGGAAGAAGGTGCCGAGCGGGCCGTTGTTGTTGAACGAGAGCGAGAGCGTGCAGATCGCGCCGGTCTCAGCCTTGAGCTGGATCGACATGTCCATGGCGATGCCCAGTTCCGGGTGCTTCGGGCCCTGCAGCACATTGGCGGCGACGATCTTGCCCGACTGGTAGGCGAAGAGGTCGATCGTGTGCGCGGCGTGATGCCACAGCAGGTGGTCCGTCCACGAGCGCGGCTGGCCCTTGGCGTTCATGTTCTTGCGGCGGAAGAAGTAGGTCTGCACGTCCATCTGCTGGACGTTGAACTCACCCGCGGTGATCTTGTTGTGCACGTACTGGTGCGAAGGATTGAAGCGGCGGGTGTGGCCGACCATGCAGACCAGGCCGGTTTCCTGCTGCTTCGCCACCACGGCTTCGGCATCGGCCCAGCTGTCCGACAGCGGAATCTCGACCTGGACATGCTTGCCGGCGTTCATGCAGGCGATGGCCTGTTCGGCGTGCATCTGCGTGGGGGTGCAGAGGATCACGGCATCGACATCGGGCATGGCCAGCACTTCGGCCAGATCGGTGCCGGAGTGCGGCGCGCCGTACTTGGCGGCGACTTCGGCAGCCTGCTCGGCATTGCGCGAAATGACCGAGGCGATCTCTACGCCGTCGATGTTCTTGAGGCCGTCGAGGTGCTTTTCACCGAAAGCGCCGGCGCCTACGAGGGCAATACGCATGGGAATCTCCTTGGGGTGTCTGTCAAAGACAAAGGGCGTGCCGGCGTCAACCACCGGCACGCGGAATCGATCAGTCGATCTGTTCTTGAGTGGCCGCGCCTTCGACCGTGGCCGAGGGCGGCACGTCACCGTTCACCGGCTCCAGCACGATATGGCCGACCGCCGTGTTGCTGGCGGGCACGTGGTAGAAACGCAGCAGTTCGCGCGTTTCCTTGCCCAGCGCGCCGCGCATGATCAGCCACATGACCATCTCGATGCCTTCGCTGCCGGTTTCGCGCAGGTATTCGATATGCGGAATGCACCGCAGTTCCTGCGTGTCGCCCGAAAGCTTGTCGAGGAACATGTTGTCCCACTCGGCATTGATCAGGCCCGCGCGCGGACCCTGAAGCTGATGGCTCATGCCGCCGGTGCCCCAGACCTGCACGTTAAGGTCTTCCGGGAAGCTTTCGACGGCGCGCGCGATCGCCTCGCCCAGTGCCCAGCAGCGGTTGCCCGACGGCGGCGGGTAGGTGACGACATTGACCGCCAGCGGGATCACCTTCACCGGCCACTTTGCCGGCTTGCCGAACATCATCGACAGGGGAACGGTAAGGCCGTGATCGACATCCATCTCATTGATGATGGTCATGTCGAATTCGTCGAGGATCAGACTCTGGGCGATGTGCCAGGCAAGATCCGGGTGGCCTTCCACGTCGGGCACTTCGCGCGGGCCCCAGCCCTCGTCCGCCGGCTTGTAGCTTTCGCCGCAGCCGATCGCGAAGGTCGGGATGATCTTCATGTCGAAAGCCGAGGCGTGATCGTTGTAGACCAGGATCACGACGTCCGGCAGGTTCTCCGCTTCCCACTTCTGGGTGGGCGCGAAGCCTTGCTGGATCGGCTTCCAGTAGGGATCTTCCCACTTGTCGAAGTCGGACGCGACGCCCAGCGCCGGGATGTGGCTGCAGGCGATGCCGTGCGTAATGCGGGCCATCTTAGCGGTGCTCCTTGATCGACCGCTGGCCCTCGGGCGAGCGGCCCCCGGCGATCATCATCGCCTGATAGTCTTCCAGCTTCATGCCGGTCATCGTCGAGACGGCCTGAAGGAAGCTCAGGCCATCGGTCGAGAAGACCTTGGCGAGGAAGTAGATGTTGCCGCCCAGATCAAGCAGGCGGTTGTAGTCGCGGGCGAGAACGCCCTGCTTCTGCTCCTCGGTCATCGGCCATTCGTCGAGATAGGCCCGCTCGTCCGCCTTCCAGCGCTCGCGGTTTTCGGCCTTCATCAGGCTCATCGCGAACTGGTTCAGGTGATAGCCCTGCCGCGCGCGCTTCGCCGTGTAGACGCGCGTGCCGGGAATATCGTCGAACTCACCGAGATAGGCATGGATGTCGATGGGTCCACCCGCGTTCTCGCAAGGGTTCTTGTCGGTCACAGGCCACGTTCCTTGAGCTTGGCGTCAAGGCGCGGGAAGACCTTGCGCACGTTGCCTTCGAAGATCGCGTGGCGCTCCTCATCGGAGATGTCGAGCGCGTCGACATAGCGCTTGGTATCGTCGAAGTAGAAGCCGGTCTGCGGGTCGATCCCGCGCACCGCGCCGACCATTTCGGAGCCGAACAGGATGTTCTTGTTGTCGATCACGTCGGCCAGCAGGTTCACGCCCGGCTGGTGGTAGACGCAAGTGTCGAAGAACACGTTGTTCATGATGTATTCGTCAAGCGAAGGCTTCTTCAGCATGTCCGCCAGACCGCGATAGCGGCCCCAGTGGTACGGCACCGCGCCGCCGCCGTGCGGGATGATGAAGCGCAGCTTGGGGAACCGGGCGAAGAGATCGCCCTGCATCAGCTGCATGAAGGCCACGGTGTCCGCCGCGATGTAGAAGCCGCCGGTGGCATGCATCGCCGGGTTGCACGATCCGGAAACGTGGATCATCGCCGGAACGTCCAGCTCGCTCATCGCCTCGTAGATCGGGAACCAGTATTCGTCGGTCAGCGGCGGATGCTCGAAGTGGCCGCCGCCCGGATCGGGATTGAGGTTGCAGCCGATGAAGCCCAGTTCCTCGACGCAGCGGCGCAGCTCCTTCACCGAGGCGGACAGGTCCGCCTTGGGGCTCTGCGGTAGCATGCATACGCCCACGAACGTCTCGGGGAACATGTTCACCACGCGGGCGATAAGATTGTTGCAGTGAACCGCCCAGGCCACTGACATGGCCTGATCGCCGACATGGTGCGCCATGGCGCTGGCGCGCGGGCTGAACACGGTAAGATCGGCGCCGCGCTCCTTGATGAGGCGAAGCTGGTTGTCCTCGATGGTCTGGCGGATCTCCGCGTCGGAAATCTCGGGGTACGGCGGCGCTTCCTCACCGGCCTTGAAAGCCGCGATCTGCGCCTCGCGCCAGGCGTCGTGCGCCTTGGGCAGGACGGTATAATGTCCGTGACAGTCGATGATGAGCGACATGCTCAATTCTCTCCCTTGAGTACGCCCGCCGCGACGGCTGCCGTCAGCTTGGCTTCGAATCCTTCGGGCGGCGGCGCAATGCCCAGCGCACCCAGCGCCTGCTGCCAGGCGACGGTATTTTCGGTCATGAGCGGCGGAATGCCCAGCGAACGGAGCATTTCCGCAGCCTCGTCCATCTCGGCGGCGCGGCGGCGGCCGTGGACCAGCATGCGGTCGAGATTGTAGTCCGCTCGCTCCGTCCAGGAAATGGCCTTCTCGCTGGCGTCGAGCGAGGCTAGCACTTCGTCCGCCACGCCTTCGGCATGGGCGGCCATCATCATCTCGGCGGTCAGCGCCTCAAGCCCCTTGACCATGACCGAGCGCACCAGCTTAATCGCCGAAGCCCGGCCAACATCGGCGCCCACGGTGCGGACATTGGTGAAGCCCACTGCCTCCAGCGCGGCTTGCGCCTCGGCGGCATCGGCGCCGGAAACCAGCAGCGGCACCTTCATCCGCGCGGGATTGACCGGGGCGAGCACGGCCACGTCCACATATCGCCCCTTGCCGGCAGCAATAGCCTTGGCGGCGGCCCGCTTGGTGCCCGGCGCAACGGAGTTCATGTCGCAGAACAGCGCGCCCTCGCCCAGGAGCGGCGCAACCTCTTCCGCCACCAGCGGCGCGGCATCTGCGGTAACGAGCGAAAGCACCAGCGAGGCGCCCGCAAGCGCTTGCTCCGCGCTGCCGCAGACGGTGATGCCGAGTTCGGCCATGACCTCGCGGCGCGCGGGAAGAATGTCGAAGGCGCGGGCTTGCCCGGCCCAGTCTACAGCTCCCGCGAACGTCGACCCGGCCTCTCCGAACCCGATAAGGGCGATCGATCTATCCATGCGGGCATCCTGCCCGCATCGCCGGGAATGCGCCAATCGGAACCGGCTTTTGGCTATAAGCTGAAGGTAATCGAGCAGAACGTCCGCGCCCCCGGCATCGATGGCCGGAGGCGCGGAAGACGCAGACTCAGAGCGTGGCGTTATCGATCACGAAGCGGTACTTTACGTCGCTGTTCTGCATGCGATCGTAGGCCTCGTTGATGTCCTTGATGTCGATCATCTCGATATCCGCGACGACACCCTTTTCCGCGCAGAAGTCGAGCATTTCCTGCGTTTCGGCGATCCCGCCGATCAGCGAACCGGCGATCGACCGGCGACGGAAGATCAGGGCCCCGACATTGGGCGAGGGATGCGGGTGCTCGGGCACGCCCACCAGGGTCATGGTCCCGTCCCGCTTCAACAGCGCGGTGAAGGCATCGAGATCGTGGCTAGCGGCCACGGTATTCAGGATGAAATCGAAGCTGTTGGCATGTGCCGCCATCTCGTCCGCGCTGCGCGACACGACCACTTCGTCGGCGCCCAGTGCCAGCGCGGCTTCGCGCTTGCTTTCCGAAGTCGTGAAGGCAACGACATGCGCGCCCAGCGCGTGCGCCAGCTTTACGCCCATATGGCCGAGACCACCGATGCCGACGATGCCGACCTTCTTGCCCGGACCCGCATTCCAGTGGCGCAGCGGCGACCAGGTGGTGATGCCCGCGCAGAGCAGCGGCGCCACCGCGGCAAGCTGCTCGGCGGAATGATTGATCTTCAGCACGAACTTGTCGTTGACGACGATGCCCTGGGAATAGCCGCCCAGAGTGTGGCCCGGCGCATCGGCGGTGGTGCCGTTGTAGGTGCCGACGAAGCCGTTGTCGCAATATTGCTCAAGCCCCTCGTCGCAGGCAGCGCAGTGCTGGCAGCTGTCGACCATGCAGCCGACGCCGACGGTGTCACCCACCTTGAAGGCCGTGACGTCGCTGCCGACCGCGCTGACGTGGCCGACGATCTCGTGCCCGGGAACGCAGGGATAGAGCGTACCGGCCCACTCGCCGCGCGCCTGGTGCAAGTCGGAGTGGCACACGCCGCAGAACGCGATGTCGATCGCAACGTCGTGCGCACCGGGCGCCCGGCGTTCGATGTCGAGCGCCACCAGCGGTGTCTTCTCGGTGACGGCACCGAAAGCTTTGGTCATGGTTGCTAATTCCCAAATTCTGAAAGGAGATGGCGAAAATTCGCCACGGACAGCAAATTAGGCGGCAATCGAATGCATATCACCCCCGCGCGCGTCGAACGCAGCGATGAGTGGAATTCATCATCGACCACAGGCCCTATAGCCCGAGCGGCCGAATCTCGCGAATGAGGTCCACCAGCAGGCGAAGGCCGGAGGGTACCTGTCTGCGGCTGGAATAATAGACATGAAACGCACCGCCCATGGAACCCCATTCGGACAGGACGACCCGAAGTTCCCCCGCTTCGACTTGGGCCGCGATCGATGGCTCCGCGGCATAGATCAGCGCCGCGCCGCTGAGCGCCATGTGCAGGCCGATCCGCGAATTGCCGATCGTGACGGGGCCGGGAACCGCGATCACGGCGGATTCCTCGCCCTTCTCGAATTCCCAGTGATAGATGCGGTCGTTGCCAAGCCTGATTTTCATGCAACGATGGCGCATCAGGTCCTCCGGCCTTTCCGGCACGCCGAAGCGTTCGAAATAGGCAGGCGAACCGGCCACGACCCAGCGCATCGGGGGGGACAGACGCTGGACGATCATGTCTTCCGGCACCGTACCACCATATCGAATCCCGGCATCGAAACCCTGTTCGATCACGTCGACCATGCGGTTGTCGATGGAGAGGTCGATCTCGATATCGGGATAGCGCTCGATGAAGACGGGCAGGACCGGCGCCAGCAGGAGTTCGGCGGCATCCTCGGGCACGTTCAGGCGGATTCTGCCGGCCGGCGCGTCCCGAAAGCGGTTCAGCACTTCGGCGGCGTGATCGATGGCGTCGAAATGCTCGGAGATCGCGTCCCGGAACGCCTCACCGGCTGCCGTCAGCGTGACGCTGCGGTTCGTGCGGTTGAGCAGGCGAACGCCGTGACGATCCTCCAGCCCCTTGATCGCATGGCTGAGAGCCGAAGCGCTTATGCCCAGTTCCAGACTGGCGCGGCGGAAACTGCGATTGCGCGCGATCGCCAGGAAATAGGCGAAATCCGCGAGATCGGATCGGCTGAATTTCATGATGTCCGTCTTTGGCGCCGGTTTCCGGCATGTCCAGCCCCTTCACCGGGGAGCGGGGCACCCAAGGACGGAAAAATGCCTGCCGGACCTGGGCGAACCGGAGTTCGCCGCAGGCCCGGCATCGGCTTCAGTTCTGCGGCGAAGGAGCCGCTGCCGCGCTTTGCGGATCGCCAAGCCCACCGCCCAGCGAACGGTAAAGCTCCACCAGATTGCTCGACTGCGAGAGGCGCGTGGTGACGAGCTGCTGTTCTGCGGCATAGGCTGTGCGCTGGGCATCGAGCGAGGTCAGGAACGAATCCACCCCGGCCTTGAAACGCGCATCGGAAAGCCGCGCGGCGACTTGCGCCGACTCCGCCCGGTTGGTCTGCGCGCGGATCTGGTCGCCGATCTTGCCGCGCTGGGCCAGAGCGTCCGACACTTCGCGGAAGGCCGTCTGGATGGCCTTTTCGTAAGTGGCCACCGCCGCCGCCTGCGATGCCTTGGCATAGGCCAGGTCACCCGAGCGCTGGCCGCCGTCGAACAGCGGAAGCGTGGCACCGGGCGAGCCGGTGTAAGTGAACGTGCCGCTCTTGAAGAGGCCCGACAGCGCCGTGCTGATCGTGCCGATCGTACCGGTAAGCGAGATCGTCGGGAAGAACGCGGCGCGCGCGGCGCCGATGTTCGCGTTTTCGGCGATCAGCTTGTGCTCGGCCTCCAGCACGTCGGGACGGCGCAGAAGGACATCGGAAGAGACGTCCGACGGCAGCGCATCGCGCGTGACGGGATCGGCGGACAGCCCGGCGGGAAGCTGCTCCTGCGGCACGGTGGTGCCGACCAGCAGGTTGAGCGCGTTCTGGTCCAGCGCGACACTGGCTTCGAGCGCGGCGATGTCGTTCACGGCGGCCTGATAGTTGGTGTCGGCCTGCCGCACCTCAAGCTCCGAACCCACGCCGATGCGGAACTGCTCACGGGTGAGCCGCAGGGTTTCCTCGAAGGTCTTCAGCGTTTCGCGCGAAAGCCGAAGCTGCTCGTTGTCCGAAGCCATGGTCAGCCAGGCCGTCGCGATTTCCGCGATCAGGCTGATCCTGGTGGAACGCTGCGCTTCCTCGCTGGCGAAGAACTGTTCCTGCGCCGCGCGGGTCAGGTTGCGGATACGACCGAAGAGATCGAGTTCGAAAGCCGAGACGCCGGCCGTTACCGAGTAGATCTCGACGTCCTGCCCGCCGACCACGCCAGCTCCGGTTCCGCCCGTGCCGCCGGTGGCGCCGGCGATATTGTTGGTGAAGGTCCCCGTCCCCCCCGCATTCACGGTGGGGAAGAGCGACGAACGCTGGACCTTCAGCTGCGCACGGGCCTGGAGCACATTGGCCGCCGCGATCCGAAGATCGCGGTTGTTGGCAAGGCCGGTCTCGATCACCTGACGCAGGCGCGGATCGAGGAAGAAGTCTTGCCAGCCGATACGGCTGACGTCGACGACGTCTGTGGCGGCCGCCGGGTAGACCCCGCCTTGCGGCAGAGCCGCCGGGACGGCGCCGACGGGCCGCTCATAACGCGGCGCGAGGTTGCACCCTGCCAGCATCGTCGTGCCGGCGATCAGGGCGATAAGGGACTTTTTCATGTTCAGATTCCCTGCGGCTCGGTGCCGTCGGAGGAGCGGGGACCGGCTTCGGTCTCGACATGGGCTTCTTCTTCATCATGCCGGTCGGTCTGGCCGTGCTTGAACAGGCGGCTGATCACCACGAAGAACATCGGGACCAGGAAGATCGCGAAGACCGTGGCGGAGAGCATGCCGCCCACGACCGCGCGGCCGATGGCGTTCTGCCCGCCCGCGCCCGCGCCGGTCGATACCGCCAGCGGCAGCACGCCGAACACGAAGGCCAGCGAGGTCATGAGGATCGGACGAAGGCGCAGCTTCGCCGCCTCGATGGCCGCACTGAAGGCATTCATGCCGGACTGGACGCGTTCCTCGGCGAATTCGACGATGAGGATCGCATTCTTGGCGGACACACCGATCGTCGTGATCAGGCCGACCTGGAGGTAGATGTCGTTATTGAGGCCCGTCAGCTTGGCGGCCAGCACCGCGCCGATGACGCCGAGCGGAACCACCAGAAGAACCGCGATCGGAACCGACCAGCTTTCGTAGAGCGCTGCAAGGCACAGGAACACCACGAAGAGCGAGAGGGCATAGAGCGCAGGAGCCTGGCCGCCCGAGAGGCGTTCCTCATAGGACAGACCGGTCCATTCCAGCGCGGTTCCCGGCGGCAGCTTCTGCTGCATCTCGGTAATGGCTTCCATCGCCGCACCGGTGCTGACGCCCTGGCCCGGCGCACCCTGAAGCTGCACGGCGGGACGGCCGTTGTAGCGGGTGAGGATCACCGGAGCCGTCTTCCACGACAGGGTCGAGAAAGCACCGAAGGGCGCCATCTGGCCGTCGCTGCCACGCACGAAGAAGTTCTCGATCCCCTCGGGAGAGGAACGATAGGGTTCGTCCGCCTGGATGTAGACGCGCTTGGTGCGTCCGCGATCGAGGAAGTCGTTGACGTAGGCACTGCCCCAGGCGGTCGATATCTCGCTGTTCACCGAACTGAGGTCGAGACCCAGCGCGCCGGCCTTGTCCTGATCGATCTGGACGTCGAGCTGAGGCGCGTCGTCCAGGCTGACCGGACGGACCTGCGCCACGCGCTGGTCCTGCGCGGCAAGGCCCAGGAGCTGGTTGCGCGCGGCGATCAGCTTGTCGTGGCCGATATTGTTCTGGTCCACCAGCCACAAGTCGAAGCCGGTGGCATTGCCCAGTTCCTGCACGGCCGGGGGAACCAGCGCGAAGATCGTGGCATCGCGATACTGCGAGAACTTCGCCATCGCCCGCCCGACCAGTGCCGGAGCGCGGTTTTCGGCGCCGCTACGGTCTTTCCAGTCCTTGAGCTTGACGAAGGCCATGCCCGCGTTCTGGCCCTGGCCGTTGAACGAGAAGCCGCTGATGGTGAAGACGGACGCGACGTTCGCCTTCTCGTCCTTGAGGAAGTGATCGCGCACGACATCAAGTCCGCGCTGGGTGCGCGGCAGCGTGGCACCCGGAGGCGCCTGGACCAGCGCGATCATGGTGCCCTGATCTTCGTCAGGAAGGAAGCCGCTGGGGAGACGCCAGAAGATCAGCGCCATGGCCCCCACGATCAGCAGGTAGACCAGGCCCGAACGCTTCCAGTTGCGCGCCGAACTGCGCACGCCCTTCTCGTACTTCTCCGTTCCGAGGTCGAACTTTTCGTTGAACCAGCGGAAGAAGCGGGCGAGCAGGCCCTTGCCTTCGTTCTTGCTGGGATCGTGCGGCTTGAGGATCGTGGCGCAGAGCGCCGGGGTCAGGATCAGCGCGACCATCACCGAGAGGGCCATCGACGACACGATCGTGATCGAGAACTGGCGGTAGATGACGCCGGTGGAGCCGCCGAAGAAAGCCATCGGCAGGAACACCGCGGAGAGCACCATGCCGATGCCGATCAGCGCGCCGCTGATCTCGTCCATCGACTTGCGCGCCGCTTCCTTGGGTTTCAGGTGCTCCGTCTGGATCAATCGTTCGACGTTTTCGACCACGACGATGGCGTCATCGACCAGCAGGCCGATCGCCAGCACCATGCCGAACAGGGTTAGCGTGTTGATGGAGTATCCAAGCGCCTGCATGACCCCGAAGGTGCCGAGCAGAACGACCGGAACCGCGATCGTCGGGATGATCGTCGCGCGCCAGTTCTGGAGGAACAGGAACATGACGAGGAAGACGAGCACGACCGCTTCGAACAGGGTGTGGACCACCTGCTCGACCGAGAGGCGAACGAAGGGCGTGGAATCGTAAGGGTACGAAACCTTCACGTCCTGTGGGAAGTTCTTGGCGATCCGTTCGACTTCGGCCTTCACGAGGTCGACTGTATCGAGCGCGTTCGCACCCGAAGCCAGCTTGACGCCGAAGCCGGATGCCGGCTTGCCGTTGTACTGGGTGTCGAAGCCGTAGATTTCCGCGCCGAGTTCGACCCGCGCAACGTCGCGCAGGCGCACGACGGCACCGTTCTGACCCTGGCGCAGGCGGATATTGCCGAACTGCTCGGGCGTCTGGAGGCGCGACTGTACGGAGACGGTGGCGTTGAGCTGCTGCTCCTTGGAGGCGGGAAGCTGGCCGATCTGACCGGCCGAAACCTGAGCGTTCTGCGCCTGAATGGCGGTGCTCACGTCGGAAATGGTCAGGTTGTAGCTGCGCAGCTTGAGCGGATCGACCCACACGCGCATGGCGTACTGGGTGCCGAAGATCTGCAGTTCGCCCACGCCGTTGATGCGGCTGACCGGGTCCTGGACCTGGCTGACGATATAGTCCGAGAGGTCGTTGGCGTTATGGCTGCCGTCCTCGGAATAGATCGCCGCGACCAACAGGAAGCTGGCCGCCGACTTGGCGACGGTAACGCCCTGGCGCTGCACTTCCTGCGGCAGGAGCGCGGTAGCGGCCTGCAGCTTGTTCTGCACCTGGACCTGGGCGATGTCGGGATCGGTGCCCTGCTCGAAGGTCAGGGTGATCGTGACGCGGCCCGCCGAGGAGGACTGCGCCGAGAAGTAGCGCAAGTGGTCGATGCCCTTGAGCTGCTGCTCGATGATCTGCGTGGTCGTGCGTTCCAGCGTTTCCGCATCGGCGCCGGGGTAAGTGGCGGCGATCGTCACGGTGGGCGGCGCGATCTCCGGGAACTGGGAGACCGGCAGGCTGCGGATCGCCAGCGCGCCGAACATCATCAGCACGATGGCGATGACCCATGCGAAGATGGGCCTGTCGATAAAATAGCGTGCCATGATCTGTTACTGATCCTGTTCCGCGTTTTGGCCCTGTTCCGCGGCTTGGCCTGCGACGGGCGCAGCGCCTCCTGCGGGCTTGGCCGCCTGCGGGGCCACCGGCTTCACCGGCATGCCGGGGCGCAGCATCTGCGCACCGTCGACCACGATCTTGTCGCCCGCCTTGAGGCCGGACGTCACCAGCCAGTTCGTCCCCACCGTGCGGGGCGCGGCGATCTTGCGGGTTTCCAGCTTGTTGCCGGCACCGACCACCAGAGTTGTCGGGTTGCCCTTTTCATCGCGGCTGACGGCCGACTGGGGAACGAGAATGCCGTTGTTCCTGGTGCCTTCGACCAGTTCCGCCCGGACATACATGCCGGGCAGCAGCAGGCCGCGCGCATTGCCGAACTGGACGCGAACGATCTGGCTGCCGGTCGAGGGATCGACGGTCACGTCGGTAAACTTGAGCGTGCCCTCTTCGGAGTAGGTCGTGCCGTCTTCCAGCTTCAGACGCACGCGGGCCGCAGCGGCGCCGCCTTGCGAGAGATCGCCCGAAAGCAGTTGCTGGCGCAGGCGGAGCACATCGGCGCTCGACTGCTGGATGTCGACGAAGATGGGATCGAGGCGCTGGATGGTGGTGAGCGCATCGGCCTGCGAAGCCGAGACGAGCGCGCCGACCGTGTAGGTCGAACGACCGATGCGGCCGGAGATCGGCGCGCGGATGGTCGTGCGGCCAAGATCGATCTGGGCGCTGCGCAGCGCGGCTTCCTGAGCGGCCACATCCGCCTTCGCCTGCGCGGCGCTGGCGACGGCGTTTTCGGCTTCCTGCCGCGAGATCGCGTTGATCTTGACCAATTCGCCGTAACGACGCGCCAGCGCAGCGGTATTTGCGATATTGGCGCGGGCACGCACGAGCGCGGCGCGCGCGCTGGCGACTTGCGCTTCATAAGGCGAGGGATCGATGCGGTAGAGCGGCTGACCGGCGCGCACCATGTCGCCTTCCTGGAACAGGCGCTGCAGGATCAGGCCGTTCACCTGCGGGCGGACATCGGCGCTTTCATAGGCCGTGGTCCGGCCCGGAAGCTCCGAGCTGAGCGTGACGGCGCCCTCCTTGACAGCGATGACCCCGACTTCCGGGGGACCGGCAGGAGCCTGCTGCTCACCTCCGCCGCCACAGGCGGACAGGAGCAAGGCAAAAGCCGGGGTGATCTTTTTCATGGAGCAAGCCCGCAATGAGAGTTAAAACGTGAGTGAATGTTCACTCATTGATTCGCGCGATGTGTATTGGGTCGCTACAACGTTTGCAAGGTGAGGAGGATGCAGTGAAAGATGACACAATTATGGATGGCTCGCGAGCGGCGCGTTCCGTCGCGCGGCGCGAACACCTTCTGGACACGGCCAGAAAGCTGTTCGTGGAACAGGGCTTCCATCGGACTGGCATGGCGCAGATCGCTCTCGCTTCCGGCATCAAGGTAGGCCAGATTTACCGAGACTTCGCGAACAAGGAAGCCATCATTGCCGCCATTTGCGAAGGTAATCTTGTCGCATGGCTGGAAGAGGATAAGCTGGAAAGGGCTGTGGCAGCGCGCGATACCGCTGCGATCAGCGCCTGGATCGAGCGCTTTTGCGCCGAAGAGCCGCCTCATGAGGATCGCCGCCTGATGGCGGAACTCCTCGCGGAAGTGGGCCGCAATCCCATCATCGCCGCCCTCAGCAAGCAGACCGACTGCCGCGTCCGTCGCCGCCTGGATGAAGCGCTCGAATCCCTGTCCCCGAACGCCCCCCGAGACAAGCGATCTTCGGTGGTCGATCTAGTGTTTCTGCTGTCCTGGGGCATGATGGCGATGATGGAAATGTCTCCAGATGAGAACTTCGCGCCCATCCGGGATCACATTGTTTCCGTGCTGCGCAAGGAAGTGGCAGCACTAAATGCTTGATCAATATGCGATATTGTTCCCGGAAAATCGCCTCACTGAGGGTTTCGCAAGACGGATCGCCTGATGGTCAATTCTCGCGCAATTCTGCCGTCTTTAGCTGGACATCATGCCGATTTCGTATCATTCTGGCTCTGACGCAGCGGATAAAAGTTGCGCGGAGGATGCCAACCATGATCGAAAAGAATGAAGTGGACTCGGGCGAAAAGGCGATGATCCTGTTGCAGAGCCTGATCTGCTACTTGCGCGAGAAGAACGTTCTCAGCCGCGCCGATATCGAAGAACTGCGTGAACGTGTGGAAGGCCGGATTGCCGATGCGGAAACGCACCTTCCGTGCGCCAGCTCCCTGGCGACAGCAGCGGCATCGGAGATGCGTCAGCTGGAACAGTTTTGCGGCAAGAAGTATGGCGGCAAGCACCGTCACCGGGTGAATTAATCACGCCACTTTGCTGGTTCGAGGTCGCCAAATCTCGACGGGCCGTGTATTTTTTGCAATCTTGCGTGCATTAATTGCCGGGAATTTTACCCCGGTTTGGTGCCGTAAGACGGTCGTTCGATGTCCCAACCGGCGCTTGAACGGTTCAGGGCTACGTCTGCTTGTGGGATACGGCACGCCGATTCACCAGTGGACGGTGGTAGGATGGATCGCTCTCATTTCGGCAGGACTGCCCGTTCACGCCGATATCCTGAACTTCGGCGAAGGGAAGTGCCATCGGCGGAGGCAGGCAGCTCCATTCTATGACGTTGATGCGTAGGGCGATTCGCCAGCGCCGTTCTCGCCGCTCGAAGCGATCCAGATAACGGCCGCCCGCCATCCAGAGGCTTTCGTCCCGATTTCTGCCGATGAACTGGTAATATGTTTCGACGTGGGCGCTATCGCCCGTCAGGTCGATGGTGCTTTGAAGCAGGGCGTGCTGCGTCAGTATCTGCCCGCTTTCATGCATCGGAACAGCCCAATCCCAGCAATCGGCTGCGCTGCCCACAAAAGGCCCTGCTGCGATCTGCGCGTCCTCATGGAAAGCCGACAAATAAGCGGCTCTGTCGAAGCGATCCATTCCGCGCGAAAAGCGGGCCAGGCACTCCTCTATATCCTGCTTGTCGAGCAGTGCGGACAGCCGGGCGTCGCGATCACTTTCCACGGTAGTCCACCTCGCGAATTGGCTTCCAGATCGGCGCCCCCCGTCGCGCCCGCGCGGATGCGATCACGGACCCATCCACATCCGTGATGCCGTATTCTTGTGCGAGTTCCGCGGTCACGAACTCGCCGCCCGACCGTTTCATGATGTCGGGATCGACTGCCAAGGCGGCGATCACCCGCCCGGGATGCTCCACCGAACTGCCCTGCATCGATGTGATCGAACTGGTCATCCGGTCCCCCATCCGTGCGAGATTGTCCTGCGCCTTTTCCGTCAGCGTCAGCCCCTGCCAGAGCGTGAGCGAGGCCACGCCATGCGGTTCCAGTTCTATGGCCATGTCGCGTGCCATGCGGTCGGCTGCGGACTTCGAAGTCCCGAACACCACGCCGTAAGTGTATGTAACGGCCGCAAAGCCCGAAATGGCCACGATCAGCCCGCCCCCCTGCGGCACCATCATGCGCGCCGCATGCCACGCCGCGACGTAATTGGACCGAACGCCGACGTCCCACATCTCCAGATTGGACAGCGGCTTCTCCCAGAAGCCTTTCGGTTCGAGCAGATCCTCGGAGATGGTGAAGGCATTGTTGACCAGGATATCGAGCCGTCCCTGCTCCCGCCGGATCCGATCGAACAGTGCGGCGACTTCCTCGTCCCTGCCATGATCGCAGGCGGCGGCAACGCCCCGTCCTCCACTGCCACGCCCCCTTTCATCGCATTCGGCAGCCGTACCGCCCACGGTTCCAGGCAGGTAATAGTCACCCTCTCGAACGGTTCGGCCCGTGACGTAAACGGTTGCTCCCTGCTCCGCCAGAACCAGGGCGATGCCTTTGCCGATGCCGCGACTGGCACCCGTGACGAGTGCGATCTTTCCTTTCAAAGGCGCGCTCATGCCATCTCTCCCGCAAACCAGTCTTCGCTGAAATCCCGATGGGCTCTTCCGGTAAAATGCGTGCCGGCAAAGGGATAGCCCATTACGCCTTTCGACCAATCCGCGGCATCGCCCCAATCCTGCTCCCAGTCATAGAGCATCACGCGATCGGCAATGCGCCACTCCGCGCCGCGTTTTTCGAGCCGGTCGAGATAGCGACCGCCGATGCAGGTATCCCTGTCGCCCGCGCCCAGATCGATACGATGATAGGAAAGCACATGGGTTTCCGCGCGCGCATGGCTTTCGGATAGCGCAATGACCGACTGGCCGATGAAATGCTGGGTGTTCCTGATCGTCGGGGATCCCGGAACCACCCAGCCGAGATAGGTTTCGAAATCGCCGCGATGGACACCGTAGTCGAAACGCGCCTCAGGCCACCAGCACCCCTGGATGATCTGCGCGCTTCGCCGGTCCTCACCTCTCGCGAGACGCGCGATGCAGTCCCGGATCGCCTCGCGATCGAGCATGTCACGAACGGCCACCGCCTCCGTCATCGTCCTCTCCGCTTCTGTTATCGCGAAAAGGTCTATCGCACTTTGGCGCAAGCGGGAGCGCTGATTGCCATGGCGCCGCTCTCATCGCAGGGACGAAGGCAGTGCGCGCTCCCGATATCTCTATATCATGGGTTGCCGATCAAGCGGTCCCATCGCACGAAGGGCAGGATCGACGCGTGGTCGTCCGTCCAGGGGTGTTCGGCGCGGTCGTCCAGCAGCGTCCAGGGCATATCGGAACTGCGCGCGACGAGCGCTTCGAGCACATCGGCATGCCGGGAAAGCGCGATCCAGCGGGAAGGCGTATAGCGTTCGGTGTCGGCCGGGCTATCCAGTCGCGAAATGGCGGACAGCCCGGTCGCTTCCGCATTCCTGCCGACGACCGGCGCCAGATCGATATAGCGGTTGGATATGTGGAGCAGCAGCAGCCCTCGCGGCGTCAGCGCGCGCGTATAGACCTGCAAGGCTTCCTTCGTGAGGAGATGCACCGGGATCGCGTCGCTTGAGAAGGCATCGATCACCAGAACGTCGAAGGAATTTTCAGGCAGCCTGGCCAGTTCCAGACGCGCATCGCCCAGCACGACGCGGGCATCGGGCGTGCAGTCTCGAAGGAACGTGAAGCGGCCGCTCGTCGAGAAGCGCAGGATCTCGGGATCGATTTCGAAGAAGGTCCACCTTTGCCCCGGCTGCGACCGGCAGGCCAGCGAACCCGTTCCCAATCCCACGACGCCCACTCTGGCGCGCGCGCCTTCCAGCTGCGGCACTGCCGCCAGAGCAAGCGCCACGCCCGAGGTCGGCCCATAATAGGTCAGTGCATCGCGCGACCGCCCCGGCTCCAGCGATTGTTCGCCGTGAAGCGTGGTGCCATGGGCCAGTGTGCGCAGCGTTCCGCCTGCCGCATCGCGCACGGTATAGATGCCGAAGTAGCTGCGCGTCCGCTCGTTCTTCAGCGTGGCGCGAATGGTCCAGATCCCGCCCTGCGCCACCATGGCGATGGCCAGGACCGCCATGAAAGCCCCGCGCCAGGCCATGACCATGACCCCGGTGCCGACCAGGAATACGGTGAGAAGCACGGCGGTCAGCCCTTCCTCGGGACGCAGGGCATGCTGGTCGAGTTGCCAGCCGAGGAATGCCGCCAGCCCGAGCAGCAAAGCCAGCGCGATCCTGGCCATGCCGGGTTCGATACCCTCTCCGCTGCGCCAGCGCAGCAGCGGATCGAGCGGCATGAGCAAGGCTCCGGCCAGAACCAGAAGCGGATGCTCCCAGGCCCAATCGAACACCAGCGGCGCGATCAGCGCCGTAAACATCCCTCCCAGGGCGCCGCCTGCCGACATCACCAGATAGAAGTGCGTCAGTTGCGCCGGGCCGGGCCGAAGGTCGTAGAGCCGACCATGCAGGGCCACGGCGATGCAGAACAGCATGAGGCAGGCGCCGCCCGCCACCCATAGTGTTCCCGATCCGTTGGACAGCATCGCATAGCTGCCCGCAAAGAGCACAACGACCGGAGCGACCAGCGTGGTCGCCCTGGCCGGTGCCCGGCGGTCCGCAAAAGCGACGACGAAGCTCAGGAGATAGAGCCCGAGTGGAATGACCCAAAGCAGCGGCATCGCGAAGATGTCTGTCGTGAGGTGCGTCGTCGTCGAGAGCATCAGCCCGGACGGCACCGCCGAGAGCGCAAGCCAGAGCGCCACCCTTCGCCAACCGACCCTCGCTGCTGCATCGGGATGCACTTCAGACCTGGGCGTGGAAGGCAGGTTTCGGCGGCTCGCCGCAGCCAGAACGACCAGCAGGACGAGCAGGCCGAAGCCGATCGACCATGCCAGGCTCTGACGATGCAAGGTCAGCAAAGGCTCTGCCAGCAGCGGATAGGCGAGCAATCCGGCAAAACTGCCGAGGTTGGAAGCGGCATAGAGCGCCCAGGGCTGACCGGCCGAAGGGTCGGCGGCAAACCAGCGCTGCATCAGCGGAGCCTGCGCGGAAACGGCAAAGAAAACGGGGCCGATGCTCAGGCCCAGCAGGAGGGGCACCCAGAGAACTTCCGAAAGGCCTTGAGGCTGTGTCAGACCTGCAAGGCCGACCGGCAGCGTCAGCCCCGCCAGCAGCAGGACACCAATGTGAACGAGAGCCTGCCTGCGCAGCGGCAAGCGGCCCAGCATGTGCGCGTAGGCATAGCCTGCAAGCAGCAGCGCCTGATAGACCAGCATCGCGCTGTTCCAGACGTTCGGCGCCCCTCCCAGCCGAGGCAAGGCCATGCGCGCGACCATGGGCTGGACAAGGAACAGGAGGAAACTGCCCACCAGCACGGTCGCGATGAACAGCCCGCGTGCGGCTGGGCGATTTCCACTGCCATTCAACTCGGTGATCACCCGTAATCCAATGTCAAAACTTCAAGCGCGAGGCTCTATCCCACGGAAGGAGCGGGATAAAGATGGCTGATGCCCTCGGTCATAGCCGCATGCGATCACAGCCAGAGGATTTTCCCGATCTTCCGCATGCGCTCCGCAGGTTAGACAAGCGCATGGCAAAACTGGAACAAGATCTCGCCTTGCCGCTTCGGCAAATGGTCAACCCCGTGCAACTGGGCCTGGGCACCGCCGTCGCGTGCCTTGGCACCGCACTCGCCCTGGGCCACCTTGCGGCTCTTCTCTAGCTGGCGTCCAAGGCCTGGGCCAGGTCCGCAACGATGTCATCCGGGTGCTCGATGCCGATCGACAGGCGGATGGTCGATTCCAGAACGCCGATCCGGTCGCGCACGTCGATCGGCACACCGGAATGGGTGGTCGTTGCCGGGTGGCTGGCCAGCGATTCAGTGCCGCCAAGGCTGACTGCCAGCTTGAATATCTGCAACGCATTGAGAAACCGGAATGCGGCAGGCTGGCCGCCGACGATGTCGAAGGCGAAGGTGGAACCCGCACCTGTGCATTGCGAGGCGAAGACTTCCGCCTGCCTGCTGCCCGTGGGATAGAAAGGGGGATAGGCGACGCCTGCCACCTTGGCGTGAGACCGCAGGAAGCCGGCAGCAGCGGCGGCATTGGCATTCGCGCGCTCCATGCGCAGGCCCAGCGTTTCGAGCGAGCGACCGAGCATCCAGCAACTGTGCGGATCGAGCTGCGTGCCGATGGCGCTGCGCAGCAGCCGCACCTGGCGCATCAGGCTTGCCGAGCCCAGCGCCGCACCGGCCACAAGGTCGGAATGGCCGCCGACATACTTGGTGAGCGAGTAAAGCGAGATATCGGCGCCCATGCGCAGCGGATGCTGGAACACCGGGCCGAGCAGCGTATTGTCGCAGACCAGCAGCGGACGATGCCCCTGCTCCTGTCCGATCTCGTCGCAGAGCCGCTTCAGAAGCGCGATATCGACCAGGCTGTTAGTCGGGTTCGCGGGCGTTTCCACCAGTACCACCGAGATCCGGCCAAGCGTGGCTGCATGCCGGGCAGCGTGGGCGATGGCTTGTTCGTCCAGGCCATCGCTGAACCCCACTGCCTTGATGCCGAGGTTCGCAAAAGTCCTGGCGAGCAAGGTTTCCGTCCCGCCGTAAAGCGGCTGCGAATGGAGGATGACGTCTCCCGGCCGCGCGAAAGTCAGCACCGTCGTGGTGATCGCGCCCATTCCAGAGGAGAACAGCACCCCCGCCTCGGCGCCCTCGTAGACCGCCATGCGGTCTTCCACGATCTCGCTGTTGGGGTGATTGAAGCGCGAATAGACCAGCCCCCGGCCCTGCCCCGGCGGCGGTTCCTTGCGACCGGCGACGTAGTCGAAGAAGTCCCGCCCTTCTTCGGCGCTCGGGAAAACGAAAGTGGAAGTGAGAAAGACTGGCGGCTTGACCGCACCTTCAGAAAGAAGGGGGTCGTAGCCGTAGTTCAGCATCAGGGTGTCCGGGTGGAGCCTGTGTTCGCCGATCGTCGTCTTGCTTTCGCGCGGAGCCGTCATATGCCTCTCCCTGCTATGGGCTCTGCAACGTAACGCACCTCATAAAGGTTGCAATTACCGTGCGTTCAGGCCGGGTTCCGGGTCCCAGGCGAACTGCGATCGGTGTTCGGGGTGAAACCCATCTGCTTCAGAAGATCGGCCAGCCGCTGTCCGTCGGACTTCACCCGGTCCAGCCAGTTCTCATGATCCATGTGTCCCAGCGCAGACCGCTGGAACTGCCCGGCAGCGCGTACTGCCTCCGCCAGAAGACGGACCTGAAGCACCGATCCCTCGCCCTTCTCGCGCCTTGCCGCCACTCTCTCTTCCGGCAACGCGACGCTTCGGATCTGAACTGCCGGTCTTGCGTAAATGCTCACTTTAGCCGCTCCCAACTGAAACGCGGGACGTCCGGTCTCTGAAACCCGGCGTCCCGAACTCTTCCATCACCTTGCGACAACGCAGCCGCGCGGTTCGAGTTTCGCGAAACCGCTGCATCAGACATCAAATATCGGCTTCATTTCTACATTTGCGCTGCCGCCTGCAGGCCATTCGCTTCACCGCAGGTTCATGGTCACTCATCGCCGGGGCGCCCATATTCGTGATCCACCGGCTTGACGAACAATTCTCAATTAAATAGGTTGAGAATGAAAGCCGATTACGAGCTTTCCGCAATGCCAGCGCCGCGCCATGCGGCAGATCGGGAATAATCGGCGGGATCGCGCGGATTTCCATCCAGCGGCCTCGCCTCATGAACGGGAAAGGAAAAGCGACCCATGCCCCAGAGCGATTTTCACGTCGTCCGCAAAGGCCTCGACTGGGCAGTGAGCCTCCACGGCGTATTCCTTGCCGCCTTCGAAAGCCAGCGGGCCGCGATCAACCGTGCGATCGATGCAGCCCATCAGGTCGGCATGAAAGGCCACCGCGCCCAGGTCCTGCTCTTCGGCGAAGATACCCGTCCGCAGACACAGTGGGTCTTCGGCCATCATCCTTATCCGCCCACCGCTTGATCCAGTTGCGGGCGCGCGCCTAACTGCGCGCTCGCGTCAAGCAACAAGGATGCCTGCATGTTCAAGCAACTTTTCGTCGAACACCCCCGCACGGTGAATGAAAGCTATGCCGAGCACTGGGTCGTGGCCAATCGCTTCGGCATCAGGATGGTCGTCGCCGGGCTCGGGACGATGCTGCACGGGTTCGTGCCCGGCTTGCTGACCCATGCGGGCAGCAACATGATTCGCAAGTTGCATGCGGAAATGACAAGCCGCCGCTCCGGCGCAGCGAACGCCGTCCGCGAACAACCTTCAAATGCCTGGCAGCTCGAATACGAAATCTGACGCGAGGACGTGTCCCGGAAACGGCGACCATGAACCTGGAAGCGGATCTTCGCGAAACGCTGCGTGAAGTGGCGCGGGCCATGGCAGACGCGAAGGGAGACTGGTGGATCATCGGCAGTGCCGCTGCCGCCCTTCACGGCGCGGGGCCGATCGTGGTCAAGGACGTGGATGTGCTGCTCGGCCTCGACGATGCGCGCCGCGTGCTTGCCCGTCTGGGCCTTCCTGCATCGCCCGGCCTCCCTGACGGAAAGTTTCATTCGGCACTGTTTGCAACCTGGCGCGACAATCCGCTGGACGTCGAATTCATGGCAGACCTGAAATTGTGCCATGACGGCAAGTGGTTGCCGGTAAGCCTGCGCACCCGGCAAGCCTTCGGGATCGCCGGGGAAGTGCTCCATGCCCCCGACCGTGAGGAACTGATGGCGCTGTTCGCAAGCTTCGGTCGCCCCAAGGATATCGCGCGCCTGCGCCTGCTGCACGCCCTCCCTTAGTGTCAGGACCCTAGCGACTAACCCGTATTACCCCCCAATAGCCCTGCACCCGGGCCCCGGTTCGAGCGACTATGCGGCAGATGTCGGGAGAAGGCCGATGCTGGAGGGTGCCGATACCGAGCTGTTTTCCGAACTGATCGCCACTTGCGACGGCATGCTGTCGGCGCGCGTCTATCAGCGCATCTACCAGACCGCGCAGCGCGGCGGACTGATCGTCGAAGTCGGCACCGCGCTCGGCGCCGCGACGGTCGCCCTCGCGCTGGGCCTGAAATCGTCGGGCAAGGCGGGTCATGTCTATACTTTCGATCCCATGACCGGAGGCCCCAGACGCTCCATCAAGTCCGTGGAACAACGCATTGCCTGGATTGAGAAAAATCTCTTGCGTTACGGCGTTGCGGACCTCGTCACGATCATGCCCTGCGATCTTGCGGGCGGCCTGGCCGAATTGCCGAGCGGAGAGCCGGTTGAGGTGCTTATGCTGGATGCCGATGGTCGAATCGATCGCGATCTCGAAGCGCTTCATGGCCACTGCGCGGCCGACTGCGCGCTGATCATCGACGATGTCGCGGATCTGGTGAGGGTGAGGCGGAAAGGCGCAACCTACCGCATCGACAGCAAGATGCGGCTGTCCTGGCTCCTCACCAACATGCTGGTCTCGACCGGCCGGATCAGCCCCGGTGAACGGCTGGTGAATACCTATTTCGGCGACCTGACCTGCGACCCGACGCGAATCGTCGATCATGCCGAAGTTCTGGCCATCTACCGGCAACTGGTATTCCAGTCCGCCTCGGCCAATCGCCTGCAAAGGATCCGCTCGCGCCTCATGGAATGGGGCCAGGAAGTCGCGCCGGATTTCGCGGCGCAATGTCGGCGCGTCTACAGGCGCGCGAAGTATCGCACGATCGGCACCGATACGGCCGGAGACAAGGCCGCCGCCTGACAGGATCTGCCCTCACCTCAGTCTTGTTTGACAGATCATTTTATGTAGTATACTACATATATCGAACAGCGCGCACCCGCCTGCGTGCCGAGGAGAGGATCAAATCATGCAATTTCACCTGAACGGTTTCCGAACCGGCGACCCCGCCCTTGCCGAATCAATCGACGCAGAATCCACGGATACCGAACCTGGCTCGAAGGCCAACGTCGATGTCCTAATCGTCGGTTGCGGCCCCGCCGGCCTTACCCTGGCCGCGCAGCTTGCCCGGTTCCCCTCCATCCGCACCCGGATCGTGGAACGCAAGGAAGGTCCGCTGGCGCTTGGCCAAGCAGACGGCATCGCCTGCCGGACGATGGAAATGTTCAATGCCTTCGGCTTCGCCGATCGCGTCGCCCGCGAAGCCTATTGGGTCAATGAAACCACCTTCTGGAAGCCGGACGAGACCGATTCCCGCCTGATCGCCCGCCACGGCCGCATTCCCGACACGGAAGACGGTCTCTCCGAATTTCCCCACGTCATCCTCAACCAGGCGCGGGTCCACGACTTCTATCTCGATGCCATGCGCAATGCGCCGCGCCGCCTCGTGCCGGACTACGGTATGGAGGTCGTTGACCTGAGCATTCCGAACGACCCGGCCGAGCCGGTCACCGTCAGGCTCCGGCCAGTCGGCACCGAGGGGTACGAGCACATCGAAGTCGTACGCGCCCGTTATGTCGTCGGCTGCGACGGCGCGCGCAGCCAGGTCCGCAGGGCCATGGGGCGCGAGCTTCACGGCGAATCCGCCAATCAGGCCTGGGGCGTCATGGACGTGCTGGCCTATAGCGATTTCCCCGATATCCGCCTCAAGACCGCGATCCATTCCGCTGATGAGGGCAATATCCTGATCATCCCGCGCGAAGGCGGCTATCTCGTGCGGCTCTACATCGAGCTGGACAAGCTCGGGCAAAACGAGCGCGTTGCGGCGAAGAACATCACGCAGGACCAGCTGATCGCCGCGGCCCGGCGCATACTCCATCCTTACGTGCTCGACGTGAAGGAAGTGGCCTGGTGGTCCGTCTACGAGATCGGCCAGCGCCTTTGCGACAAGTTCGACGATGTCCCGGCAGGCGAGGAATCGAACCGCGATCCCCGCGTGTTCATCGCTGGCGATGCCTGCCACACCCATAGTCCTAAGGCGGGCCAGGGCATGAACGTATCGATGCAGGATACTTTCAACCTCGGCTGGAAACTCGCCGCCGTGCTTCAGGGACAGGCCAAACCGGCATTGCTGCACACCTACTCGGCCGAGCGACAGGCGATCGCCGGGGAACTCATCGATTTCGACCGCGAATTCGCCAAGATGTTCAGCGCCAAGCCTAAAAGCTCCGAGGAAGAGGACGGCGTCGATCCCGCCGAGTTCCAGCGCTATTTCATCAAGCAGGGCCGCTTCACGGCCGGCACCGCTACGCGCTATTGCCCCTCGGCGCTGACCGGCAATGGGGCGCACCAGCATCTGGCACCCGGCCTGCCTGTCGGGATGCGCTTCCATTCCGCGCCGGTCGTGCGGCTCGCAGACGCCAGACCGATGCAGCTGGGTCATGTGGCGGAAGCTGACGGACGCTGGCGCATCTATCTGTTCGCCGGGAAAGACGGGCTGGCTTCGGGCGGATCCATCGACGCGCTGTGCCGCTTCTTGGAAACGGACCCTGCCTCGCCGCTGCGCCGCCACACGCCCGCAGGCGCCGACCGCGACGCCGTGTTCGACTTGCGCGCGGTATTCCAGCAATCGCACCAGTCCTTGTCGATGGACGAGCTTCCCGGCCTGCTCTGGCCGCGCAAGGGCAAGTTCGGCCTGCGCGACTATGAGAAGGCGTTCTGCGCGGATCCGAAGGCGGGCGACATTTACGCCATGCGCGGGATTGACCGCGAAGAGGGCTGCATGGTGATCGTCCGTCCCGATCAGTATATCGCGCAGGTCCTGCCGCTTGGTGCCCATGGCGAACTGGCCGCCTTCTTCGGCGCCATTCTCAACGATCAGGCCCCGCGGATCGCCGCCGAAACCTGCGAACAAGCCGTTCCCGCATAAGAGCATCTTGAGCAGGCGGCGGTTCTCGCGCTAGGTGGCTCCATGAGCGACCTAGAGACCATGCCCGGACACCTGATCCGCCGCCTGCAACAGATTTCCGTTGCCCGTTTCACGTCGCGCATGACCGAGGCCGGAATAGACCTCACCGCCGTCCAATATGCCGCCCTGCTGACTCTGCGCGACCATCCCGGACTGGACCAGCAGACCCTGGCGGGCATGATCGCCTATGACCGCGTGACGATCGGCGGCGTAATCGACAGGCTGGTGCAGAAAGGCCTGGTCGATCGCGAGGTCAGCCCGGCCGACCGGCGCGCGCGCGTGCTCATGCTGAGCGATCAGGGGCGCAGCGTGCTGGACGCGGCAAGCCCCTGGGTGGACAAGGTGCAGGACGATCTCATCTGCCATCTCACCGCAGAAGAGCGCGATATCTTCCTGACAATACTTCAGAAAACTACGCAAGCGGGGAATGAGATGAGCCGCGCCCCGCTACGCCGGACCGTCAAGGCCTGATCCTTCCAAGACCTCGGAAGTTCAGGCCGCAACCTTTTATTTCAACGCGATTTCGATCGTCTGAGAACGCGCTCGGCCCAGAGTCCGAAGGCCAGCCCGATCGTCGTCCAGAGCACCAGCTGCGTCCCGATCGAGGCCACACGGAACTTCCAGAGGAGCACGGCCGGGAAATCGGCGGGGACTTCGTTGATCGTCGGCAGCAGGAACTGACCCAGGCCGACCAGCCCCAGATAGATCACGATACCCAGCAGCGTTGCATCGAAGCCGCGACCGGGACGCGCCATGACGCCTCGAATTCGGGCAGCAACACCCGCCGCGCCAAGCGACAGCGCGATCATGCCGAAGTAGGCGGCCGTACGCAGCGCGACGGTCTCGTGCTTGCCTACCGCAGGCGGCGTCTGCGGATACTTGATGGCCGGCACCACGACTACGAGCACGAATGTGAGCGCCGCGAGAAGCAGCGCGAAACTGCGCGGCCCGAGATGGCCCATCCGGCCATAGCCATAGGCGAAGACGAGCGAGAAGATACCGCCGACGGCAGCGCCATAGAGCGCCAGCGCCGTCACCAGCCCCGCGCCCTTCTGGGTATCGCGACTGACGAGTTCCTCTTCCTCGGGCTCACCATGCGCCATTCCGGCATGCTCGGGAGCGGCCTGGGGAGCGGGCGCGGAATGGCTCTCCTCATAACCGATCGCAAGGTCGATTTGGGGTTCGGCAAAACCGCGCGCGAACAGCGTGGCCAGAAGGGCGCCCAGGATGCCGGCAAGCATCCCGCGCCACAGCAGATCTCTGGTCATGGGTTATCTCAGTGGCAGGGAAAACCGAGGAGATGGCGTCCGTCATGCACGAATTCGTGGACGTACATGCCCTGGAACAGCGAAAAGGCGCCCTGTTCGGTGCTGACGAAATAGATGAAGATCACCGCCAGCAGCGTGCCGAGCACGGCCCAGGGCGCGATATCCTCCAGCGGGATGGCGCCTGCGCCTTCGACCGGAATGAAGGTATCATCGAAAACTGCGGCGGAAACAGCCATTGTCATGCTCCTTGGCGGGATTGCGCGTCCCCGGAAAACCTGTTGCCAAGAAGGAAGGTCTGGCTCTCGACGGGATGGTTCCCGTGCGATTACAGTGGCGCGACCGCGCCGGATTCTCACCGGCTTCTTCGATACTCGACACTGCCTCCTTAGGACTGCGCGGGGCGCGGCGTCAACGATCTCACGGAATTTACGCTTGGCGACGACACTCCTGCTGATCTCCATCGCCGCCACGGCATCGAGCCGCGAGGGTCGCTTCCCGAACCCTGCGGAGCCGCTCGATCCCACCGGTGCCCGCGACGCCGTGCGCTCGGCTTTGCCGGACCGCTTTCGCATCGCAGTGCATCGCAGCCCCGCCCGCGCAGCTGCCGAGACCGCTGCCGCGATGGGGCTGGCGACGCAGGAACAGGCCGCCCTCGCCGATCTCTCTCACGGTGCCTGGACCGGCCGCAGTTTCGCGGACATCGAAAGCGCCGAACCGGGATCGATTGAACGCTGGCTGGCAGATCCGACCCAGGGCGTTCCCGGCGGCGATTCGATGGAACAGGCGCGCAGGCGCGTCGGCGCATGGTTGGACGAGGTTGCCGCCTTCGACGGGCCGGTCTGCGCCATCACCCATCCGATGATCGTCCGCGCCGCCCTCTCCCACGCGCTCGGCTTGCCCTTGCACGCGACGCTTGCCGTCGATGTGGCGCCGCTCTCGCGCACGGTGCTTTCCTTCAACCGCACCTGGCGATTGCAGTCGCTGGGGCTTGCGAGCGAAAGCATGCCCAGCTAATCGCCGGATGGCCGGAACGCGAAGGCGTTTCGGCAAAGATCGCGCCGGTGCCCCGCAAGGGGCTTAATACGGGAACACGGTAGAGCTTCTCCCTTCAGAGTTTGCTCGAATCCGGGGCTGTCCCTGCAACTGTAAGCGGCGAGCGCGATGCACATCGCGGCGAGACAAGGATCTCCGCCGCAGCCACTGGGCCGGACGCTAAGTCATGCGAGGCCTGGGAAGGCCGTGCATCACGCCCTGACCCGCGAGCCAGGAAACCTGCCTGCGCCGATGTCGCTCTTGCCCGGGTCCAGGGGATGGCCAAGGCACGGTAACTCTTCCGTCTGAGCGACGTGATGCATGCGGCCGGGGCCGCAGCGGCATGCCGTGTCGGGCGCCCGTGCGCCGGTCCGATCCGGCGCGCCGCCATCGCTGCATTCGCGGCGGAAAGCCCCGCCGTTTCAGGTCGCTGGCGCGCGGGAGACGATACATGAGCAAAGTTCCCACCACCGTCATCACCGGCTTCCTCGGCGCCGGCAAGACGACGCTGATCCGCCACCTCCTCCAGAATGCCAAGGGCCGCCGCCTGGCGCTGATCATCAACGAATTCGGCGATGTCGGCGTGGACGGCGAACTGGTGAAGGGCTGCAACGACGAGGCCTGCCCGGAAGACGACATCGTCGAACTGGCCAACGGCTGCATCTGCTGCACCGTCGCCGACGATTTCCTGCCGACCATGCAGAAGCTGCTGGACCGCGAAAACAAACCCGATCACATCATCATCGAGACCAGCGGCCTGGCCCTGCCAAAGCCGTTGGTAAAGGCCTTCCAGTGGCCCGACATCCGCACCCGCGCCACCGTTGACGGCGTGGTCGCGCTGATCGACGCCGATGCCGTCGCGGCGGGCCGTTTCGCCACCGATGAGGCCGCGCTGGCGGCAGCCCGCGCGGCGGACCCGATGCTGGACCACGAGAGCCCGCTGGAAGAACTGTTCGAGGAACAGCTGGGCTGCGCCGACATGGTGGTGCTCAACAAGACCGACCTCGTCGATGCCGATGCCCTCGCCCATGTCGAGACGCTGGTGCTAGCCGAGACGCGCCCCGGCGTGAAGATCGTGCGTGCCGATCACGGCGCCGTCGATATCGCCGCGCTGCTGGGCATCACTGCCGCGGCCGAGGACGACCTCGATTCCCGCCCCTCGCACATCGACGGGCTGGACGAGGATCACGACCATGACGATTTCGACAGCTTCGTGGTCTCTGGTGGCGATGTGGTCGATCTCGAAGCCCTTCTCGCCCGCCTGAAGGACCTGATAGCAGAGCATGACGTGCTGCGCATCAAGGGCATGGTCGCAGTCCGCGGCAAGCCCAGCCGCCTTGTCGTCCAGGCCGTTGGCCCGCGCATCCAGCACTTCTATGACCGCGCATGGCTGCCGCAGGAAGCGCGCCGCACGCAGTTGGTTATCATCGGCCAGAAGGGTCTGGACCGCGCTGCCATCGAGGCGGGGCTTGCCGGGGTTCTCGGTACTGTAGACGCCTGATGCACCTGCTCTCCGCCACGCCGGGGACGATCTCCAACGGCGAGGAGGCGATCGACCTCGACCAGTCTCCCGGCGACATGGTGATCCTCACCGTGGCGGACAGCGAACTCGCCTGCTTCGCGGGCGCGGCGGCGCGCATGCCCGAAGGCGCACCCAGCATTCGCCTCGCCAACCTGCTGCAACTGCGCCACCCCTATTCGATCGACCTCTATGTCGAAAAGGTGATCGCCAAGGCCAAGTTCGTCTGCGTGATCCTGCTCGGCGGCAAGAGCTACTGGGGCTACGGCATCGACGAGATCGCCCGCGTCGCGCGCGAGAACGGCATTGCCTTCGCCGCCATTGCCGACGGGCGAGAGGCTGACCCCGCACTCGACCGCGCCTCCACCCTGCCCTCCGACCTGCGCGAGCGGATGCGCGACTATTTGCGGCAGGGCGGCACCGCCAATGCCCTGTCGTTCCTGCGCACCGCTGCACGCACCATCGGCCATGACACGGGCGAGCCGGACGATCCGGTGCCGGTGGCCGATGCCGGGCTCTACCTTGCCGGCACCGAGCGCGCCGGGCTTGCCGAAGTTCAGGCAGGCTGGACCCAAGGCCGCCCGCTGGCATTGCTGGTGTTCTACCGCGCACTGATGATCGCGGGCACGCTGGACGCCGTGGATGCGATGATCGCGGCACTTCAGGAGCGCGGCTTCAACATTGCCGCCGTCCACGTCCGCGCCTTGCGGGAGCCTTTCGCGGTAGACTGGCTGGGCGGATTGCTGGGCGAGATCGCGCCCGATGTGATCGTCAACGCCACCAGCTTCGCCTCCTCCTCCGCAGGCGACGATCGCAAGCCGGGCATTCTGGAAAAGGCGGACTGCCCGATCCTGCAAGTCGCCTTCGCGGGCGTCGAGGAAAGCGAGTGGCAAGGCGCCGCACGCGGCCTTGGCCCGCGCGATCTCGCCATGAATGTGGCGCTGCCCGAAGTGGACGGCCGCCTGTTCACCCGCGCCGTCGCCTTCAAGGCCGCCGAGCGTTTCGACGAAGTGACCCAGTGCGGCATCGTCGTCCCCCGCGTCGCACCGGACCGGGTGGCCTTCGTTGCCGATCTCGCCGCCAACTGGGCGAGCCTGCGCCGCACGGCATCCGCTGAGCGCCGCGTCGCACTGGTGCTGGCGAACTACCCCAACCGCGACGGACGCATCGGCAATGGCGTCGGCCTCGACACCCCCGCCAGCACCGCCGCGATCATCGCCGCGCTGGCCGAGGCAGGCTATGACACCGGCGATGCTCCAAGGGACGGCGCCTCGCTGATGCGTGTGATGACCGGCGGCGTGACCAACGACCTGACATCGCTGGACCGCGCGGGTGAAGTTTCGCTGCCGCTTTCGGCCTACGAAGCCGCCTTCGCAGCGGTGCCCGATAGCGCGCGCAAAGCCATGTCCGAACGCTGGGGAGAGCCGTCTGCCGATCCCTTCGTGCGGGACGGCGCGTTCCGTCTGCCGGTCCACCGCTTCGGCAATCTCGCCGTCGCCGTGCAGCCCGCGCGCGGCTACAACATCGATCCCAAGGCCAGCTATCACGACCCGGCCCTGCCGCCGCCGCACGCCTATCTCGCCTTCCACGTCTGGCTCGCGCAGGACTTCCGCGCGCAGGCGGTGGTCCATGTCGGCAAGCACGGCAATCTGGAATGGCTACCCGGAAAGGCCATCTCGCTCTCGCGCGCGTGCTTCCCGGAGATTTGCGCCGGGCCGCTGCCGCAGCTTTACCCCTTCATCGTCAACGACCCCGGCGAAGGCACGCAGGCCAAGCGCCGCATCGGCGCGGTGGTCGTCGATCACCTCACCCCGCCGCTGACCCGCGCCGAGACTTACGGCCCGCTAAAGCAGCTTGAGGCGCTGGTGGACGAATACTACCTCGCCGCCGGGATGGACCCGCGCCGCCTCAACCGGCTGAGGCGGGACATTCTCGATCTGGCGCGCAGCCACGGCCTCGACCGTGACGCCGAGGCCAGCGGCGACGATGACGACGCGCTTTCGGCCATCGACAACTACCTCTGCGAGCTGAAGGAATTGCAGATCCGCGATGGGCTGCATGTCTTCACCCGGTCACCCGAGGGCCGCTTGCGGCGCGACCTGCTGGTCGCGCTGGCCCGTACGCCGCGCGGGTATGACCATGCCGGGCAGGCCTCGCTGCTGCGGGCGATGGCGGACGATTTCGGGCTGGACTTCGACCCGCTCGACTGCCGGATGGGTGATCGCTGGGACGGTACGCGGCCGGAAGCACTTGCGGCGGTTTCGGATGAACCCTGGCGCACGCACGGCGACACCGTCGAACGGCTCGAACTGCTGGCGGCCAATTTGCTCGACCGCCTCTCCGCTCATCGTCACCCTGAACTTGTTTCAGGGTCCATCTCGCCGATAGACCCACCGGTTGAGGGCGAGAAATGGATGCTGAAACAAGTTCAGCATGACGGCAGCCTATCAGGAAATGGGTTGGGCGAACGCACCGCAGCCGTTCTTGACGCCATCCGCACCGACCTCGCCCCCCGCATCGACCTTTGCGGCCTGCGCGAGGCCGAGGCCTTGCTTGCCGGTCTCGATGGCCGTTTCGTGCTGCCCGGCCCCTCCGGCGCGCCCACGCGCGGGCGGCCTGATGTGCTCCCCACGGGACGCAACTTCTATTCGGTCGATACCCGCGCCGTGCCCACCCCCGTAGCCTGGGAACTCGGCCGCAAGTCCGCCGATCTGCTGGTGGAGGACTATCTCCAGCGCGAGGGCGAGTACCCCAAGGCCGTGGCCCTTTCCGCATGGGGCACCGCCAACATGCGCACCGGCGGTGACGACATCGCGCAGGCTCTGGCACTGATGGGCGTGCGCCCGCGCTGGGACTGGACTTCGGGCCGCGTGGTCGGCTTCGAGGTGATGACCGTGGCCGAACTCGGCCGCCCGCGCGTAGACGTGACCTTGCGTGTCTCCGGCTTCTTCCGCGATGCCTTCCCTGAACAGATCGACCTGATCGACAGCGCCGCGCGCGCGGTGATGGCGCTCGACGAACCGCTGGGCGACAACCCCGCCGCCGAGCGCCACCGCGCCGAAACCGCAAAATTGGTCGAAGATGGCGAGGCCGAAACGCAGGCCACCCGCCGTGCCGGTGCGCGCGTGTTCGGATCGAAACCGGGTGCCTACGGCGCCGGGCTTCAGGCGATGATCGACGAGAAGATCTGGCACGAGCGCGGCGATCTCGCCGATGTCTATCTCGACTGGGGCAGCTACGCCTATGGCGGCGGTGTGGAGGGCGACAGCGAACGCCAGTTGTTCGCCAATCGCCTCGCCTCGGTCGATGCCGTGGTCCAGAACCAGGATAACCGCGAGCACGACCTGCTCGACAGCGACGATTACTACCAGTTCGAAGGCGGTATCGCCGCCGCCGTCGAGCATCTGAAAGGCCGCGCACCGATCAGCTATCACAACGACCACAGCCGCCCGGAACGCCCGGTCGTCCGCACGCTGGAGGATGAGATCGGCCGCATCGTGCGCGGGCGGGTCACCAATCCCAAGTGGATCGCCGGCGTCATGCGCCACGGCTACAAGGGCGCGTTCGAGATCGCCGCCTCGGTCGATTATCTCTTCGCCTTCGCCGCCACGACCCACGCGGTGAAGGACCACCATTTCGACGCCGTCCACGCCGCCTTCATCGAGGACGAGGCGGTGCGAGACTTCATGGCGCAGGCCAATCCCGCCGCCTTGCGCGAAACCGCCGCGCGCCTTGCCGAGGCGCTGGAGCGCGGCCTCTGGAAACCCCGATCTAACAGTGCGGGCCTGACGCTCGCGGCCCTCTCAGGAGCATGACCATGGTGCAACGTACCGACGAACAGCACGCCGAGAAGATGAAGAAGAAGCAGGCCGCGCATGACAAGATCATGGCCGGAAAGACGGTCGAAAAGGGCCTGCTGATCGTCCACACCGGCAAGGGCAAGGGCAAGACCACCGCCGCGCTGGGTATGGTGGTCCGCGCCATCGGTCACGGCAAGAAAGTGGGCGTCGTCCAGTTCGTGAAAGGCGC
This sequence comes from Novosphingobium sp. TCA1, assembly GCF_009811895.1. Lineage (NCBI taxonomy): Bacteria > Pseudomonadati > Pseudomonadota > Alphaproteobacteria > Sphingomonadales > Sphingomonadaceae > Novosphingobium > Novosphingobium sp. TCA1. The sequence continues at coordinate 126,555 of NZ_BLJH01000008.1, read as the reverse complement.
CATGACCACCGGCGAGAAAGTCGTCTTCGATGCCTTCCCCGATCAGGTCGAGTTCAAGCCGATGGGCGAAGGCTTCACCTGGAACACGCAAGACCGCGCCCGCGACATCGAACTCTCGCGCGAGGCGTGGGAAGAAGTGAAGCGCATGATCGCCGATCCGGCCTATGACATGGTGCTGGCGGACGAACTCAACATCGTGCTGCGCTACGACTATCTGCCCCTCGACGAAGTGCTGGAAGTGCTGACCGCGCGCGGCGAGATGAAGCATGTGCTCGTCACCGGCCGCAACGCGCCCGAGGCACTGATGGACGCGGCCGATCTGGTCACCGAAATGACGCTGGTAAAGCATCCGTTCCGCTCCGGCGTGAAGGCGCAGGCGGGCATCGAATTCTAGGCATGGCGCCGCAGTTCGGTCCCGAATTCCAGCACGAACTGGCCGAGCTGCTGGCCTGGCGCCGCGACGTGCGCCATTTCCGCCGCGATCCGCTGGGCGAAGAGCTGGTGGCCGAACTGCTGGAGGCGGCGCAGCTTGCGCCCTCGGTCGGCAATTCGCAGCCTTGGCGCTTCGTGCGGGTACGCTCGCCGGACTTGCGCGAAAAGTTGGCAGGCCATGCCGATAGCGAAATCGCGCGCGCCGGAGCCTCCATGCCCGCCGACCGCCGCGCCGCCTATGCCGCGCTGAAGCTCCACGGCATGCGCGAAGCCCCGGAAGTGATCGCGGTGTTCTGCGACGATGCCGCCAGTGCGGGAAGCGGCCTCGGCGCCGCGACGATGCCGGAAACGCGCGGCTTTTCGGTGGTACTGGCGATCCATACGCTGTGGCTGGCCGCTCGTGCGCGCGGCCTCGGCCTCGGCTGGGTTTCGGTGGTCGATCCCGCCCATGTTACCCGGCTGTTGGAAGCGCCTCGCAACTGGCGCCTGATCGCGCTGCTCTGCATCGGCCACCCGGAAGAGCCGGACGTGAGGCCGGAACTGGAACGAAAGGGATGGCAGGCCCGGCTGGACTGGCGCGCGCAGGTCAGCGAGCGTTGACTTGCGCCGCCATCGCTCTCGCCGCCTTCACATAGGCGGGACCGCCGCAGACCGTCCACGCCTGGGGAATGGCGATACGCGGAATGCCGCGCAGGATCGGGTGGTGCAGCATCTCTGTCCCCTGGTCGGTCACTTTCTGCGTCGCGCTGTCGATGACGATGAAGTCCGGCTGCGCCGCCGCCATTTCCTCCAGGCTCATCTGCGAAAGCGAAGGCTTTCCGAGCTTTCCGGCCAGATTGACGAGGCCGACGCGGGTCATCAGATCGTCGATCAGCGTGCCTGTGCCGGTGAGGTAGCCGCGCCGCTGGTAATAGGCCGCCACTTTGCCGCTACTGCCCTTCGGCAGGCGGGCAAGCTGCGCATTCATGCGCGCGATCAGCGCCTCGCCCCGCTCGGGATGGCCCACCGCACGGGCGACGTCGCGGATCGATTTCAGGATGCCCTCATAGTCATGCGCGGACTTGAGATCGAGGGAGCGATACTGCTGCTTCTTGAGAACGGCTATGGCCGGATTGCGGCGCGCGGGCATGCCGATCACCAGATCGGGATCGGCCGCCAGCACTTCTTCCGCCGCTCCCCCGAAGACGGGAAGGCTAGCCGCCGCCCCGGCCACGTCCGACATGTTCGGATCGGAGGCATAGCGGGTCAGGCCCGCGATCTGGCTGCGATCCGCCAGAGCCACCAGCAGCTGGTCCGCACAGAGATTGAGCGAGACGATTCTGCGGGGCGCGGCAACCTGCGCTGTATCGGCCCCTATCTCGGCAGACGGAGTATCCGCGGACGAGACCGAGCCGCCGATGGCCGCTAGCGCGATGCACGCCGCGAGACGGGGGACAAGACGAACATATCGATGGATTTTTCCGGTGCCCATGGCATGGGCTTCTTAACAACACGGACCCGGGACACAAGCGTGACGGGGCAACTGATCCCATGCGAGGTTTTCGTGCAGAGCCCCAATTCCGTTCCATCCAGGCCCGCCCCATCCCGCCATCCGGCGCTTGTCCCCCTTCTGCTTCTGGGTCTCGTGCTGGTGACGCTGGCCTCGTTCGGGCTCGGCCCGGTGGCGCTGGGGCCGGAGCGGATCGTCGCGGCGCTGTTCGGCTACGGAGGCGGAGGCGAAGACCGGGTCGCCCGCGCCATCCTGTTCGACTTGCGCCTGCCCCGCACCGTGATCGGGCTGATGGTCGGCGCCATGCTCGGCCTTTCGGGCGCCGTCCTGCAAGGCTACTTGCGCAATCCGCTGGCCGAACCCTCGGTGCTGGGTGCGTCGAACGCTTCGGCACTGGGCGCGGTGATCGCGCTCTATTTCGGGATTTCCGAATGGAGCCCGGTCATGCTGCCGATCCTGTCGATCCTCATGGGCCTTGTCGCCATCGGCCTGCTCTTCGCCCTGGCCGGACGTTCGGAAAGCCCGCTGAGCCTCATCCTCGCAGGCATCGCGGTTTCCACGCTGGCGGGCGCGGGAATCAGCCTGGCGCTCAATCTCTCGCCCAATCCCTTCGCGGCCATGGAGATCATGTCCTGGCTTCTCGGCTCGATCGAGAACCGCACGATAGACCACGTCTGGATCGCCCTGCCCTGCATCGTCGTCGGCGCGGCACTGCTGCTGGCCCATCCGCGCGCGCTGGACGCGCTTTCGCTGGGTGAGGACGGCGCGCGATCTTTGGGCGTGGACCTGCGCCGCACCCGGCGCCGCCTGATGCTGGGGGTGGCGATCGGCGTGGGCGGCGCGGTGGCGGTATCGGGTGCGATCGGGTTCGTCGGCCTGATCGTTCCGCATCTGGTGCGTCCCATGACCGACCGCAGCCCTTCCGCGCTACTGCTGCCCTCCATGCTGGGCGGCGCGGTCCTGCTGACCGGCGCCGATATCCTGGTGCGCCTCATTCCCAGCGATGCGGAACTCAAGCTGGGCGTCGTCACGGCCTTCCTCGGCGTTCCGGTCTTCCTCTTCCACCTGCTTCGGGAGCGCCGCCTGTGGTGACCATCGCCATCGAGAACCTTGAGGTCCGCCTGGCCCGCCGCGAAGTCTTGCGTCAGGTCACCGCGACCTTCAGGCCCGGAGAACTGGTGGGCGTGATCGGCCCCAACGGCGCCGGAAAATCCACGCTGGTTCGTGCCATGCTGGGTTTCGTCCCGGCATCGGGCGGCCATGTCACTATCGACGGCAAGGCGCTGACAGCGCTTCAGCCGCATGACCTTGCCCGCAAGGTGGCCTATCTGCCGCAAGGCCAGACCCTGCATTGGCCGCTCACGGTCGAGCGTCTGGTCGCGCTCGGGCGGCTGCCGCACCTTGGCCCGATGTCCCGGATTTCGGAAGCGGACCGGCTGGCCGTGCAGGAGGCCATGGCCCGCGCCGACGTGACCGGGCTTGCCGCGCGCGTGGCCACCGAACTTTCCGGCGGCGAGCGCGCGCGCGCCATGCTGGCCCGCGCGCTGGCGGTAGGCGCCCCGGCACTGGTGGTCGACGAACCATTGGCTTCGCTCGATCCGGGACACCAGATCGACGTCATGGACCTGCTCGCGCGCGAGGCGCATGACGGCAAGCTGGTGGTCGCCGTGCTGCACGATCTAACGATGGCCGCGCGCTACTGCGACCGGCTGCTGCTGGTGGATGACGGCAAGCTCGTTGCCGATGGCGCGCCTCGGGACGTGCTCACGGCGGAGCGCCTTCGCGCGGTCTACGGCGTGACCAGCCATGTCGACATGGCCGGACCGCTGCCTTTCGTGGTGCCGCTGAAGCGGGCGAAAGGCTGAAGGCGGGAGAGGATCGCGCGGGGGTCCCCTCTCCCGCCCGGCTTCAGGTAACCTGGAAACCGGCCCAGAAGGGGTCGGCCCGGTCGATCCAGATTGTGTTGAAGCCGGTGGCAATGGCGGAACCCTCGATCGAGGGAATGATCGCCAGCTTGTCGCCAAGCATGACTTCCTGCTCGACGCGGCCGATGAAGCGACTGCAGATGTAGCTTTCGTGGACGAAGCTCTCGCCCTGCTTCAGGCGGCCAGTGGCGTGAAGATGCGCGATACGCGCCGAGGTGCCGGTGCCGCAGGGACTGCGATCGATCGCCTTGTCGCCGTAGAACACCGCATTGCGGCCATCGGCGCCTTCATGCTTGGGCTTGTCGGCCCAGAGCACGTGGCTGACGCCGCGGATGGTCGAATCGAGCGGATGAACCGGCTCGTACTTCGCGCGCACAGCTTCGCGGATACGCCCGGAAAGCTCGATGATGCGCGAGGCACCGAAGTCGTCCAGACCCGTATAATTGCCCTGGGGCTCGACGATGGCGTAATAGTTGCCGCCATAGGACACGTCGATCGTGAGCGGGCCGATGCCTTCCACGTCCACCTCGATGCCGCGCTCGGCGACATAGGCGGGGACGTTGGTGATACGCACTGAAGTGACCTTCTGGCCCTCGGTCTCGTAGGCGATCTCGATCACGCCCGCCGGAACCTCGACGCGCAGCCTGCCCGGCGTCGCGGGCTGGATCAGGCCGTGTTCGAGCCCGAACGTCACCATGCCGATGGTGCCATGACCGCACATCGGCAGGCAGCCGGAAGTCTCGATGAACAGGATGCCGATATCGTTGGCAGGATCGCAGGGCGGATAGAGGAACCCGCCCGACATCATGTCGTGCCCACGCGGCTCGAAGCAGAGACCGGTACGGATCCAGTCGAAGCGCGACAGGAAATCCTGCCGCCGCTCTGACATCGAGGAGCCCTTCAACAGCGGAGCCCCGCCCGCCACGAGGCGGACGGGGTTACCTGCCGTATGACCGTCGATGCAGAAGAATGTGTGCCGCATCGACGCTCCCTCAGGCTGCTGCCGCGACCGTCAGGTCGGGACGGGTGGCGGCGGCCTTCTCGACCATCGCGATCACTTCCGCACGGCGCGCGCCTTCGAGCACGTAGCGCGGAGGCAGGACGCGTTCCGAACCGCGGCCCATGACCTGCTCGGCCAGCTTGATCGACTGGACGAGGTCATGCTCGGCATCGAGGTGGAGGAGCGGCATGAACCAGCGATAGATTTCCATGGCCTTGGCATGGTCGCCGCGCTCGAAGGCACGGACCAGTTCCACCGATTCCTTCGGGAAGGCGTTGGTGAGGCCCGAAACCCAGCCCTGCGCACCGAGGTAGAGACCTTCGAGCGCCACGTCGTCGAGGCCCGCGAACAGGGTGTAGCGATCGCCGAACTCGTTGCGGAAATCGGTGAAGCGGCGGGTATCGGGCGCCGATTCCTTGACCGCGACGATGTTCTTCACATCGACCAGAGCGGCAAGGACGTCCTTGTCGATCACGGTGCGGTAGGCGGGCGGGTTGTTGTAAAGCATGATCGGCAGGCCGGTCTGCTCGGCAACGCCCTTGAAGTGGGCGACAAGTTCATGCGCCTTGGTCACGTAGACCATCGGCGGCAGCAGCATGAGGCCGTCGGCACCGGCCTTCTCGGCAGCCTGCGCGTAGCGCACGGCGCGGCGGGTATCGAACTCGGAAACGCCGGTGACGACCGGAACGCGGCCGTTCACGGCTTCGACGATGGCCGAGAGAACCTGGACCTTCTCGTCATATTCGAGCGAATTGTTTTCACCCACGGTGCCGAGCGCGATGACGCCGGTGACGCCGTCGTTGATCAGATCGTCGACGACGCGCTGGGTGTCGGCGAGATCGATCGACAGATCCTCACGGAGCTGCGTGGTGACTGCCGGGAATACACCCTTCCAACCAATTGCCATGTAAATTTCTTCCTACTCTCTCTGAATTGAGATATCGTATACGATATTACGAAGTGTGCGACAATTGCAAAATTCGCATAGGTTCGATTTTTTGCGCATCCGTTCCTGGTGCACACAAGCGTGCCGAACGAAAATACAGGTCTATCGCTTGAAAATGGCGCAGCACCGGCTTCAGGCCGCCAAGGCCATGCACCATCACCCGTAGCCCGCTCAGGCGGATTGGCCGGTCAAGAAACCTTTATGCTCCAGCCGTGATACCGAGTCTCTCGCGATCGGCGCAACCGCGCCATTGATCAGGGTCACGCTCCGGCTCCGTCCATCGGCCTCCACCGAAGCGATTCCGCCATCTGCAATCCACCAGCTGCGATGCACCTGTTCGCCCGGCCGCCCTTCCATCTCGGCGATGGCGTCTCGCAGCCTCATCAGCACGAGCTCGCTGCCCGATGCCCCATGGACGCGGACGTAGTGATCTTCGCTCTGCAACGCGACGACGGGCCCGCGAAATCCCGGCGCGAGGCGGCGCAAGAGACGCGGAGAGTCCTCCTGCTCCGGCAGGGGCAGCGCTTCGGCATCGGGCTGGCGGGCAAGATTTTCGATCGGGTGGTGCGATACGCCTTCGGCGTCCTTTCTGACGAAGGCATGGCCAAGCTGGTCATCCACCCGCTGCGCCCAGACCGTCACGATCAGCACCCCGATCGCACTCAGGATGGCAAAGGGCAGGATGCCGGCGAAACCGTTCAGGCTGTGAAAGAAGGCATCCGCGCTCCAGCTCCACAAGAGGGCAAGGGGGAAACTGGACAGGAATACGCCCGAACAGACCATCGGCCGCAGCGGCAGTGCGGTGGCGATGGCAACGGTTCGCCAAAGCAGGATGGAGGGGCGGACGAGCACATAGGCCCCCATCAGCTGCATCCACCAGCGCCCGGTCCGGGCCGCGAAATCGCCGTCCATGTAGGTCCCGAAAGGCCCAAGGAAACCGATGATCGCCGCAAACACGACCATCGCCCACATTTCGATCAGGATGCGGCGCAACCAGATCACGCAAAGCATCCCCGTTCACGGTGCGCGAGCGGGCAATTTCCTGTTTTTCTGCCGATCTGGACCATTGCACGAAAAGCGTAACGTAAAACAGTTTGCCCGCCAATCGCGGCGCGTCACCTGAACGAGATCAGCGCCGGGGCGACGGATCACCTGCCCGGTGAAACTTCAGGAGACCGCCATGAACACCATTCGCCTCAACCCCGTGGCCTGCGCAGCGGCCCTTGCAATTCTTGCGCACGTTGCCGCCTTCACCGTCGCCCTGGTGTGATCAGAACCGATGGCAGGAACGTTTCTCAATGCTGATCACGCCCTCACCCTATGGATATGGGCGCTTGTCGCCAGCGGTGTGATCGCCGGGATCCTCAGCGGCTTTTTCAAGGCAAGAAAGATTCAACCGCGCGGATTCAAATGGAAGATCCTCCGTAACGAAGCCCTGATCGCCATCGTGACCCTTGCCATTTCAGGCAAGATCATCGGCTCCGCGACGGGCTGGCTCAAGGCCGGAGCGTGGATTTCCTTCCAGCACGGGCCTGCGGCATGGTGGGTCGTCGCGCTGGAGTTCACCGCCTATTTCTTCCTGTTCGACACCTACTTCTACTGGCTGCACCGCTGGATGCACAAGGAGCCCGTCTATGGCTGGGTTCACAAGCTCCATCACAAATCGACTTCGCCGAACCTGCTGACCACGCTTTCGGTCAACCCCCTGGAATCGATCATCAACGGCGGGTTCGTTCCACTGTTCCTGACCGTTTTCACGGTCCACGAAGCCACCCTGGCGCTGATCCTGCCGACCAACATCATAATGGGTCTCTACGTGCATTCGGGTTACGAATTCCTGCCGCGCTGGTGGAACCGCACATGGGCGACGAAATGGTTCATCACGGCGACCTTTCACGACCAGCACCACCGCTACTTCACCGGCAACTACGGGGGCTACACCACGATATGGGACCGGCTCTGCGGCACCATGCGCAACAAGTACGAAGCGGATTTCGATGCCGTGAAGGCGCGCGCGGCGGTACGCGCTCCTGAGGAGCCGCCGGCAGGAAAAGGCCTTTTCCGCCGGCGGCTCCCGATCAGAAATGCCAGTGCAAATTGGCCAGAACCCGCCGAGGCTGGCCATACCAGCCCGAATTGAAGAAGCCGACGTTGCGATAATAAGTCTTGTCGAACAGGTTCGTCGCATTGACGCCCAGGCTGACGTTCGGCGAAAGGTCGTAGCGTGCCAACACATCGATCAGGATATAGCTTCCCTGCCCGACGTTGCCGGTCGCGGTGACGGGCTGGCCGTTCGCCTGGAACGCCCCGGTCGGGATCGGCATGGCGCGATATATGCGGCTCTGCCAGGTCCCGCCGCCGCCGATCGTGAAAGCGCCGATCTTGTAGGTCGTGTTGAGCTTGGCCAGGTGCTGCGGCGTATCGGGCGAGAAGCGGCTACCGTCGGCATTTTCGCTGTGAACGTAAGTGTAGCCCCCGGCGATCCGCCAGTCCGGCGTCACCGAACCGGCGATCTCCAGTTCGGCGCCCCAGGTCTTTACCCCGCTGACCGCGCGATAGGGCGTGCTTCCGTCCGGCAGCGGCGCGGCACCCGAAAGCAGTTCCGCGACATTATCCTGCTGCATGTGGAAACCGCTGATCGCCGCATAGAGCCGCTTGTCGAAGAATTCGCCCTTGAAGCCGAATTCGTAGTTCGTGCCGGTAAGCGGCGCGAGCTGCTGGTTGTCGATGTCGCGCTGGGTCTGAACGGTGAAGACTTGCGCATAGCTCGCGAAGGCCGAAATCGATCGGGTCAGATCCCAGACGATACCGGCATAAGGCGAGAACTTGTTGTCTCCGCTCTTGGCCGTCCGGGTCAGGTCCCCGGCATTGGCCGCCAATGTGCTGTAGGTTCTGGTGGTAGTGTCCACATCCGTATAGCGGCCGCCCAGAATGACCTTCAGTCCGTCGAACGGGTTGAGGCGTACCGCACCGTAAAGGCTGGTCTGCCGGGTACGATCGGTGCTCGATGGGAAGCCGCGATCGATGGTCGTCGGCCGCGGTACGTCCCCGTCCCAGGAGAAGATGCTGGGAAAGGCGGTGTAGCGCGTGGTGCCCACGGTAAAGCTGGGCAGGCCATAGGCGGGCGTGAGCGTGGTCGCGACATTTTCCAGCTCGCGGTCGTAATGGTTCACGCCCAGGACCAGATCATGATCGCGTCCGAACAGCCGCAAGGGGCCGGTTGCATAGCCGTCGAAGGAATCCTCACGGGTATGGGATATTCCGTATGTATTGACGACATTGAGCCCAAGCCCCGTTTCGCGATCGGGAAAGAACGTGCTGTTTGAACCTGCCAGCAGCAGACTTTCGGTGTCGGTCCATCGGCGGTTGTAGGCAAGGCGCGCCACCCATCGGCCGATTTCCTGCTCGAACACGGCGAAGGCATTGGTATTCTCGCGCTGCCAGCGGTTCCAGCGGGCGGCGGCGCTGTAGGATCGCGGCAGGTCCGTCCGCGAACCGTCGCTGAAGAACAGCGGCACCGCGCTCCAGGAGCCGCCCTTGCTGTCGGTGCTCAGATAATCGACCCCGGCCCGCAGACGGGTCGTGTCCGTGATGTCCGCTTCCACGACGCCGTAGAGGCTGGGCGAGCTGTCGTGCTGGAAATCGATGTAGCTGTCGCGGCTGGTATAGGCTGCGACCGCGCGGGCACGAATCCGGCCGCTGGCGATGAGGGGGCCGCCTACGTCCGCTTCGGCACGGATATAGTCCCAGGAACCGTAGTTGAGGCTGACATTGGCCTTCAGGTCCTGCGTCGGGCGCTTGCGGACGAGGTTGATCGTCGCGGAAGGATCTCCCGTGCCCGTAACCAGCCCGGCCGCGCCGCGCACGACCTCGATACGCTCGAAAATCGAGGTGTCCGGCATCACGCTGTTGCCGCTGGCACCAACGTTGAAATTGGACGGTACGCCGTCCAGCTGGAAATTGGTGATCGTGAAGCCGCGCGCCTGAAAGCGGGTGCGATTGCTGTCATAGGACTGAACCGAGACGCCCGGCGTCTGTTCCAGCACGTCCTGCACGGTGATCAGGTTGAAGTCTTCGATCCGCTGGCGGGTAATGACCGTGACCGACTGCGGGGTTTCGCGCAGATTGAGCGGCAGCTTGGTGGCCGTATTGGTGTCGCCGGTCTGGTAACCGTCGGTTTGGCCGGTGACGAGGATCTCGTCGATATAACCGTCCTGCGGCTTTTCCGCGCGATCGGCGGCCTGGGCGCTTGCCGCAGCGAGCGCCATCCACGCGCAACCCGGCGCGATGACGCGCCTCATCGTTCTGGTCATTGGTCCTCCGCTGGAATTTCTTTAAGTTTACGGCGCCGCCGGGACCGCGAGAGGCTCGGAAGCTGTGAAGGCGCCCTTATTTGTCTTGCGAGGCATTCGCAATAATGTAACGGAGGTTTGGCCCGCTCGGCACCTCTTTGGCCCGTTCGGCAATTTCGAAATCATCGAGACGGCCCGTCATGACCCACACTGCCATCGCCGAACCGAACATGCCGCCGGTGGAGGTTCGAAGCCGCGATCTGCCGCAGCACGGCATGATCGTCCCCTTCCATGGCCGCCAGGCCAACGGTTATTACGACCCACCCCACGTCCACGACCGCGCGCAGTTCTCTTATCGGATCGAAGGCTATTCGGTCGTGCAGGCGGACGGTCGCAGGATCTTCCTGCCACCGGGGCGAGGTGTATGGATCCCCGCAGGCGTCGAACATGAAGTGACCTGCCGGGGGCCGGCCGCCTACAACGCCTTCTACGTCGATACCGGCGTCCGGCCCCAGCCCGAAACGGTGCGGGTCATATCGATATCGCCCTTGCTCCATGCCCTGGTCGAGACCCTGCTAGAAGAAACGGACAGCCCGGACGTGCCGCGGCGGCGGCGGCTTTCGGACCTGGTTCTGGAGGAGATCCTGCGCGCGCGGGACGTGGGCGCGATCGCACCGCTGATGCCGCGTTCGGCACGCCTGAGGATCATTTGCGATCGCCTCTACCGGGATCCGGCCAGCCCGGTCGATCTCGATGGCTGGGCTGCACTTGCCAGCATGAGCCGAAGGACGTTTACCCGCGCCTTTCGGGAGGAGACAGGCCTCTCACCGGCTGCATGGCATCAGCAGCTGCGCATACATCATGTCGACGGCTGGCTGGAGCAGGGCATGCCCTTGCAGAAAGTGGCCTACCGCCTCGGCTATGCCAGTGCCGCCAGCCTCACCCGCTCCTATGCGCGCATCTTCGGAACCCCGCCGCCGCGCCCCAATGCGGCCTGAGCGCGATGCCTGAAGGGTAGGGGCTAAGGGTAGGAGCTGGAGGGCAGGACCGAAATCCCGCCCTCCAATGAGTACTATCAGTGCCGGTCGAGGCCGGCCGCCGCGATCGCGCTCAGGTTCAGGATGCCGCGCGCGGTCACGCCGGGCGTCAGGACGTGGATCGGCTGGGCAAGGCCCATCAGGATCGGCCCGACCGTAGGCGAGCTGGACGAAGCCGACAGCGCCGTCAGCGTGATGTTCGCCGCATCGAGGTTCGGCATGACCAGCAGGTTCGCCGGTCCCTCGAACCGGGCATCCGGCACCAGCCGGTCGCGCAAGGCCTGGCTCAGCGCGGCGTCGGCGTGCATTTCGCCGTCCACCTGAAGGTCCGGGGCGGCGGCCTTCACGATGTCCAGCGCGGTGCGCATCTTGCGCGCGCTGGGGCTGTGCGAGGCGCCGAAATTGGAGTGCGAGAGCAGGGCCACGCGCGGACGCAGGCCGAAGTGCTTCAGCTGGGTCGCACCCAGCTGTGCCATTTCGGCAAGCTGCTCCGGCGTGGGATCGGGCACCATGTGCGTATCTGTGATGAACAGCGCACCGGCATCGAGGATCAGGCCCGAAAGCGCGTAGACGCGGCTGCTGCCCGGCGCGCGGTCGATCACGCGCAGGACATGTTCGATCTGGCCCCAGTACTCCGAACGCCCGCCGACCAGCGCCGCATCGACTCGTCCGGTACGCAGCATGAGCGCTGCCGTCAGGGTCGGCCGCCGATAGACGTGACGCAGGATCTCGTCAGAAGGCACACCCTTGCGCGAGGCGACTGCACGGTAGGCTTCCACGAGATCGCGCATCACTTCGTGGTCGGTCTCGGGGTCGATCACCTCGACGTCGCGGTCCAGTTCGAAGCCCAGGCCGAGGTTCGGCAGCTTGTCCTGCAGGATGCGGCGGCGGGCAACGATGGTGGGACGTGCGATCCCTTCGTCGAGCACGTCCTGGATGGCGCGCAGCACGCGCTCGTCCTCACCCTCACCATAGACGATACGGCTGCCCGACCCGCGCGCCGCCTCGAACACGGGCAGCATGAGCTGGCCGGAACGAGTGTTCTGACGGGTGAGCTTGCGCTTGTACTCGTCAAGGTCGATCGTCTTGCGGGCAACGCCGCTGGCCATCGCCGCCTTGGCCACGGCCGTGGCGATCTCGCCGATGAGGCGCGGATCGAAGGGGGTGGGAATGATGTATTCCGGCCCGAACACCAGCTTGCGGCCGCCATAGGCCTGCGCGACGCTGTCGTGCGCGGGAAGCCGTGCCAGCGCGGCGATGGCTTCGGCTGCGGCCGCCTTCATCTCCTCGTTGATGGCGGTGGCGCCCACGTCGAGCGCGCCGCGGAAGATGTAGGGGAAGCACAGGACATTGTTGACCTGGTTGGGATAGTCCGAGCGTCCCGTGGCGATGATCGCGTCCGGGCGCACTTCGCGCGCCAGTTCGGGGCGGATTTCCGGTTCGGGATTGGCCAGCGCGAAGATCAGCGGATTGGGCGCCATCAGCGGCAGCCACTCCTGCTTGAGCACGCCGGGCGCCGAAAGGCCGAGGAACAGGTTCGCGCCGGGAAGCACTTCGGGAAGCGAGCGCGCATTGGTCTCGCGGGCATAGCGCGCCATGTTCGGCAGCATGCCTTCGCGCCCGGAATGAATGACGCCGTCCTTGTCGGTCAGCGTGACGTTCTCGACCGGAAGGCCCATCGAGACCAGCAGGTCCACGCAGGCCAGGGCCGCGGCGCCCGCACCCGAAGTTACCAGCTTGGCTTCCGCCAGCGTCTTGCCCTGGAGGACAAGAGCATTGCGCACGGCGGCGGCAACGACGATGGCGGTGCCGTGCTGGTCGTCATGGAACACCGGGATGTTCATGCGCTCTTTCAGCCGCGCCTCGATGGCGAAGCATTCGGGAGCCTTGATGTCTTCCAGGTTGATGCCGCCGAACGTCGGTTCGAGCAGGGCTACGGCTTCCACGAACTTGTCGGGATCGGTGGTGTCCACCTCGATGTCGAACACGTCGATATCGGCGAACTTCTTGAACAGGACGGCCTTGCCCTCCATCACCGGCTTCGAGGCCAGCGCGCCGATCGCGCCGAGGCCGAGCACGGCAGTGCCGTTCGAGATCACGGCCACCAGATTGCCGCGCGCGGTATAGTCCAGCGCCTTGTCGGGATCGGCGGCGATCTCCATGCAGGGCGCGGCGACCCCCGGCGAATAGGCCAGCGCCAGGTCGCGCTGGTTCACCATGCGCTTGGTAGGCTCGATGCGGAGCTTACCCGGCTGCGGATGGAGGTGGTAGTCGAGGGCGGCGCGGCGGAGATTGTCGTCCATGGCGGCCCTCATAGGCAAAGGATGCGCGCTTGCCTATGCCTTGTGCGCCAGCATCTTTTCCTCTTCGTTCAGAAGCATCCTTTCACAATGCCGGGCGACCGCCTGACCCTTGCCACGCGCCGGTGGGCACAGACCTGCGGATCCGGCGGAAAAGCGCGATCCTTGAGTCTTTTGCCCGGCACTCCACCGTTAATGCCGGTGTTTTGCCGATTTTATCCACAGTCCATTTCTGACCATTCGCGCGCCTTCCCGCTTCGCCGGAAAATGCCGCAAACCCGCATGGATCGGGGCTTCGGCAGGCGATCCTAGCGCTACCCTGTCCCAATTCTGACTGTCATCAGAATGACTTGTTCACTTCGGTGCAAGGCCGCCCCGTCCAATCGGTCGCTGCCCGGTGAGGGCCGGGGAAGAAAGTACTGGAGTTAGAATATGCGTATTGCACTTGTTTCGCTCGCCGCTGTTGCCGCCGTCGCTGCCGCCTCGCCCGCTTTCGCGAACGAGACCCGCGTCGAAGCGCGCACCGGCGTGATCTGGGACGGTAGCGACAGCGACGCCGTTGCCGGCGCGGCCATCGGCTACGACTACGATCTCGGCGACAAGCTGTTCGTGGGCGTCGAAGGTTCGGCCGACAAGGTCCTGACCGACAACACCCGCGTTTCCTGGGGCGTCGGCGGCCGTGCAGGCGTCAAGCTCACCCCGGCGACGAAGCTCTATGCCGCGTCGACCTGGCAGTCGAAGTTCACCAAGTACGGCAACAGCGCCGTCGGCGTCGGTGGCGGCATCCAGCAGGACCTCGGCAACAAGTTCTACGGCAAGGTCGAATACAAGCACCTGATCGTCGGCGACAACACGCCGGACGCGGACCTCGGCCTCGTCGGCGTCGGCATGAAGTTCTGATCGAACTATCTTCGCTCTGGCCGGGACAACGGCCAGCCACCGGGACGGCGGAGCGAGGAATCAAAGGAGGGCGGCTCGCAGGAGCCGCCCTTTTTTGCGCTGCGGCTCATGAACGATCCAGCCGGAACAATTCTTTCCAGCCCCATTCCGCAAGCCTTCGGTTTTCTATAAGAATCATGCTCGCGGGTGGGATTTCGAATTACCAATCGGGATTACGGACATGACGGATTTTGCCTTGGGACTGGCGATCCTTGCTGCATCAGGCCTTGCTGCATCAGGCCTTGCTCCATCGGGCCTTGCCGCAAACCTGCCCGCCACCACGGAAAACGAGGAACTGGCCGCCCTCACCGGCCGCGATGCCGTCGAAAGACTGGCCGGAAACACGCTCGAAGAAGACGATTCCGAGGCTCCTGGCGCGCATATCATCTATCTCAAGCCGGGCGGTGTCGCCCGCATGCGGGAACACGGCAAGCACGGAAACGGCAAGCCGGTGATCAAGCAGCGCTGGACCATCAGCCCCGACGGGTTGCTCTGCGTGTCCGATGGCCGGGGACCGGAAGACCGGGACACCGAATGCGCCAGCATCTCGATCAGCGGCGACAGGGTGGAAATGAGCGTCCCTGACCTTGACGAACCACTGACAGCACGGTTGCTATCGGGAAATCCCTATAAGCTCTGAGATAGGTCAGGCATTCAGGCGACGCGCAAATCGAAGGCCCGCCGCGCCTCTTCCACTTCGCCGAGATTGTCGAGCGTCCACCGATAGAGCGCCTTGAACGGCACATGCAGCGACCGCCCGAGCGCGGTCATCTCGTATTCAACGCCCACCGGCGAAGTCGGAATCACCCGGCGAGACAGCAGCCCGTTGCGCTCCAGCTTGCGCAGGCACTGTGTCAGCGCCTTCTGCGTCACCCCTTCCATGTGGCGCTTGATCGCATTGAAACGCATCGGGCCGGGATGGAGCACGGTGAGGACCATCATCGACCATTTGTCGGCGATCTGGTCGAACAGGAGCCGGCTCGGGCAGCCGACGTCGAAATGCTGGCATTCGGGCAAGCGGTATCCTCCAGTATACCTAGGCGATTGAAGGTGCCTCATTGACGCTAGGTTTCCAGTTTATACCTAAGGGCCACCCCTGTTTCAACGGAGACCTGCCCGCATGTCGGCACCCGATACCGAAGTCCTGTTCCGTCCCTTCAGCATCCGCTCGCTCGATCTTCCCAACCGGATCGTGATGGCGCCCATGACCCGAGGCTTCGCGCCGCAGGGCATTCCCGGCACCCCGCAGGCCGCCTATTACCAGCGCCGCGCCGAAGGCGGCGTGGGCCTGATCCTCTCCGAAGGCACCGTGATCGACCGTCCGGCTTCGCGCAACATGGCCGGCATCCCGCTGATCCACGGCGAGGCGGCACTGGCGGGCTGGAAGGACGTGATCGACGCCGTTCACGCGGCCGGGGGCAAGATGGGACCGCAGATCTGGCACACCGGGTCGACCATGGGGCCCGATGGCTGGGATCCGGGCGTTCCCGTCGAAAGTCCCTCCGGCCTGCTCGCCCCCGGCCAGCCGCGCGGTGAGGCCATGAGCGAGGAAGACATCGCCGATGCCGTCTCGGCCTTCGCCAGAGCCGCCGCCGATGCCGCCCGCCTCGGCTTCGACACCGTCGAGATTCACGGCGCCCACGGCTATCTGATCGACCAGTTCTTCTGGTCCGGCACCAACGAACGCGCCGATCGCTACGGCGGCGCCACGATCCGCGAACGTTCGCGCTTTGCCGGAGAAATCGTCACCGCCGTGCGCGCGGCGGTCGGACCCGATTTTCCGATCATCCTGCGCCTCAGCCAGTGGAAGCAGCAGGACTACCTTGCGCGTCTGGCAGAGACGCCCGATCTCATGGCGGACTGGTTGCAGCCGCTGGTCGATGCCGGGGTGGACGTGCTTCACTGCTCGCAGCGCCGTTTCTGGGAGCCGGAATTCCCGGAAATCGATGGCGAACGCGGCCTGAACTTCGCGGGCTGGGCCAAGAAGCTCACCGGCGCGGCAACGATCAGCGTCGGCTCGGTCGGGCTTTCCGGCGATTTCATGGCCGCTTTCGGCGGCGAAAGCTCCACTTCGACCGCATTGGACGGCCTCGTCGAACGCATGGAGCGTGACGAATTCGATCTGATCGCGGTCGGCCGGGCGCTCATCGCCGACCCGAACTGGGTCGCCGAGATCGGCAAGGGCGAAACCGCGAAGCTCAAGGGCTTCGATGCGGCCACGCTCGGCGAGCTGGTCTGATGCTGTCTCGCGGAGCGTCCTTCACCGGGCGCTCCGCGTTACCCTGCGGCGCCGGGTCGCAGGAACCGAAAGCCGATGAACGCCACTACCAGCGAGGCCAGGCCCAGCGCGCCCAGAACGCCCGGCACATCGATGCCCAACGCGAGAAGCCCGGCGACCGCCAACACCACGATGACCGTCATGGCGGCATTGACGATATTGTTGGCCGCAATGGTCCGGGACCGCTCCTCCGGCAGGCTGTGCATTTGCAGAACCGCGTAGAGCGGCACGACGAACATGCCGCCGGAAAAGGCGATGAGCACGAGATCGGCCAGGATTCGCCAGGCGCCCGGCTCCGCCACGAACTGCACGAAGGATGCCGCTTCCATACGCGGTGAAAAGGCGCCGGTCGATAGCCACAGGTCGATCAGCCCCAGCGACAGCCCCAGCGCGGAAACAGGCACGTAGCGGGTCGATACCTGACCGCCGAGCAGGCGGTTCACCGCCAGCGAGCCCAACGCGATGGCAACCGAGAAGATCACGAGAAACACGGTCGCAACGTCCTGCGCCGCGCCTAGCACGCCGCTGACCAGCGGCGCGAATTCCGATACCAGCACCGCGCCTGCCGCGAAGAACCAGCTGATGCCCAGGATCGCCAGCCAGACGCCCTTGTCGCGCCGCGCGGACCCGACGATCTGCATCGTGCTGCGCCACAAGTTCCAATCGACCGGATGTTTGCCGCGATCCGCCCCCGAAGCGGGTGGGGCTGGAGGGATCGCCCGGGCCATGAGGTAGCCCAGGACGGCAATGGCCATGGCGCAAAGTCCCGCCTCCCATGCCGGGACCAGCCCGGCCAGAAGCTGCCCGCCCAGGATCGCGAGGAAGGTCCCCGCCTCGAACAGGCCGGTGCCGCCCATGATCTCATGCTCCCGCAGATGCTGCGGCAGGATCGAGAACTTGACCGGGCCGAAGATCGTGGAATGAAGCCCCATCAGGAAAAGCGCCACGAGCAGCGCCGGGATCGCATGAAACCAGAGCCCCGCAAGCCCCAGGGTCATGATCGCGACTTCCGCCAGCTTGACCCAGCGCACCAACCGCGCCTTGTCGATCCGGTCGGCCAGTTGTCCGGCCAGGGCGGAGAACAGGAAGTAGGGCGCGATGAAGATGCCACTGGCCGCGGCCGCCAGCATCTCTGCCTTTTCCGGCTGCTCCGCATAGATCGTGAAGTTCGCCAGGAACAGCATCGCGAACTTCAGCAGGTTGTCGTTGAAGGCGCCCAGAAACTGGACGCCGAACATCGGCGCGAACCGCCTTTTGGTCAGCAGCGAAAGGTCAGGCGCGGACATGATGGACAGACATGAGAAAAGGACCCGGTAATTCCCCCGATCCGCCGACGGTTACCCACTTTTTCGCAGAATGCCCTAGGATTTTTCTCCCGGCGACTGCGCGCGAGGCAAGTTTCTCAACCGCCGCAGCGCACCGCGTAATCGGAAACCGAAGGATCTGCGCCGTCGCCAACGGTGGTGACCGCCAGAGCCGCTTCGGGCCGCTTGTAATCGTAGGAGCAGAATCCGAAGCCGGTGCCCGAACAGCTTGCGACTTCCTTCACGCCGGCTTCGGCAAGCGCCGCTTCGCGGGGATCTTCACGATCGGCACCGTCGCCGTTGCCCACCGGATCCCATCCCGATTTCTCCAGCAACTTGCGTGCCTTGGTGATCGGCATGCCGTAGATATTGGGAACAGGCGTCCCGCCGCCGCAGGCCATTTCCCGCGTAGCGGGTTTCTCGATGGTCAGCCCCCTGCCCTCCGCCACACGAATGTCCGCAAGGGGCGCCGACAGGAGATCGCCGTCCCAGATGCGCAGGGCGTCCTCCTCGAAGGGCACGATGCCCGCGATGGTTCGCTTGCCGGTCGCAGGCACATAGGCGATGGCCACGATCTTCTCACCCTCGAAGATGGCAACGTTGCCCTTGCCTACCGCGCAGGAGCCGCTCGTTCCCGGCTCGAAGGAACCGGCGAAGCTGACCGCCCGGTACTTGCCGATCCGCCCTTCTCCGGTCAGCCCCCACCCTGCCTTGACGACCTGCCGCGCTGCGGGGGACTGCGGCGCCTTGATCAGGTTCGCGCATTCCGATTGGCTTGCGGCGCTCGCGGGTGCCTTGGGAAGGCGATCGGCAGCCTCGAAGGCCACGGCGGGAATGCTCGAGGTGAACGCCCCGCCAATTTCCTGCACGGCATCGTCACCGGCCGCCCCCGTTTCCGGCGCAGCGCTCGCCTCCTCGTGCTTGCCGTCCTCTTTCGGAGAAGAGCAGGCTGCCGCCAGCGAGGCCAGGGCTATAGGCAGGATCAAGTGCTTCACCGGGTCGATCTCCTGATACGGCGCCTGATACGAAATAGAGCGCCGCCGCAGGCGCAACCCTGTCACCTGCAAGGTCGCCGCTCAACCGTCTTGCGAACAGCGATCAATTACAAATTCCGTCAGATCGCTGCTCCGCCTTGTGCAATCGCGAGGCTCTCCCTGACGCGGTCCAACGCCATCTCGACCGGCGCCTGCTCTCCCATGAGCCTGAAACTGCCGTTGAGGTCGAAGACGCAGTGGCCATGGACGGTCGCTACCAGCGAACGGGCCAGCCTCGGCGCCGCTTCACGGCACGCGTCCGGCAGGAGCGCCGCCACTTTGGCCACCACGAGATCGGTCAGCCTGCCCCGGACCGCCTCATGCTCTTCGGGCAGCGCGAAGTCCGGCGGCAGGTGATGGTCGTAGATAGCCGTCCAGGCATTCCGGTTGGCGTGCGCGAACCCGAAGTACCCTTCCACCAGTGCGCGGATCGGGTCCTCTTCCGCATCGGCCAGCCTCTCCTGCATATAGGCAGTCCACAAGACGAACGTCCGCGTGTTGATGGCCATGACCAGATGGTCGTAACTGCCCATCACATTGTACAAGGTGCCGATCGAATAGCCGATCCGCTTAGCCACCTCGCGCGCGGAAAACCGCGAGAATCCCACCTCTGCCATATGCTTGTGCCCTTCGACGACAAGCATCTGCGCCAGTTCCTGACGGCTGTGGTCGGATCGTCTTCCCATGACCCCGAAATCTAACGATGGCCGTTAAAAATGTACAGTGTACAATTTTTTATTGAACATCGCTAAATTGAGCGATAGCGATGGTCGGGAGTTGGCAGGTAGAGGAATTCCCATGCCCCGTTCGATGCGCCGCCTTGCTGGACTGCTGGCCCTGACAGCTTCGGTTCCTGCGACCGCACAGCCGGAACGCGACCCGCCTGCGCCGGACCGCGAAGAGCTGATGACCGCGCTTTGCGAAACACCTGCCACCGACGGAACCTGCACGCGGAACGGCAAAGAGCTGACCTATTGGCTGGCGTTCGACACGATCGTCGATGGGCGCAAATGGCACACCGCTATCGCCACCGCGCAGGCGCAGCCTTCTTCCGAGAGCGGCGGCGCCCGGTATTTCGCGCCGGGCGAGATGCTCTCCCTTTCCCAGGTCACTTACGTGCTCGAAAAAGGGCGTTGGACGTTCAAGGCACGCCAGATCGATTTCGGCAGCATCGAGAGCAGCGGCGCGGCAGGCAATCCGCCCATGGTGGATGAAGCCGCTGCGCCTTTCCGGCAAAACCTCGGGGACGGCACACTCGTCGGCTATCCCACGCGCGCGCTAGCCAATGAAGGCATCAGCATGAGCGCCTACAGCATGTTCCGCTCCCAGCCGGACATGTCCGGCCGCTGGATCTACGCCGGGGACATCGCATCGGGTAGCGACAACGGCGCAGGCTGCAACCAAGATGAAGCGCCGGAAACCTGCTATGCCTCCACCGGCGTGCTGGATCTCACCGGCAAGACGGTCGCAGGCTGGCCGGAAGTGAAAGTCTCGGTGTCCGGCCGCGTTCCGGGCGCAAACGGGAAAGTGCGAAACGCAAGCAAGGCGGATGGAGCGCTCTGGCGCTTCGACGTCGCAAAGGCCGCCTACAGCAACGCCAAGGCGCGATAGGGGAACAGCACATGGACAGATTCCAGCCATCCGCATCCGAAGAATCCGCTTCCGAATGGCCGCTGCGCGCCTGGGGGCTGGCGCTGCTCGGGGCCTTGGCGGGCCTTGCCATCTACGCGATCGTGCGCCCTGATCGCTGGCAGAGCGATCTTCCTGCAATGCAGGTGCGCATGGCGCTGGCCACCTTTCTGGGCGTCGGCGCGCTGATCTTCGGCTTTCTTGTCGAGCGTACCCGCTTTCACTGGAGCGCTGCAGGCGCTGCGATCGGCGCGGCAGTCGTGGCGCTGACGATCTACTGGAACGGGCCGTTCGGAGGCAACCACCGCGAGGAACCCTGGCGGATCGTCTGCGCGGTCCTGGCCGTGGCGGTGGCCGCGCCGCTGTTCCAGGCCTGGCGCGATGCGCAAGGTGCGGGTGATGCCCGAAAATTCGCCATTCCCTATCCCGAGGCCCATGGCCATGCCTGGACCAACGTCGTGCTCTGGTGCGCGGCCTGGGTCTTCGTCGGCGTCACCTGGGCCATGGCCTTGCTGCTGGGCCAACTGTTTCGCCTGATCGGCATAGACCTGCTCAGCGACCTGTTGGAAAAGGAGTGGGCGATCCTGCTTCTCACCGGCGGCGCCCTTGGCGCGGGCATCGGGCTCCTGCGCGACCGCGACAGCATCCTGCGGCTCTTGCAGCGCGTGGTGACGACGATCCTTTCCGTCCTCGCCCCGGTGCTGGCGCTGGGCCTGGTCGTCTTTCTTGCGGCGATCCCCTTCACCGGCCTCACCCCGCTATGGGACGCGACCCGTTCGACCAGCCCGATCCTGCTGGGATGCGTGATCGGCGCGCTGACCCTCACGAATGCGGTGATCGGCGACGAAGCCTCGCACGAAGCGCGCACCCCCCTGCTGCGCGGCAGCGTCGCCGCGCTTGGCCTCGCAATGCTGCCGCTCGGCATTATCGCCGCCGTTTCGACGGGCCTGCGCATCCAGCAATACGGGCTCACGCCCGACCGCCTCTGGGCGGTCGTATTCACTGCCGTCGCCTGTGCCTATGGACTGGCCTATCTGGTGGTTCTGGCACGCTGGAGGATCGGTGCCGCGCCGCATCTGCGCACCGCGAACCTGCACCTTGCCGCTGCGCTCTGCATTCTTGCGCTCGTGCTCTCGACACCGCTGGTGAACTTCGGCAGCCTGTCCGCACGCGATCAGGTCGCCCGCCTCAACAGCGGACGCACGCCGCTCGACCGGTTCGACTGGCGCGCCTTGCGCTTCGACTTCGGCAAGGCTGGTGAAACCGCCGTGCGCCGCCTTGCCGAGAGCGGCCGTACGCCGCAGATCCGCGCCGCCGCGCGCAAGGCGCGGGACGCCGCGAAACGCTGGGACCTCGATCCGGTCACCCCTCAGTTCAGGCGCCCGCCGATGGATCCGTCACGCCTGCTCGTCCTGCCGCGCGGCACGCAGCTTCCCGCAGCGCTCCTTGACCGGCTCACGAACTATAACGCCTGCTCCCTGGACGGCGCCTGCACGGTGCTGCACCAGCCCGGCAGCGCCGAGGCGATCGTCGTCACCACCGCGCAATCCAACCTCTGGATCGCAAAGGACGGATCCTGGAGCGCCGCGCCGGGCCGCCCCTTCGTCAACGGAAAGGAAGCGCGCGATCGCCGCGAAGCAGCGCTCAAGGAAGGCAAAGTGGAACTGCGCGAAGTGAAGCGCCGCCAGATCTATGTCGACGGGCAGCCCGTTGGCGACGACTTCGAATGATGGAGCCGGGGTGAGCCCCCCAACCGCCCCGATCAGGCCGCGCTGCGCTGAAGCCAGCCGCGCAGCAGGAAGTTCACCTGCTCGGGGTGTTCCAGCGCGGCCATGTGGCCGCAGGCCCCGATCGTGTGGAAGCTCGACCCGGCGATGCGCTCGTGAATCTCGCGCGCATGGTCGGGCGGGGTGATGCGGTCCCCGTCACCCACGACGACCATCGTCGGCACGCGGATCGCATGGAGGCTATCCAGCGAATCGGGCCGGGTCATGATCGCGTGCTGCTGGCGGATGAAGGCGTCGCCGCCGACCCGCGAGGCCATGCCGCGCATTTCGTCCGCCACCGGGCCGACAGTATTGTCGGCATGGACCAGTTCACCGAGCAGGCGGTGGGTGATGCCCACGAACTTGCCCCGGCGCAGCGATTCGATCCCGGCCTGACGCTGGCGGCTGCGCTCCGGCGTATCGCTCCGCGCGCTCGAGTTGATCAGCGCAAGGCGGGAAACGCGCTCGGGCGCGCGGCGCATGATCTCAAGCGCAACGTAGCCGCCCATGGACAGCCCCGCGAGCGAGAAGCGGCGCGGCGCTGCGGCCAGGGTACGCTCGGCCATGGCCCCGATGGTATCGTCCAGTGTAAGGTCCGCGATCATCGGCGCGGCCACGTCCGAAAGGGCATGGACCTGTTGCCGCCAGAGCGACTGATCGCACAGCAGGCCGGGCAGGAACACGACGGGTTCGAGCGCAGGCGCGGCATTCACGCCCTTGCGATTCCATTCCGCCGGAGCCGGACGCGAGCCCAGTGTTTCCGCCGTGAATTCAGCCGTGTCGATTGCCAAACTTGCCATGATCAAATCTCCTGCCGCCGAAATGGGCTTGTGCAGGCCATCTGTCCAATTCATGATGAGAGCGATCTTGATATCTTCTAGGTATGACGTGGAACTCAGGCACATCCGTTATTTTCTTGCCGTTGCAGAGGAACGGCACTTCACGCGCGCGGCCCATCGCCTGGGTATCGGGCAGCCCCCGCTCAGTCATCAGATCAAGGACCTGGAACGGGAGATCGGCACGCCGCTGTTCCACCGCATTCCGCAAGGCGCGGAACTGACCGAAGCGGGACAGGCATTCGAGGAACGCGTCCGCCAGATTCCCGGACTGGTTACGGAGGCGGTCAATGCCGCAAGGCGCGCCGCAACCGGCGAAACCGGGCGTATCCGCGTCGGCTTCACCGGATCCGCCGCGTTCAACCCGCGCGTGCCGCAGGCGATCCGCGTCTACCGCCGCCGGTTTCCCGACGTGGAACTGAGTCTGGCGGAACACAATTCCATCGGTCTGGTCGAAGGGCTTCGGGGCGGAACGCTCGATGCGGCTTTCCTGCGACCGGACGCCGTGGACAAGCAGGGACTTCGCCTGTTCCATCTGGCGGACGAACCGCTGATCGCTGCCCTCGCCTCCGCGCGCATGCCGCATGGCGAGCCGATCCGCCTGGACCAGCTTGCCCATGACCCCTTCATCCTGACCCCGCGCGCGCTGGGCCCGACGCTGTTCGACGCGACTCTGGAAGCATGTCGCAGGGCCGGATTCGAACCCGTTCTCGGCCAATCCGCGCCGCAGGTGGCCTCGGTCCTGGCCCTCGTCGCCGCCGAACTGGGCGTTGCCCTCGTCCCGGAATCGATGCGCGACGCCTCCTTCAAGGGCGTGACCTATCACGACCTGCGCGGCAACGCCCCCAAGGTCGCCCTCGCCCTGGCCACCCGCAGCGACGAACGCGCCGCCACCGTCGCCGCCTTCGTCGCAGAAGCGCGCTTTCCGTCCGAAACCGACCCGACGTAAGAAGCCTTTTGCACATTTACAGGATGCTAACCATATTCCAGTAGCGGAAAATCATGTTCCGCTCGTTTTCAAAACGACTTCGCCTGCCGCTGCGCGAGGCCGTTCTGACGGCCACGGCTTATTTCGTCTGCGCCGCCATCGCCTTGCAACTCACCCGGTTCGACGGCGGGATCGCAATCGTGTGGCTGGCGGGTCCGATGCTGTTCGCGCGCCTGTGCAGTGCGCCTCGCAGGTGCTGGACAGCCCTGACGCTGACCTGCATCCCGGCCGGGTTCTGCGCATCCATCCTTTTCGGTTTTCACGGCCTCGTTGCGCTGCCGCTATCGCTGATCTGCATTGCCGAGGCCTGGTCAGCCGCCTGGCTGATACGGCGGATCTACCCGCGCTTCGGCCGGTTCCAATCGCTCCCTGAAGTAGGCTCGTTCCTGCTCGTGGCGGGGCTGCTGGTTCCGGTAACCACCTCGTTCGCCGCCGCGCTCTGCGCCCACCTCGCCAGCGGCATTCCGTACTGGACGGCCTGGCGCGACTGGTACGCCGGTCATGCCCTGGGACTGGTGACCTTCGCGCCGCCATTGCTGCTGCTCCTGCGCGGGGAAACGCGCCAATGGATCGCCTCGGCCGATCGCAGGCGCACGGGCGAGGCCATGCTGCTGCTCGGCCTTGTCGCAGCCACTTCGCTCATGACCTTCGGGCAGAACGAAATTCCGCTGGTGATCATCCCCTTCGCACCGATGGTGGCCGCCACGCTGAGACTCGGACGGTTCGGCGCCATCTCCTCGATCGTCATCCTGGTGACTATGGGGCTCTCGTTCTCCCTTGCAGGCTACGGCCCCACGACCCTGCTTCACGTCTCCATGAGCCTGAAGCTGAAAGTCCTGCAGATCTATTTCGCCACCATCGTCCTGATCCTGCTTCCCCTCGCCGCCGAACTGCGCTCGCGCAGGCGCCTCGTGGAACGCCTGCATACCGCCGAGGCACTGCACCGCGCCGTGCTGGACCGGATGAGCGACATCGTCGTGAGGCTGAACAGCGACGGCACGGTGCGCTATGCATCGCCTTCGGCATCGCGGGTTTCGGGCTACCAACCCGGCGAACTGGTCGGGCGCTCGATATTCCACCTTATCCTGCCCGAGGATCTGCCGATCGTTCTCGACGCCCGCCGCAGGGCGCTTGCCAATCCCGATGAGCCGGCGATCGTCGAATATCGCGTCAACCGCAAGGACGGCACGGTGGTCTGGGTGGAAAGCCATATCCGCAGCATCGTCGACAGCGAGGGCCGTTCCACCGGCACCGTCAGCATCATTCGCGAAGTAACGCAGCGGCGGCAGATGGTGGAAGACCTGACCATGCAGGCCATGACCGACCATCTGACCGGCGCCTGCAACCGGCGCGCCTTCGACGAGGCGCTGCTGGCCATCCTCACTTCGATGCCGGAGGATTCCGAAGCCGGGTGCCTGGCGCTGTTCGATCTCGACCACTTCAAGCAGATCAACGACCGCTACGGCCATGCCACGGGCGACGACGTGCTGGTGCGCTTCGTCACCATCCTGCGGGGTGCGGTTCGCGACGGCGATCTCGTGGCGCGACTGGGGGGCGAGGAGTTCGCGGTCCTGCTCGGCGGGCTGTCGCTGGACCAGGCCCATCTGGTCTGCGAGCGCATCCGTACCCGCCTTGAGGACACCGCAATCCAGGATTCGCTCGGCAACATCGTGAAGGCCACGGTCAGCGTGGGACTTGCGCCGCTCCTGCCCGGTGAGGAAAACCGCGTCGTCATGACCGTCGCGGACAATGCTCTCTACCGCGCCAAGCAGGAGGGCCGCAACCGCACCGGCCTGCCCGTAGCAGGCGATTTCGAGGATCGCCGCATTGCCTGAACTTGATGGCTGTCATCCGGGTCTAATCGGTCGGTTGCGCTTGGCTCTTGCGCCGGGACGCCGACGGCTTCACAATGCTGCAATGCAAAATCAACCTCATTTCGAAACGGCTTTCCTGCGCGCATGATCGATACCCGCCTGTCTCTCATGGAAGCGATCTCGTTTCGTCGTACCGTCAATGCCCGCTACAATGGCGGCATCATCAAGCTTGCCCCGCACCTGATGTTCGAGCGCCACGGCGACCTCTTCGTCAGCGCGCTCAATCTCACCAAGGCCTGGCGCTCGCCCGAGGAACGCCGCCTTGGCCAGTTCAAGCTCGCCGGCCTGGAAGTGACCGAACTGCTCGAAGAAGTCTTCGAACCCCTGCCCGACTTCGAAGCAGCCGCTCCGCGAGAAGACGACACGCTGCTGCTGACGGTCTGACCTTTCCTTCGGCAGACCGATGCCAGATCTTTTCGCCGGTTCCGCTCCGGTCCAGAGAATGCCCCTTGCCGCCCTGCTTCGCCCGGCCTCGCTGGACGATGTGATCGGCCAGGCCCACGTGGTGGGTGATGGCTCGATCCTGCGCCGCCGCGTCAAGGCGGGGGCGCTCGGCAGCGTCATACTCTATGGCCCGCCGGGCATCGGCAAGACCTCGATCGCGCGGGCAGTGGGCACCACGCTGGGCAAGACCTTCCGGCCGCTCAACGCCACGCGCGCCGGGGTCGCGGAAATCCGCAAGCTGGCGGATGAAGCGCGGGTCCATCCCCTGCTGATCTTCGTGGACGAAGTGCAGCGCTTCACCGCCACCCAGACCGACGACCTGCTGGCGATCTGCGAAGACGGCATTGCCGACTTCATCGGTGCGACGACAGGCAATCCCTACCACGTCCTCACCCCGGCGCTGGTTTCGCGCTCGACCATCCTCAAGCTGGAGCCGCTTTCCATCGAGGACATGGAAAAGGTGGTGCGGCGGGGGATCGAACGCCTCGGGGCGGACGGCATCGCCCTGACGATGGCGCCCGAGCAGGTCCGGTTGCTCGCAGGCCGATCGGGAGGAGATGCCCGGCGCGCCCTGACCACTCTGGAAAGCCTGGCGCTGGGACACGCCGGAGAGTCCGTCACGGTAAGC
Source organism: Novosphingobium sp. TCA1 (assembly GCF_009811895.1). Classification (NCBI taxonomy): domain Bacteria; kingdom Pseudomonadati; phylum Pseudomonadota; class Alphaproteobacteria; order Sphingomonadales; family Sphingomonadaceae; genus Novosphingobium; species Novosphingobium sp. TCA1. The sequence goes on along the minus strand of NZ_BLJH01000008.1, from coordinate 99,414 downwards.
GATGCCATGATCGAGGAGGCCTATGCGGCGGCCCCGGTCAACCATGATCGCTCGGGCGATGCGCACTACGACGTGGTTTCCGCCTTCGTGAAATCGATGCGCGGCTCGGATGCCGATGCCACGTTATACTGGCTCGCGCGGCTCATCCACGGCGGCGAGGATCCGCGCTATATCGCGCGGCGGATCATGATCCATGCCTCGGAAGATGTCGGACTGGCCGACAATACCGCCCTGCAAACAGCCGTCGCCGCGCTCCATGCCGTGGAGAAGATCGGCTACCCCGAAGCGCAGATCGTGCTGGCCCATGCCGCCCTGCACGTAGCCCGCGCGCCGAAATCCGCCTCCTCGTCACGGGGCATTTCCGCCGCTCTCCAGTTCGTGGCGGGCCAGCCGCCCGCTCCCGTACCGCTGCACTTGCGCGACGCGCACTACAGCGGCGCGGCACAGCTTGGCCATGTCGGCTATATCTGGCCGCATGACGACCCGCGCGGCTGGGTGGAGCAGGTCTATTCGCCAATGCCCAAGGGCTCGCTCTACCGAAGCGAAGCGCGCGAGGCCGGCACTTTCGAACGCCGCGCCGACGAGCACTGGCGCCGCGTTACCGGCGCTGAGCAGCCTCGGCGCGACACCGAATAGGGCCGTCAACCGCGCCGGAACACCGGCGGGCGCTTCTCGAAAAAGGCGGCGAAGGCTTCGCGCGCTTCGGGAGATTGCACGGCCTCCCGGAAGACCCGCGCCTCTTCGGCTATCCGCAGCGACACCTGCTCTGCATCGCCTTTCATCAGGCGGCGCGTGGCGAGCAGCGCTTCGGGCGGCTTGGCCATGAGCACCGCCGCCTTCGCCCGCGCATGATCGAGCAGCCGTTCGGAAGGTACGACGGCCGTGACGAAGCCTGCGCGATCCGCGCTTTCGGCATTCATCGGCTCGCCCAGCAGCAGCATGGCCGCCGCCTTGGCATGGCCGAGGATCGCAGGCGCGAGCAGGCTGGAAGCGGCTTCCGGCACGATCCCCAGGTTGACGAAAGGCATGACGAAAGCCGCATCCGGCGCGGCGTAGACGAGATCGCAGTGGAACAGCATCGTCGTCCCGACACCTACCGCCATGCCCTGCACCGCCGCGACGATCGGCTTTTCGAACGCCGCGATCGCGCGAATGAAATCGAACGCCGCTTCCGCGCCTTCCGGCCCCGACATGAAGTCGGCCAGATCGTTGCCCGCGCAAAAGGTTCCGCCGCGCCCTGCCAGCAGCACGGCGCCGATATCCCGCCGCTCAGAAGCGGAAGCTAGCGCCGCCGTGATCGCGCGGTACATCGCCGAGGTCAGTGCATTCTTCTTTTCGGGCCGATCGATGAGGATTTCGAGAACACCGTCGTTCTCTGAAATCGCGATGCCTTCGCTCACTTGTCTCTCCATTTATCGTTCGCAGCCTGCCTGCCGGGCAATCGACTTTTCGTCAATCGTCGCGGCCGTTCTTCAACATCGGCGGCGCGGCTGCGATCCTTCCTGTTCATTGAAATAGTGTTTGCAACTTGCGGATAGACCTGAACTTGATTGCAGGGGCGGGGCGCTCTAGCCTGCTCATCTCTATACGGGGGACATGACGTCGATGCCTTCAGCCAGTGCCATTCTTGCCGCGCCCCTGGCGCTGCTTCTCGCCTCGATCGCGCCCGCTGCAGCAGTGGCACAAGTCGGCCCGGTGGCCGCGGCGCCCTCGGAAATCCCGGAAGGCTTCACACTGGCCGCCGACGGCACCACGCTGGTCCATACCGCCAGCGGCCTGCACTTCCCCGCAGAGTTCGAAGGCTTCAAACGCCTCAACGAAAAGACGTTCGATCCCAGCGGCGAATATGTCGCGATCGGCTATGACCGGCCGCTCGGCACCGGCAAGGACCACATCGTGGTGCGCATGGCGATCGTCCATATCGACCAGATGTCGGCGCGCGATCACTACATGATCATGCGCCAGGCCGCGATGGCCCATTTCGCCGCCCCCTCGATCGCCTCGGAAGGCCCTGCCAAGATCCCAACCAATCGCAAGCTGGATGCCTATCGCGGCACTTTCAGCGGCTATCGCGACAATCAGCCCTGGCTGTTCAGCCTGACCACGGTGAACTACGGCTACTGGAGCGGGCGCATGACTGCGGCATTCCCGCAAGCCCAGGCCGCCGAGGCGGAAAAGTACCTCGGCCTTCTGCTGGGCGAAGTGCGCGCGCAGAAGCCGAAGGCGCCCAAGCGCTGAACTATCTTGCCTGCATAATATGTTGATAGTGCTTGATATTGTTCCCATAGAGCCAGGATGACACGTCCCGCCCTCCTCATCGCCTGCGCCATGGCGGCCGTCGCGCCGTCTATGGCGACCGCAGCCGCGCCCGATTTCTTCGCCGCGGCCCTTTGCCAGCCGCCCTACTCCACGGCCTCGGCAACGGAGCTTTACGAGGCTGCGGAAAAGCTGGCCGAACCGGACACCTCCTCGCTCGGTGCGGCGATCTATCGCCTTCCCGCTCCCGTCGAGCGGGACGGCTTCACCGCGCAGGACGTGGTTTTCGCGGGCATGTCCGTGGGCGTGCTGCTGGAGGGGCAGGTCGCCGCAAAAGTCGCGGAACGTTACGGTCTTTCGCCCGAAACCAGCCACCTGTTCGGTTCATCCACCGCAGGCTTCGCGCGCCTGCTGCCCGACGAGCAGCAGGGCATGAAGGATCTGGGCCTGATTTCCATCGTCGCGCGCGAGGGGCCCGCCATGCCCGGCAAGACCCTACTCACCTGCGAATTCGTATCGAACGAAGACCGCGCCGCGCTGGAAGCCTACGAAAAAACCAGCCCGTGAGGCCGCTTCATCGGAAGGTATACTCCAGCCCCAGCGCGCCGCTCCACTGGTTGCGGCTGCCGACGTCGGCAACGATGGGCGAGCGGGCATAGGCGCCCAGCAGACGCTGATAGCCGCCCGTCACGAACAGGCCGACGCCGTGGAGGAGATTGCCGGAAATGGAATGGACCGCCATCGTGCTGAGGTTCCAGTCCTTCCAACCCGCCTTGTCGGCATCATCGTAGACGGGAAGCCCGCTCGCCCGGCTGCCTGCTTCATCGATGCCGTAGTAATATCGCCCGAAGCCCTGCCCGACGTAATCGGCGGAGGCGGAAAACGAGACGAAGGCATGCTCGGACAGCGGGGTGTCGTAGTCGATTTCCGGGCTGGCCACATAGCTGCCATGCGCGCCGGCGATGTCATGCTGGTAGGAAAGGCTGATCGACAGCGTATCGTAAGGGCTGGTCACGACCCCGGTGCGCTGGATACCCACCGAACCGCCAAGTTCCAACGCCGTGTCGCGTTTTCCCAGCGCGTTGACGGCCAGGTTTCCGATACCGCCCGTCCGGTCGAGTCGCAGCGCCGCCAGCGGCCCCAGTTCCAGTTTCCACCCAGGCTTGCCCTTCGAAGGCACGGCATCGACATAGAGCGCCGTGCCCGAGGTATTGAACGATACGCCCGAGACCTCCCCCTGGACGGCTGCGGTCGGCAAGACCCGGGAAGAGGCCGAACCGATGTAGGTGGGGGTGGAGGCAGCCCCCACGCCTATGGAAATCCGATCGCCGCCGATCTTCAGATCGTCCGGCCGACCGGAAACGTCCTGAGCCTGCGCCGTGCCGCCGATCAGCGCGGCGACGGCGCATGAGATCGCCAATGCAGGCCGGAGCGCGTCCGGCCAGGAAATCGTCGATAAGTACACTGCAATCGTCCCGAACCTGCACCGCCCGGCCCTTCCTGTGGCACATGAGACCAGCAGGAGGCATGGCGATCCGATGAACTCTGCGTAATCCGCAGATGCCATCCGTCTTGGGCCAAACGCCGCGCGGCTCGCCCCGTTCGGCGCAAGAGGGAAAAGACCTGCCAATGACCTCGGGACAGCAGGCACAGGCGCTGCTAGAGCACGCCCATGCGCGCCATACATCACATCGCCATCATCGCTTCCGACTATGCCCGCTCCCGCCGCTTCTACAGCGAGACGCTGGAAATGCCGGTCATCCGCGAAGTCTATCGGGAGGAACGCGCTTCCTGGAAATGCGACCTCGACGCCGGCAATGCGCAGATCGAACTGTTTTCCTTCCCCACGCCGCCGCCGCGCCCTTCCCGGCCAGAGGCTTGCGGCCTGCGCCACCTCTCCTTCGCCGTCGCCGACCTCGATGCCGAGATCGCCCGCCTCGAAGCTGCTGGCGTGGAATGCGAACCCATCCGCATCGATCCCTATACCGACAAGCGCTTCACGTTCTTTGCCGACCCCGACGGCCTTCCCCTGGAACTCTACGAAGAGGTCAGCGCGCCCTGAGCAGAGTACGCAGGCGATTGAATTGCCAGCTACAACTGGCAAGACCGTTCGGTTGCTGTATGAGAGCGCCATGCGCTTTTCGACTCTCGCCCTATCGCTCACCGTCCTGCTCGGCACCGCCTCCCCCGTCATGGCCTGGGGGCCGATCGGCCATCGCATCACCGGCGCCATTGCCGATGAGAACCTGAGCGGCGTCGCCCGCGCGCAAGTCCGCCTGCTTCTCGGCACCGAGGATCTTGCCGAAGCGGCAACCTGGCCGGATGACATGAAGTCGAACCCCGCGGAATTCTGGCAGAAGCAGGCCAGCCCCTGGCACTATGTCACGGTGCGCGAGGGCGATGCCTACAAGCCTTCGGACGCTCCGCCCGAGGGCGACGCCCTGACCGCACTGCCGCGCTTCACCGCGACGCTGCGCGATCCCAAGGCCTCGCAGGAAGACAAGCGCCTTGCGCTGCGCTTCATCGTCCACATCATCGGCGATCTCCATCAACCGCTTCATGTCGGCGGCGGCAACGATCGCGGCGGCAACGATTTCAAGGTGACCTGGTTCGGCAAGGAGACCAACCTCCATTCGGTCTGGGATTCCGGCCTGATCGAACAGCGCGCCCTGTCCTATTCCGAATATGCCCACTGGCTTTCGCGCCGCATCACGCCCGAGCAGGTCGTCGCGTGGAACGTGCGCGATCCGCAGGTCTGGACCTCGGAGAGCATTTCCCTGCGCAAGACGATCTATCCCACCAATACCAATATCTCGTGGGACTATGCCTATCAGCACCGCACGGAAATCGACGACCGGCTCGAACGCGCGGGCGTGCGGATCGCGGCCTATCTGAACTGGATCTTCGACCAGGAGGCTCCCGCCTCCAGTCCCTCGAAGCGCTGAAGGGAACAGGCGTGAGCTTTTGCGACACGATCTGGGAAGAGATCGCCCCGCTTCGCCAGTCGATCCTGGCCCATCCCTTCCTCAGCGAACTCGCGGAAGGAACGCTGGAGCCGGAGAGTTTCCGCCACTACATCGTGCAGGATAGCCTCTATCTTGCCGAATATGCCCGCGCGCTTGCCATCGCCGCCGCCCGCGCGCCGACGGCGGCAGGCAGGCTGGAGTTTTCGGACGGCGCGAAAGTGGCCGTCCAGGTCGAGGAAGCCCTGCACCAGGCCTTTTTCGCGCAGTTCGGCGTGACGCCGCAAACCGCCGTGCAGAACGAGGCGACCCCCGCCTGCCTCGGCTATACCAGCTACCTCTCCAGTCTTGCCGCCACGCGCAGCTATGAGGAACTGATCGCCGGAATCCTGCCGTGCTTCTGGGTCTATTGGGAAGTCGGCTGCGCCATCAAGCCGCGCGCGGTCTCGCCCAATCCCTATGCCGCCTGGATCGAGACGTATGCGGCGCCGTCCTTTGGCGAGGCTACCGACCGCGTTCGCGCCCTGGTAGACGAAGCCGCCGCCAATGCCAGCGAGACAACCCGCGCGGCCATGGCAAGCGCCTTCCGCAAGGCCGCGCGCTACGAATGGATGTTCTGGGATTCCGCCTATCGCCGCGAGGAATGGCCGATCTGATCGGGCGCTCAGGTCCGCTCCGTAGCCACCCATTCGGCAAGGTCCGGCGACTGCCCGATCAGCGCAAGACCATGCGCGATGGAGGTCAGTTCGTTACCCGCCGCGATGCGCTCCTCTCCGAAGCGCTGTTCGAACAGCGCGCGCACGGCGGGGATCAGGGAGGAGCCGCCCGTCAGGAAGACATGGTCGATCTCGCCTGCCCCCAGCCCGGCCTGCGCCAGCGCGCCGTCCACGGTTTCGCCGATGCGCTGAAGGTCGGGTGCGATCCAGCTTTCGAACTCCTTGCGCGAAACATCGGCCTCGATGGTGAGGGCTTCGCTTTCGAAACGGAACGATCCGTGCTCCGCGCCGGATAGCATGCGCTTGAGGCGGCCGACGGCCTCGTAGAGGCCGAAGCCCAGTTCATGTTCCACCACCGCGATCATGCGGTCGATGGCGGCCGGATCGGTGGCGCCGTGCTTCAGCTTCGCCAGTTGTTCCAGGGTACGGCGATTGCGCATCATGGCCAGGCGAGACCAGTCCCCGAAATCGGCGAAGTGACCGGCGGGAATTTCCAGCACTTTGTCGAAAGAGCGATACGTGCCGCCCTTGCCCAGCAGCGGCAGCACCAGATGGTCCATGATGCGATAGTCGAAACGGTCGCCCGCAATGCCGATACCTGCGGAGCCCAGCGGCACGCAGCGCCGCGCGGCGCCCGGTGCTTCCACCCGCACGATCGAGAAATCGCTGGTGCCGCCGCCGAAGTCCGCCACCAGCAGCGTCGCCGGCTCGGTGAGGCGCGAGGCGAAGCTGAAAGCGGCGCCGATCGGTTCGTAGACATAGTGGACCGGCCGCCCGAGCAGTGCGAACATCGCATCGTAGCGTGACCGCGCCAGCGCCTCGTCCGGGCGGGCACCGACGTAGCGCACCGGCCGCCCGACCACCACGCATTCGGGCAAGTCGCGCAGGGCATCCCCCGCATGCGCGACGAGGTGCTGGAGGAAGACCTGCCCCAGTTCCTCGAACCGCATGCGCTTCTCGAACAGCGTTGCCTGTTCGAACGCCGCGTTCGCTGCTACCGACTTGAACGATTGCAGGAACCGCGAACCTTGCGGAAACTCCAGGAATTCGGAGATCGCCCAGGGTCCCGCCTCATGCGCAAGGCCGCCGCGTACGCCTTCGTCCTGCCAGAAGCACAAGGCGGATCGGAACACCGAACCCGGGCCGCCGGGCGCCTTGAATTCCACGAGGTCAGCCTGACCTTCCTCACCCGTCAGCGCGATGACCGAGTTCGTGGTGCCGAAATCGATGCCGATGGAGCGGCGCGCGGCTTCGGAATGGGCCGGATTGGTCGGCATGGGAATGTCTTTGCCTCGGATAGATCGTGAGCGGGGAGCGGCCGGATCCTATTGCAGTGCAACATGGATCGCGCAAGCCATGACCCGCGAAGCCGGGGCGATCCTGCGCTACATGCTCTCCCCGATGGCTTCGAGTGAGCGGCGCTTGGTTTCGGGGAAGAAGGCCAGCACGACCACGAACTGAAGCGCCATCATGCCCGCGAACAGCCAGAACGGCATGGCCCGGGCCTGTGCAGCCATCAGCGGGAAACCGAAGGCGATGATCGCGTCCATGAACCAGTGGACCGACGAGCCGAGACTCTGGCCACGCGCGCGCACATCGGTGGGGAAGATCTCGCTGATATAGACCCAGATCACTGCACCCTGCGAAAACGCGAAGAAGGCGATGAAGCCGATCAGCAGATAGAGCAGCCAGCCCTGATGAGTGCCACTGCCGAAGATCGTCGCAACGCCGGCCAGCGCCGCGGTGAGGCCGACCGAGCCGATCAGCAGCAGGGTCTTGCGGCCGATCCGGTCGATCACGGTCAGCGCCAGGGCCGTGAACAGCAGGTTGCAGGCGCCGATGACGATCGCCTGCCTGTCGGCCGAAACGCCGGAGAAACCCGCCGCCGCGAAAATATCGTTGAGATAATAGAGGATGGCATTGATGCCGGAGAGTTGGTTGAACGCGGCAATGGCTATGGCCAGCAGCATCGGGCGATGGTGGCGCCGCCAGCTGAGCCGGGGCGCATGGGTCTGCCGTTCCGCGTTGCGCCATGCGGCCAGCTCTCCCGCCACATCGGGATTGCCGAGCTTGCCCAGCACTGCCGCCGCTTCCGCCTCCCGGTCCCTGGCGAAAAGCCAGCGGGGGCTGTCGGGAATGGTGCGCATCATCACCAGCAGGACCACCGCCGGGATTGCCGTCACGCCGAACTTCACATGCCAGTCGAGCGGGCCGAGGTTCAGGCTCGATACGAAGTAGTTGCTGAGGTAGGCGACCAGAATGCCCAGCACGACGTTGAGCTGGAACGTCCCGACCATCATGCCCCGCCGCTCCGCAGGCGCGATCTCCGCAATGTAGACCGGCGCCAGCACCGAGGACGCGCCGACCGCAAAGCCTGCCAGAACGCGCATGACAAGCAGCATCGGCCAGTTCACCGCGAGAAGGCAGCCGATGCCGGAAACGAGATAGAGCAGCGCGATCGCCTCCAGCGAGGTCCGCGCGCCGTAGCGGTCCCCGGGTATCCCGGCCAGCAGCGCGCCGGCGAGCGTTCCCCAGAGCGCGCTCGAAACGGTAATTCCCACGCCGGTGGCATCGAGCCCAAACGCCGTGCGGATGCCTTCCGTGGTTCCGGCGATCACCGCCGTGTCGAAGCCGAACAGGAGACCGGCCAGCGCGCCTACCAGCACGCCCCGGAAAAGCGTTGCATTCATGATCCTGTCCCCTCTCATCCGGCCCGCGAAAACGGTTGCCGCTCCGGGAGATACCGCAGGATTCCTCGACCAGCCAGAGGTTTGTCAGCCCGTTGGCCCTGGCGGCGCCGGGATGACCGCCGGCGCCCTTACGCCTACTTGCTGAGCGTCCTGCGCACGGCATCATGCCAGCCGTCGATCAATTGCCTGCGCGTGTCCCCGGCCATTTGCGGCGTGAACAGGCTGCCCTGGGTCCAAGTCGCCGCCAAAGCGGCAAGATCGGGCCATACACCGGTCGCCAGTCCGGCATGGAACGCAGCGCCCAGCGCGGTCGTCTCCAGATGGACGGGGCGCTCGACGGGCGCTTCCAACATGTCCGCCAGAAACTGGCAGAGCCAGTCGTTGGCCGCCATGCCGCCGTCCACGCGCAGCTTTGCCAGTGGCGCGCCGCCGTCCGATACCATCGCGCGGGCCAGGTCCATGGTCTGGTAGGACACAGCCTCCAGCGCCGCGCGGGCAAGGTGCGCCTGCGTGGCGCCGAGCGTCAGGCCGAAGATCGCCCCGCGCGCATCGGGATCCCAATGCGGCGCGCCCAGTCCTACGAAAGCCGGGACCATGTAGACGCCGTGATTGTTCGGCACTTTCGTCGCCATGTCGTTGGTCTCCCGGGCATGGGTGATCACGCCGATGCCGTCGCGCAGCCATTTCACGGCCGCACCCGCCACGAAGATCGAGCCCTCCAGCGCATATGTCATCTTGCCGCCGAGACGATAGGCCGGCGTCGTCAGCAGCCGGTTCTCCGAAGCGAGCGCTTCCGATCCGGTGTTGAGCAGCATGAAGCAGCCGGTGCCGTAAGTGGACTTGGCCATGCCCGCATCGAAACAGGCCTGACCGAAGAGCGCGGCCTGCTGGTCTCCGGCCATGCCTGCGATCGGAATTTCCTTGCCGAACAGGTCCTTGCTCGTCATGCCGAAGACATGGGCATTATCGTGGACTTCGGGCAGCATCTGCATGGGCACCCGGAACAGGCGGCAGAGTTCCTCGTCCCAGCGCTGTTCGCGGATGTTGTAGAGCAGGGTGCGACCGGCATTGGTCACGTCGGTGGCATGAACCTTGCCGCCGGTCAGGCGCCAGAGCAGGAAACTGTCGATCGTGCCGAAAGCCAGTTCGCCGCGCTCGGCGCGGGCGCGGCCGTTGTTCACGTTGTCGAGGATCCAGGCGAGCTTGGTGGCCGAGAAATAAGGATCGATCAGCAGCCCGGTACGCGCCCGCACGTCCGGTTCGGCGCCGTCCGCCTTGAGATCGGCGCAGAGCCGCGCCGTCCGGCGATCCTGCCAGACGATCGCCCGGTGGATCGGCCTGCCGCTTTCACGCTCCCAGACCACCACGGTCTCGCGCTGATTGGTAATGCCGATCCCAGCAATGGCCGCCGCGCCCACGCCGCTGCGCTCGATCGCCTCGCGCGCGACTTTCACGGTGTCCCGCCAGATATCCTCGACGTCGTGCTCCACCCAGCCCAGATCGGGATAGTGCTGCTCGAACTCGCACTGCGCCGTGGCGACCGGACGCGCGGCATCGTCGAAGAGGATCGCGCGCGTGGATGTGGTGCCCTGATCGATGGCGAGAACGTGGCGAGGTTGGGTCATATCGAGGACTCTCCGAGGATATCTTGTCGCTCTAGTCAAGCTTAGGGTTGGGACGGCGACTTCTGGCGAGAGGGCAGGTAGGGCTTGATCGCGATCTGGTAGACGCCCGCCCCGGCGACACCGCCGACCAGCGGCCCGGCGATCGGCACCCACCAGTAATGACCCGGACTTGGAAAGGCGGAACTTCCCCAACCGGCGAAGTAGGCGAAGATACGCGGGCCGAAGTCTCGCGCGGGATTGATCGCCCAGGCTTCGAGATAGCCGCCCGAGGCGCCGATCATGGCGACCAGCAGGCCGATCATCAGCGCACCGGAATTGGCACGCGGGGCGGTGTCGTTGAATTCGTCGGTAATGGCGAAAATGCCCAGAAGCAGGATACCGGTCAGGATCACCTGATCCCAGAAGGCATGGATCGGCGTGATATGCTCTCCGGGATGGGTGAAGAACACGCCCGCCGCACCGCCACCGGCGCGGGTCATGCCGTGCGCGGCATTGTAGGCATCGATCACCGGGTGGTAGAGTTGCAGCACCAGCGCCGCGCCGATCACGCCGCCCAGCACTTGCGCACCCCAGTAGGGCAGCACCTTGCGCTTGGGAAAGCCGCGAAACAGCATGAGCGCCAAGGTTACGGCCGGATTGGCATGGGTGCCCGAAACCGATCCGGTCACGTAGATCGCCATGGTGACGGCAAGCCCCCAGGCGATGCACACGCCCCAATAGGCCTGCGCGTAAGGACTGGGATCGTAGAGCGTGATCATGGCGGCGGCGGAATCGCCGATCGTGATGATGATGATCACCGCCAGCATTTCGGAAATCAGTTCGCCGCGCAATGCGCGCAGGTCCTGTGCCACTTTCGATCCTCTCGCAAATCGGCCTTTCGCCCGGCAGGCTGCTTTCTGCGCACGCTTTCAAACGAACGTCAACAGTTTCGTTTGCATTTTCGTTTTCGAGATTGTATTTTCAATAACGAAAACACTTCACGAAAATCGCGAGAGCCGAAATGCCCCAGACCAAGGGAGAACACCCAGTGCAGCCCCCCGCCCCCGGTGCGCAGGACGAATCCTATGACCTGCTGATCGTCGGCGGTGGCGTAAACGGTGCGGGCATCGCCCGCGACGCGGCCGGGCGCGGCCTCTCGGTGCTGCTCGTCGAGCAGGACGATCTTGCCAGCCACACCTCCTCGGCCTCGACCAAGCTGATCCACGGCGGTTTGCGCTATCTTGAGTACTACGAGTTCCGGCTCGTCCGCGAGGCGCTGATCGAACGCGAGCGGCTGCTGGGCATGGCGCCGCATATCATCTGGCCGCTGCGCTTCGTCCTGCCGCAGTCGCTATCGCCCCGCCCTGCCTGGATGGTGCGCCTCGGCCTGTTCCTCTACGACCATCTCGGCGGCCGCAAGAAGCTGCCCGGCACGGAGACGGTCGATCTCGATCGCGGGCCGAAGGGCGATGGATTGAAGGCCCAACATGCGAAAGGCGCTCACGCGAAAGGGAAAGGCCAGAAAGGAAAAGGAAAGGCTTTCGTCTATTCGGACTGCTGGGTGGAAGACAGCCGCCTCGTGGTGCTGAACGCGATGGACGCTGCCGCGCGCGGCGCGCGGATCGAGACGCGCACCCGCCTCTCGGCCGCCGTCAGCGATAACGGCGGCTGGCTGGCCACCATCGAAAGCCCGCAAGGTGCGCGCCAGGTCAGGGCGAAAATGCTGGTCAATGCGGCAGGTCCCTGGGTCGATGCGGTGCTGCGCAATCTCGGCAGGGCCAGGGACGATCGCGGCGTTCGCCTCGTCAAGGGCAGCCACATCGTCGTGCCCCGCCTCTACGAGGGCGACCATGCCTTCATGCTGCAGAACCCGGATCGCCGCATCGTCTTCGCCATCCCCTACGAGCGCTACTTCACGCTGATCGGCACGACCGACGAACCCTGGACCGAAGCGCCCGGCAAGGCACAGATCAGTTCCGGCGAGATCGACTACTTGTGCGAGACCGCCAACCGCTACTTCGAGCGTTCGGTGAGCCCGCAGGACATCGTGTGGAGCTACGCCGGCATCCGCCCGCTCTATGACGATCATGCCGCCAATGCTTCCGCCGTCACGCGCGATTACGTGCTCGACTTCGAAAAGGGCGATGGCCGTCAGGCGCCGATGCTCTCGATCTTCGGCGGCAAAATCACCACCTTCCGCAAGCTCGCCGAGCACGCGATGGAGCATATCGCCGAACTGTTCCCCGAGGCCGCCACGCCGTGGACCGCAGGGGCGGTGCTTCCCGGCGGCGACATTGCGGAAGGCGACTTCGATGGCTTCCTCGCCACGCTGACCGGCCGCTATCCGGGTATGCCGCGCGATCTGCTGCGCCGTCTCGCCCGCGCTTACGGCACCAGGACTGCGGATGTGCTTGGCGATTCCCGAACGCCTGCCGATCTCGGGCAGGACTTCGGCGGCGGGCTTCATGCCCGCGAAATCGACTATCTCGTCGAAGCCGAATGGGCGCGCAGCGCCGAGGACATCCTGTTCCGCCGCAGCAAGCTGGGCCTGCATGTACCGCCGGGCACGGCCGAGGCTGTCGACGCCTGGCTCGCGCACGATTGATCGATGCGCCCCGGCCGCGCTAAGGCCCGAATTCGGAACGGGGAAGAGCCATGATCGAGACCACGGCGGAGAGCAACGGCGATATCGTGGCCCAGCGCCGCGCCCATATCCTGGAGATCGCGCGCGGGGCAGGCAGCGTCAGCGTGGACGATCTCGCCGAGCGGCTTGGCGTGACGCCGCAGACAATCCGCAAGGACCTGAACGTGCTTGCAGGCCAGTCGCTGCTCTCGCGCGTGCATGGCGGCGCGCTGATCACTTCCGGCGTGGACAACCTTGCCTACGACAAGCGCCGCGACGTCGCCTCGGATGCCAAAGCGCGGATCGGCGCCGCGGCCGCGGCGCTGATCCCGGACGGTGCCTCCCTGTTCATCAATATCGGCACCACGACGGAGGCGGTCGCGGCGAACTTCACGCACCATCGCAACCTCATGGTGATCTCCAACAACCTCAACGTCATCGACACCCTGTCCAGCCATCCCGCGCTGGAACTCGTCAGCGTCGGCGGCAAAGTGCGGACCGGCGACCGGGCCGTGGTCGGCGCGCTTGCCATGCGCTTCATCGAGAATTTCCGGGTCGATTACGCGCTGATCGGCATCTCCGCGCTCGATACCGACGGCAGCCTGCTCGATTTCGCGATCGACGAAGTGGAAGTTTCGCAAACCATCATCCGCAATGCGCGAAAGGTGATCCTCGTCGCGGATTCCTCGAAAGTCGGCCGCTCGGCGCCGGTGCGGGTCTGCGGCATGGAAGCGATCGACTTCCTGGTCTGCGACCGCATCGCCGATCCCGACTTGCGCAGCGCCTGCGAGCGCGCCGGCGTGAACATCATCGAGACGCAGCTGACCTGATTTTCACACCGGACGGTCAACTCCATGCAGCACTCCTGATAAGGCACTGACGATAAGGCACTGACGATAAGGCACTGGCCTTGCAGACGGCGATACGTCATGCTGCCGTTTCGAGGTGCTTGTCAGGAGAAAACGTGTTCCATTCGACGATGTTAGCCGTAAGCGCGATGGTCGCTGCGGTCATTGCGCCTGCAGCGCTCGCCGATACGCCGCGCGAACTTCTTACCACGGCCGCATTCCAGGCACCCGACAAGAAAAAGGCACTGGCCCTGATCGGTCAGGCCATCGCGGAATCGGACCGCATCCTCGTGGCCCGGCCGGGCGATCATGAAGCCACGCTCCAGCGCGCCATCGCCGTGGGCTACCGCGCCAAGCTGACGCGCAGCCGCACCGATGCGCGGGCCTCGCTGGCGGTGTTCCAGCGGCTGGCGGCGCAGAACCCGCGCGACGCGGAAGCACAGATGGTCATTGCCGGCTGGCATCTCGACGCGATCGACCAGCTTGGCGGTCTCGTCGCCCGCACCGTGCTCGGCGCCAAGGCCGAAGCGGGCGAGGCGGCGCTGAGCCGCGCCCTGACGCTTGGTGGGAACCGGGCCTTCTATCCCGGTCTCGCCGCTCTGATGCGCATTCGCAAGGACGAGGGCGAGGTCGCGCAGGCGCGCCGCCTGGCGGAAACCGCCGCAGCCGCCCCCGCGCCGACCGCGCTGGATGCCCAGATGAAGCGCGCCGCCCTCAGCATCCTGCCTTCCCTGCGCGCCAACGACGGAAATTCCGCCGCCCGCCTTTCGCGCAAGCTGCTGCCGTTCGGAAAGATTGCCGACTAGGGCGCCCTCATGCGGCGCCGCTTTCCCAAGCGAAAGCCTCGGGCGACCTTCTTCCGAAAGCAAAGGCGCCCTCTTCGGTGATCTCTCAGGCAATGCCGTCCGCTGCGGTGCCGCAGGCTTCGATGGCGTTTCGCGCCATGTCCGGTGTCGTTTTTTCAAACGACGGCATGAAATCGCAGCCGCCCAGCGCCGGGATGCAAGCCAAAAGGATCAGGAAATTGCGGTACATACGGCCGAAATAGCCTGCCCACGCTCTGTCGCATAGGCATACTAAGGCAGGATCCCCGGCACTCACGCGCCGTCAAGACGACAGGTTCCAATTCACGGTCAGTTGCCTATATGAATTCCATCGGCACGCCCGCGTGACAGATGGACGGCCTGCTGGGCGGAGGGGATCTTACAAGTCCGCGAATACGAAAGTTGCCCATGCCATTTCTCCCCCCAAGCACGCAGGCCCCATGTTGAGGCCGCGTCGTCGCGGCATTGCTTCGGTCAATGCGGAAGTGCGCGACGGCATTGTGCCCGCCGCCGGTTCGATCGCCCAGACGCGCGACGAAGGCCCTGCGGAATCGGGAGCGAACTACCGGCTGGTGGCGCTGATCATCGCCTCGGCCCTGTTCATGGAATTCGTGGACTCCACCGTCCTCGCCACCGCCCTGCCCACCATGGCGCGCGATTTCGGTGTGCGCCCGCAGGAAATGAGCGTCGCCCTGACGTCCTATCTTCTCGCGCTGGCGGTGTTCATCCCGGCGTCCGGCACGATCGCCGATCGCTTCGGATCGCGAACGGTATTCCGCGCCGCGATCTTCCTCTTCGTCCTCGGCAGCCTTGCCTGCGGCCAGTCGGTAACGCTGGAAATGATGGTGGCCTCGCGCTTCATCCAAGGCGTGGGCGGTGCGATGATGATCCCGGTCGGCAGGCTGGTGCTGCTGCGCTCCGTGGCCAAGCAGGACATGGTCAATGCCATGTCCTGGCTGCTGGTGCCCGCGCTGATCGGCCCGATCATCGGCCCGCCGCTGGGCGGGTTCATCGTGACGTATCTCGACTGGCGCTGGATCTTCTACATCAACCTGCCGATGGGTTTCCTGGGCTTCTATCTGGTGGGCCGGTTCATCGCCAATATCCGCGAGGACGAGCCCGCCCGCTTCGATACCCTGGGCTTTGTCCTGAGCGGTCTCTCGCTCGGCTGCCTGCTGTTCGGCTTCGAGATGGTGAGCCGCCCCGGCGAAAGCACGATGGCCGCCGCGCTGATCGCGGTGGGACTGGTCACCGGCCTGCTCTACGTACTCCACGCCCGCAAGCGTGAGAACGCCATTCTGGACCTTTCGCTGCTGAAGGACGAGACGTTCCGCCTTTCGGTGATAGCGGGTTCGATCACGCGCATCACCCAGGGCGCGCAGCCATTCCTGCTGCCACTGATGATGCAGGTCGGCTTCGGGTTCTCTGCCGCGCGCAGCGGCACGATCACCGTGGCCACCGCGATCGGCTCGCTGGCCATGAAGAGCTTCGCGCCGCGCGTGCTGCGCCGGTTCGGCTTCCGCCGCGCGCTCGTATGGAACGGCGTGATCGCCACCGCCGGTTACGCGGTCTGCGGTCTGTTCCAGCCGAGCTGGCCGGTCTGGGCGATGTTCTGCGTACTGGGGCTTTCGGGCTTCTTCATGTCCTTCCAGTTCACCGCCTACAACACCATCGCCTACGACGGCATCGACAAGAAGCAGATGAGCCGCGCGACGGCCTTCTATTCCACCTTCCAGCAGCTCATGCTGTCGCTGGGGATCTGCGTGGCGGCCATGGCCCTACACCTGGCCATGATGGCGAACGGCGATGCCGCCCCCTCGCTCACCGATTTCTCGATCGCGTTCTGGGTGGTGACGGCGATCTCGCTGACGGCGACGTTCTGGAACTTGCGCTTCGCCCCCGATGCCGGGGCGGAAATTTCCG
Source organism: Novosphingobium sp. TCA1 (assembly GCF_009811895.1). NCBI lineage: Bacteria > Pseudomonadati > Pseudomonadota > Alphaproteobacteria > Sphingomonadales > Sphingomonadaceae > Novosphingobium > Novosphingobium sp. TCA1. The sequence continues at coordinate 82,967 of NZ_BLJH01000008.1, read as the reverse complement.
GCCATGCGCCCGAAAAGGAACCGGAGCGGCAGCAGGAAGCGGCGTGATTGACCTGAATCATGTCGCCCGCAATCAGGATCGCGCATGAGCGGGCCGGCAGCATGATGGAACGATCGAAGATGACGCATGACGTGGTGATAGTGGGCGCCGGCCCCGCCGGACTGGCCCTTGCAGCGGCGCTTGCAGGTTCGGGCCTGCGGATCGCCTTGGTCGAGCGTCAGCCGCTCGCGGCCATCGCCTCGCCCGCCGTGGACGGCCGCGAGATCGCGCTCACCCATCGCTCCGTCCGCGAACTGCGCGCTCTAGGCGCCTGGGAGCGCATCCCGGCGGACGGCATCGCGCCCTTGCGGGAAGCGCGCGTGCTGAACGGCGGGTCGCCATTCGCGCTCTCGTTCGGAAGCGGCGCCGAGGAGCGCCTCGGCCATCTCGTATCCAACCACCTCATCCGCCGCGCCCTGTTCGAAGTGCTTGAGGCCCTTCCCGGTGTCGATATCCTCCCGGAGCGCTCCACCGCCGCGATCAGCGGCGGGCCTCGCGCCGTCTCGATCCGCTGCGAAGACGGCGAGGAACTGCGCGCGCCTCTGCTGGTCGGCGCGGATTCCCGCTTCTCGTTCGTGCGCGACCAACTCGGCATCGGCGCGGAAGTGAACAGGCTTGGGCGCGCCATGCTGGTCTGCCGTGTCGCCCATGACGGCGATCATGGCGGCGTGGCCACCGAATGGTTCGACCATGGCCAGACGATCGCGATGCTGCCGCTGAACGGCCGCCAGTCCTCCGCAGTCCTGACTTTGCCCAGCGCTGATATCGCGCACCTCGCCGCGCTCGATCCCGCAGCGCTGGGCGGGGAACTGACGCGGCGCTACGAGGGAAGGCTGGGCCGGATGGACCTTGTCGGCCCGGCGCATGTCTATCCGCTGGCCACGACTTATGCGCGCCACTTCGCCGCGCCTCGCGCCGCCCTGATCGGCGATGCCGCGGTAGGCATGCACCCGGTGACGGCCCATGGCTTCAACCTGGGGCTGGCCAGCGCCTGCCTGCTCGGCACGCTCGTTGCGGATGCAGCGCGGCAGGGCAAGGATATCGGCAGTTCGCTGCTGCTGCGCCGCTACGAGGCCACCCACCGACTGGCGAGCCGCCCCATCTACACCGCCACGAACGTGATCGTCGGGCTCTATACGGCAGAGCACCCGGCCGCGCGCGCGGTACGCCATGCCGGGCTGAGGGCCGCCGCCCGGCTGCCCCTGGTTTCACGGGGCGTCAGCCGATTGCTGATGCAACCCTGACGCACCCGTTTTTCAGCTTCAGCTATATTCCTGTTCGACCAGCGCATGGACGCGCCGGAACGCGGCATTGGCGCCGTCGATCACCCGGGCCTCTTCCGCTTCGTCCAGCACGACACCGTCGAGCGCCCCCGTGAAGGAGCGCCAGTGCTGTGCCCGGCCGTCAGGGTGGCCGGCAAGATGGCGGGCGCCCCGGTTCTCGTCGAGGCCCAGCGCCCGCGCCATCTTGAAAAGAAAGGCCGCGCCGAGGTTCGATCCTTCCGCGACATAGAGCCAGCCGAGCGCCGTCGGCAGGTCTGCCCCGTCCGGCCCGAAGCGCGGCGCTTCGTCATTTTCGGGAACTGCAAGCGACAAATCCCCGAGATCCTGCGCGATCTGCTCGAACCGGCGGCGCTCAGCCAGGTCCGGCAGGAGGTCAGCCAACTCGCGGTTGTCGTAAAGCGCGTCGATGTCGCGGTGGAACTGGTATTGCACGGCCAGGAAACGGCCGTAATTCCCGACGGAGGCAAACGGCTCTCCCGCCATGATCCGCTTGTCCAGCCGATCGTGGGTTTCCGTGGTAGCCGCCTTCAGACGCTTGGCGCGGCCGACCTCGGCCGGGGCCTGAAGTGTCGTATCCATGGGTTGTCCTTCTTCCATTGCTTCTCGCAGACCGGATCGTGGTCCGGGTATGAGCGGCGCCACTGCCCCCATACCCGGACCAGAGATCAGAACGCGAGTATCATCGACGCCTTGTAGGTCCGCCCAGGCTGGCTGTAATAGCTCTGGGAGACCGTGGCGCTGTCCGAAATGTCGAGCGCATTGTAATAGGTCTTGTCGAGCACGTTGTACACGCCGCCCTGGAAGCGCAGCCCTTCGAACAGGCCCGGCTTCACCCAGGCCGTGAAATCGACGATGCCATAGCCCGGCGTCTTGTTGATCGTGGAACTGGGATCCTCGACCTTGTTGCGCTTCGCCGCGACGGTGGCGGAAAGATCAGCGCCGAAGGAGGTCTGGCTATAGCCGATCCCGGCAATCCCGCGCAGCGGCGGGATCGAATTGAGGTAGACGTCCTCGTCCGTATCCTTGCCATGGGAATAGGCGATCGAGCCCCAGACCCGCCAGTTGTCAGTCAGCGCCCACTGCGCGCTGGCCTCGATGCCGTAGATGCGGACATGGGCACGGTTCACGTACTTGAACACGCCGAAGGGATAGCTGCCGCTCAGGCCCGCTTCCGACGCGGTCGTGGTGATCGTGTCGATGAAGTTGCGATAGTAGTTGTCGTAGAAGCTGACCTTGGCACCGCGCTTCGCATCGCCGAACTTTAGCCCGACTTCGTAGCCCTTGCTCGTCTCCGGCTTCAGATCGGGATTGCCGATGCTGACGTAGGAACCGGTGCCGCCATAGGTCAGGTAAAGCTCCGTCGCGGAAGGTGCGCGGAAGGCCTGGGCATATTGCGCATAGGCCGTCAGGCTGGGCGTGATGTCGTACTCGGCCATGATCTTGGGCGAGAAACGGGAATCGCTGGAACGGGCAGGAAGGCCTTCATAAGCGGCATTGACCGTGTAGCCGGGCGTTTCCTGCGGGGTGCGGCGATACCAGTCGAAACGAATGCCCGGCGTAAGGTGAAACGCGCCGAAGGTCATGCGATCCTGAAGGAACAGGCCCAGGTCGATCCCGTCGACATCGGGCATGTCCGACTGGTTGACGTGCAGGAACGAGCAGGAGCGGATCGCCGGCGTGCAATTGTCGACGCCCGAGGCGTACTGGCTGGTCTTGGTCGCATAGACTTCACCGCCCAGACTGATCGCGTGCTGCACCGCCCCGGTTGCCGCGCGGCCGATGATCGAACCGTTGGCGCCCCAGGATTCGTCCTGAAGATCGCTGTCGCGGTCGTACTGGCCGATCGGTGCGGTGGTGCGCATGGCCCGCGTGTAGGTGCGCAGGTTCAAGCGCTGCCAGTAGCCGACCAGATGCGCCTGCTGCACGAAGCCGTCGCCTTCGGCCTGATAGTCGTACGTCCCGGCGACGCGCTTGCGCTTGTTCTGCTCCAGTGTGCGGTAGGACGAATATGTCGAGCCGATGCTGGTCAGCGTGTTCTCGTCATAGCTGCGCTTGAAGGTCTCGCCGGTCAGGCCGATACGGTGCCCGCCACCCAGATACTGGTGGACCTTCACCAGCAGGTTTTCCTGATCGTAGGAGGCCGGATTCTTCTCGGTGCGGCTGGTGCCGGTGCCGCCGATATTGCCCTGGTTCTCAATCTCGTGGCCGTTCTGATAGCCGCCCTGGATCAGGACCAGCGTATCGCCGGTACGGAACGCGGCGGCCTGGTTGAGATAGACGCTGTCGCTGGCGCTGTCATAGGTCGCCTTGCCCAGCGCGCCCTGCTTCTTTCCGTCCGTCAGCAGATCCTCGGGATCGAGCGTCCGCACCGCGAAGACGCCGCCCAGCGCGCCCGCACCGAAATAGCTGGAATCCCCGCTCTTCACCACGTCGATGGCGCTGAGCGAGTTGAAGTCGAACGCCGCGACGCCGCCCTGCACCCCGCGCGCGCCGTCGTTCATCCAGGGCAGGCGGATGCCGTCCACCGTGGTCAGCACGCGGTTGGAATCGAGACCGCGAATGTTGATGCTCTGGTTGCTGCTGCTGAAATTGACCCCGGCATCCACGCGGCGCGCATATTCCGCGATATTGTCGACCATGCGGTCACGCAAGGTTTCCGCCGAAGTACTGGTGGTGAGCACGGCGGGCTTGCCTGCGGCATTGCGATCGACGCCCTGCTGCTGATCGCCAATCGCGGTATCTTCCACGCGAACCGAACCGAGCTTCACCGGGTCCTCGTTGGCGGCGGCCTCGTCGGCCGCATGCGCCTGCACCCCGACGCAGAAGAACGCCGCGGCGCCGAGTGCGGAAGTCTGTCTCAGCACGCGAAGGAGAGCGCGCCGTTGGGAAGAAGTCATTGATGTTCCGTTCTACTGCTAATGATTCGCAGGAGCGGTATGTGCCCAATGTCGCGCACGGATTTCAATGCTCAAATGATTGCTGCCGAATATTTTGTTCAGGCGCAGAAATCGGCGCGTTTCGGCGCCCGCCGTTGCCAAATCGGCACGGCCCATCTAGGATACCGGATGTCCATAATCGAGCCGATCCTGCGATGAACCTCAAGAACCAGGTGGAATGGGCTCTCCACTGCTGCGCCGTCCTGAGCAATCTGCCGGAAGGGCGCTATCTTTCCACGCGCAGCCTGTCCGAATTCCATGGGGTGCCGAAGGAATATCTCGGCAAGGCCCTGCAGGCGCTGTCGAAGGCAGGGCTGGTCCATACGACGCTGGGCCCGAGCGGCGGCTACCGGCTGGCGCGCACGGCGGGGCAGATCAGCTTTCTCGATGTGGTGGAGGCCGTGGAAGGCCGCAAATCCACGTTCCAGTGCAGCGAGATCCGGGCCAACAACCCGTGCCGACCAAAGGGCGCATGCGACGACAGGCCCTGCGCCGTCGCCCGCATCATGTGGCGGGCCGACGAAGCTTGGCGCCAGTCGCTATCGGCCGTGACCTTGGCCGATCTGCAGGACATGCTTCAGGAGGAACTCTCGCCTGAACTGCTCGGCAAGAGCTTCGACTGGCTCATGGAGCGGGCAAGCTGAAGGCGGCCCGGTGAAGGGCCGCCCGCTTGACGAGAAGATCCGCAATCAGGCCAGATCGGCCTTTTCGAGGCCGTAGAGCTTGTCGGCGGAACCCGGCACGGCCTGGAAGGCGATCGAAAGGCGGTTCCAGGCATTGATGGTCATCACCGCGAAGGTCAGATCGACGATTTCCTTCTCGGAAAACTCCTCGCGAACCCGCGCGTAGATCTCGTCCGGCACGCCGCCGACGGGAAGCTGCGTCAAGGCTTCCGTCCAGGTCAGCGCCGCGCGTTCACGGGCGCTGAACAGCGGCGATTCCCGCCAGATCGCGACATGATGGACGCGCAGGTCCCGCTCGCCCTGAATCCTGGCTTCCTTGACGTGCATGTCGAGACAGAAGGCGCAGCCGTTGAGCTGCGAGGCGCGGATGTCGACGAGCGTGAGCGTGCTCTGCTCGACGACGCCGTGCTTCACCGCGACAGACAGGTCCATCATCTTGCGGACCAGTTCGGGGGACTGTTTCGCATAATCGATACGCTGGGACATTTCGCTTGATCCTACATCGACTCTAATACGGATATTTTTTATCCGTATTAGAGTCGATGTAAAGGGGTTTCCGTTTTTCCCTACCGGACGTCTAAGGGTGCGCGCGGCTCAGCTATTGAAGTCGCAGCGAAAAAAGGATCCTATTGTCGCAAGCCGGTAACCGCGAACGGGCACGATGGAGGAACGAACCGCCACACCGCGCGCGAACGATCGGGTTCCCCGCGCATTCATCCTTGCAGCGCACGAAGTGGAGATGACGACATGACGGCAGCGGCAAGCGAGGAAGCCGAACTGAAGCTGGAACTGGCGCCGGAGAGCGCGGCTTTCCTCGAAAGCTCCAGCCTCCTGCCGGGCGACCCGCAGATCGTGCAGCAATATGCGGTCTACTTCGACACGCCTGCCCACGACCTGTCCAAGGCCGGGCTATCGCTCCGCGTCCGCCGCAATGGCGAGGAGCGCATCCAGACCGTCAAGGCGGACGGTCCTGCCGCCGGGATGTTCATTCGCCCGGAGTGGGAACGCCCGGTGCCCGGCGACGAACCGATCATCGATCACACGACGCCGATCCTTGCCCTGCTCGGGACGAACCCGGCGGCGATCGGCCCGGTCTTCATCGTCGAGAACGAGCGGCGGCTATGGCGCGGCGAAGGCGTGGAGATCACGCTCGATCGAGGCAGGATCGTTGCCGGAAACCGCGAGACGTCGATCCTCGAGATGGAACTGGAACTCAAGGAAGGGAACGCCGCCACCCTTTTCGCCATGGCGCGGCGGATCGCCGAAGTCGCGCCCGTGCGGATCGGCGTGTCGAGCAAGGCGGAGCGCGGCTTTCGCCTGATGGGCCCGGCAGCCTCGGCCACCAAGGCGGGGCGCGTGCCGCTGGAGCGGGACATGACGGTTGCCGACAGCTTTCGCCTCATCGCCAACGCCTGCCTGCGCCATTTCCGCCTCAACGAAGCGCTGGTGCTCGAAAGCCGGGACGAGGCCGCGCTCCATCAGGCCCGCGTCGCGATACGCCGCCTGCGGTCCGCGCTCGTTCTGTTCAAGAAGCTCTTCAGCGACGAAACGCCGCGCCGCTTCAATGCGGAACTGCGCTGGCTCGCCGCCGAGCTGGGCAAGGCGCGGGATCTCGACGTGCTGGCCGGACATGCCGAGCCCGGCCCGTTCCTGGATCGCATCCTCACCGCGCGGGACGAGGCCTACGAGGCGGTGGGCGAAGTTCTCGACAGCGCCCGAACGCGTAGGCTCATGCTGGACCTGGCCGAATGGATCGCGACCGGAGACTGGCTCTGCAGCGAAGAATGCCGGGATCTGCGCGAAATGCCCGCCCGCGAATTTGCCGCCGTGGTGCTGGAGCGTTTCCGCCGCAAGGTGAAGAAGGGCGGAAAGCGACTGAAGAAGCTCGACGATCACTCCCGTCACGAACTTCGCAAGACCGCCAAGAAGCTGCGCTACGCCGCCGACTTCTTCTCCGCCCTGTTTCCCGAAAAGCGCGAGCGCCGACGCCGTAAGCATTTCGTGTCCGCGCTGGAGGACCTGCAGGACCGGCTGGGCGCGCTCAACGACCTTGTCGGCGCGCCCGAACTGCTTGCCCGGCTTGGCCTCTCGGACGCGCCGGAGGCGGCTGGCATCGTCGCCGGAGGCCGCAAGGCCGATCTGGTAGACGCCGCCGACGAGGCTTACGAGACTTTCGTGGACGCCAAACGCTTCTGGCGCTGAGGCGCGGCCTTTCCGGTTCAGGCAGGCAGATGCAACCGGGCGAAGTCGCCCTCGATCGAACGGGCCAGCATCTCGCGGCTGGTTTCGAAATGCGCCATGTCCGGGGTGATCAGGCCTAGTTGGGGCTCTTCACCCTCGGCCAGCTTGCGCAAGGCAATCGGGGCGGAGGCGGGCACGAGCTGCGATCCGCTGCCCACTTCCAGCGTCGTCAGGATGCCGAAGAGTTACCCGTCGATCGTGGGGCGCGAGAGAATGGCAAGGCGATATTGCCCCTGTTCGTTGGTCACCAGATAGATGTGCCCCGAAAGATTGGGCATCGAGACATGCCCGGCCTGCTCGAACCGTGAATCCGACCGCCCGGACTCCGCAAAGCCGAGACAGCCTTTCTCCGGCACCCAGCGCACGGTCGTGAGATAGGCGAAGAGGCCGCCGGGGGTGCCGAAGCTGGGCCGCAGCGTCAGATAGCGCCCTTCGAGCCAGGTCACCGCCGAACGCGCATAGGCGCCCATCGTATCGGGCGCCACGTCGCTGGCAGCAGGCGCGGCAGGCTGGCCCTGCCCGCCCGTGCGCAAGTTGACGCCCAGCGCTTCCTCGATCCGCAGGAGCGTTGCCAATGTGAAGGAACGCTTGCCGGCCAGCGCCTTTTCGAGCGTTGAGAGACTGATCCGCGCCATATCGGCCAGCGCCTGCCGGGATATGCGGCGGCGCGCGATCTCCTCGCGCACGAGGCGGGCAAGTTCGGCGCTCTCGGCAGAGGGTGCGGCGGAATCGGTCGGGTCGGTTTCGGTCACTGTCATCTTGCGCCTATTTCCGCACAAATGCGCACATTCCGTCAATCATTTCGTGCCCTTGCGGATTTGCGCACATGCGATGACGGAAACGGCCAAAACTGCTCGTGGCTGTGCGGCATCGCCCGCGCATAGGGAAAGGGCTCCCGAACGAAGATGGAGCCCCGCCATGCCGCATACCGCCGTTTCTCGCTCTCACGCCATCCGCCGTGCGCTGATCCCGGCGATCGTCCTGACCCTCGGCGCGCCTGCGGCGATGGTCGTTCACGCGACAGTCGCTGCCGCCGATGAAAGTGCCGCGGACGATGCCGCTCCGCAGGACGGACCCGCAACCGGAACGCTGATGCTGCACGGACAAGGTACGGCAAAGAGCCTGCCCGCCGTACGCCTCGGCACCGACATGGACGTGACCGTGACCGGCCAGGTCGCCCGCGTGCGCGTCACGCAGGCCTTCCGCAACACGTCCGACACATGGATGGAAGCCAGCTACCTCTATCCCCTGCCGCAGGACGGCGCGGTGGATTCGCTGAAGATGGTGGTGGGCCAGCGCGTGATCGTGGGGCATATCCAACCGCGCGAAAAGGCCCGCGCGACTTACGAGGCGGCCAGGAGCAGCGGCCGCAAGGCAGGGCTGGTCGAACAGCAGCGTCCCAACATGTTCAGCACTTCGGTCGCCAATGTCGGCCCCGGCGAAACCGTGCTGATCTCGATCGAGTACCAGGCGCCGGTGGCCCAGGCGAACGGTACGTTCTCTCTGCGCCTGCCGCTCGTGGTCGGCCCGCGCTACACCCCGCCCCATAGCCTGACCTCGGAGGTTGCCGTCGCGGACGCCAATGCCGTCACCGCCGCGCCGGTGCTCGATCCCGCACTTGCCGGCAAGGCCAACCCTACGTCGATCTCGGTCCACCTGGCGCCCGGCTTCGACGTCGCCAACCTGATCAGCCGCTACCACCGGATCGATGTTGCCGGGCCTCTTGCCGATCGGCGCGTAACTTTGGCCGACAAGACGGTTCCGGCGAACCGCGACTTCGTGCTGGAATGGCGCTCCGCCTCGGCCGACCCGGACCTCGGCCTGTTCGCCCAGCATACGGCAAAGGGCGATTACGTCATGGCCGCGATCACCCCGCCCGCCAATCTCGACGGCGTTCCGCGCCCTCCGCGCGAAATGGTCTTCGTGATCGACAACAGCGGCTCGATGGGCGGAGATTCCATGGACGAGGCGAAAGCCAGCCTCATCCACGCCCTCGGCACCTTGCGGCCGCAGGACCATTTCAACGTGATCCGCTTCGACGACACCATGACCCGCCTGTTCGACCACAGCGTTTCCGCCACGCCGGACCAGGTCGCGCTGGCCACCCGTTTCGCGGAGTCGCTGGAGGCGCAGGGCGGTACGGAGATGCTTCCCGCCCTCAAGGCCGCGCTGGAGGATGCCGGGACCGGAGGCGGCAATGACCCCGATGTCCTGCGCCAGATCGTGTTCCTGACCGACGGCGAGATTTCCAACGAGCGCGAGATGATGGCCGCCATCGGCGCGGACGGCGGGCGCAGCCATGTCTTCATGGTCGGCATCGGTTCGGCGCCGAACGATTTCCTGATGGAGCGCATGTCGACGATCGGCGGCGGGGTCTACACCCATGTCGGTGCGCCCGGTGAGGTGGCCGCGAAGATGATGCCGCTGCTCGACGTGCTCAGCCATCCGGCCGTGCGCGACCTATCTGTAAGGGTCGAAGGCGGTTCGCTGGACCTTACCCCCGCGCGCATGCCCGACGTCTATGCCGGTCGTCCGCTGGTTCTGGTCGGGCGATCCGACAAACTGGCGGGCACGCTGACCGTCAGCGGCAGGATCGGCGGCAAGCCCTGGGAACGGCGCGTCGATCTTGCCAGCGCCCTGCCCAGTCCGGCCATCGAGAAGCTCTGGGCCCATCGCCGGATCACCGATGTCGAGGCCGACCGGGCGCTCGGCAAGCTGGAAGACGCCGCCGCCGATACCGAAGTCGAACGGATCGGCATGGAGAGCGGCATCGTCACCAGGCGCACCAGCTTGGTCGCCGTGGACGAAACCCCCTCGCGCCCCGCAGGCGCGCGCCTGACCCGCGAGGAACTGCCGATCGAACTGCCCGCAGGGTGGGATTTCGGCAGCCTGTTCGGTCAGGACGCCATCAAGACAGTTCCCGCAACGGAGGGTTCCGGCGATCGGGCTGCCATGCAGGCACAGATGCTGGAACTGCCGCAGACCGCCACCGGCTTCCTCGGTACTGTCGGCAAGGGCCTTGCCCTGCTGCTGGCGGGCATGACCGGGCTTGCGCTGCTCCTGCGCCGGAGGCGGGCATGAATGCGGCGGTCCTGCGCGTGTCCGGTCGGATCGGCAAAGCGGCACGCGGGCACGGCCTTGCGGCCCTCCTGCTGCTCGCCCTCTGCTTATTCGGCGTGGTCGAAGTGGGACGCGGGCTCTACATTCCCGCAAAGGCCGCAGTGGCGCAGGTCCTGCTTGATCGCGCTTTCGAACGCAGCCGCATCGACCATGCTCCGCATAAGCCCTGGGCCTGGGCCGACATGACCCCGGTGGCCCGCCTTTCCGTCCCGGCCCTGGGCGTTTCCCGGATCGTGCTGGACAGCGGATCGGGCCAGGCCCTGGCTTTCGGCCCTACCCTGCTGCCGGGCGGCGCGGCGCTGGGACAGGCGGGAACCGCCGTTGTCGCCGCCCATCGCGACACCCACTTCCGGTTCCTGCGAGACTTGAAGAAGGGCGATGTCATTTTCGCCCAGACCCGCGAAGGCGTGGAGCGGCGCTACCGTGTGACCGGCGCGGAAGTGGTGCGATGGGATGGCTACGGCGTGGCGGACGCGCCCATCGGCGAACGGCTGGATCTGGTGACCTGCTACCCGTTCGACGCGGTTCGCAGCGGCCCCTGGCGCTATGTCGTCCATGCGCAGGCCGTTACGCAGTGATCCTGGGCGCCGGTCCCGCTACCCAGCGGAACCGGCGCCCGTTCGATCAGAAGTGGAACTTCACCTCGCCGCCGATGATGCGCGGCTCGTTGACCATGCTGGTCAGGTTGTTGAAGTCGATCGCACCGACGATGCGGATCTGGTTGGTGATGTTGCGGGCGAATGCCGCCACTTCCACGCCCATGTCGTTGTCGCGCCAACCGGCACGCAGGCCGCCTTCGAGCGACGGCTTGCCGGTGAACTCGATCGAATCGTAGAGGAACAGGTTCACCGAGCTGCGATAGGCCCAGTCGGTATAGGCGAAGACTTCCTGGTTCGCGCTGATCGGCACGGTGTAGCCCGCCGTCCAGTTGGCGATCCAGCGCGGTGCCTGCGGCAGGCGGTTGCCGTCGATCGAGACGTAGGAAGTTCCGGCCACGATGGGATCGAGCACGGTGCAGCCGCCCGAGCAGGGCGCGACCACCAGGTTGCGGTCCTTCAGCTTGGTGAAGTTGTAGCTGCCGCCCGCCGTCAGCACGAGGCCTTCGACCGGGGTGAGCGTGACTTCGCTCTCCACGCCCCAGCCGATCGCCTTGCGGGCATTGATCAGCGTGGTGGTGTTGGAAGCGCCGCCCACGGCGGTCAGCTGGATATTGCGCGTGTTCATGTAGAACACATCGGCCGAATAGCTGACGAGGCCGCGCTCTTCACCCTTGAAACCGACTTCGAACGACGTGGTCGTCTGCGGCTTGGCTTCGGTGGCGACACCGGCGACGACGTCGTTCTTCAGCGAAGCACCGAGATAACCCGAGGCGGCGCGGGCATAGAGCGAGTGATCGTCGTCCAGCTTGTAGGTCGCGCTGGCATCCCACGAAACCTTCGAACCCTTGGCTCGGCCGTCCGACAGCAGGGCGCCGTCGACGTCGTTGAGGACGCTGTACTTGCGGTCATGCGACCAGCGCAGGCCGCCGCGCAGGATCAGCTGATCGATCGGGGTATATTCGACCGAGCCGAACACCGCGTAAGTCTCGTTGTCGAGATGCGCGGTATTGCCGTTGGTCTGGACGTTGGTCTCGCTCCAGCTCACCGCCTCGGTGTTGAGGTTCTGGTTGAAGTAATAGGCGCCGGCCTGGAAGCTGACGTCGCCGAACTTCTCCGAAGCGAAGCGCAGTTCCTGCGTGAATTCGCGCGGGCGGGCCTTGCTGCCGGTCTCGACCGAGAACGGCACGGCGGCGGGATAGCTGCCGTCCGTGTCGCCGCGCGAGAAGACGTTGACCTTTTCCCAGCCCGTCACCGAGAACAGGGTGCCGATGCCGTCGAAGTCGTAGCTGGCCTGGACGTTGGCGCCCCAGCCGTCGAGGCGCTGCGGGTTCGAACCGTTCTGCGCGGTGTGCTCGACATCGAAGCCGTCCACGAAGTCGTTGGTGCCCGGCTTGATCGAGTTGCCGCGGAACACGCGGGCCGAACCGCGCAAGCGGCGGGCATGGACATTGGCGAGAATGTTCAGCGGGCCGTTGTCATATTCGAGCAGGGCGCGACCGGCGAAATCGTCATAGCCGTCGAAACGGCGTTCGTTGATCGTCTCGGCGTAGTCGTTCTTCACCCAGTCGTCGCGGTGCTGAAGGTTGCCGGCAACGCGGAAACGCAGGGTTTCGGTGATCGGCCCGCTGAGCGCCAGCTCGCTGTTGATCGTGTTGTAGGTGCCCCACGAGACGCTGCCGTGGCCGGTGTAGTGATCGGTCGGGCGGGCCGAGGTCAGCTTGATCACGCCTGCCGGGGTGTTGCGGCCGAACAGGGTGCCCTGCGGGCCCTTGAGCACTTCGATGTTCTCAAGGTCGAAGGCAGGGAAAGCCTTCAGGAACGGGCTTTCCAGCGCGATATTGTCGTAGACCACCGAAACCGGCTGGGCGGCGTCCGACGAGAAGTCGGTATTGCCGAGGCCGCGAATGTAGAAGCGCGGGAACGTGCGGCCGAACGAGGATTCCGCGAGGAGGCTGGGAACGCGGCCCGAAAGGAAGCGGATATCCTGGCCGCTGGAATTGATCGCGGCGAGCTTGTCTCCGCTCAGCGAGGAAACCGCGATCGGCACGTCGACGGCGCGTTCCTCGCGGCGGGTGGCGGTGACGACGATATCGGTGCTGCTGGCAGCATCGCCGCCCGGAGCGGCCGTGCTCTGGGCCTGCGCGGCAAGCGGGGTTGCACAGGCAATCGCGAAAAGCGAGGCGGCGGCGCTGTTGCGGATTCGGCGCTGATGCATGATTTTATGAAACCCTGATTACCCTGACCTTGTTGGCGCGGGCGCTTAAGGGTTCGGAGGCGCTCTCGCAAACGCAATGTTTTCCCTGCTGCGTTGCAAAAATCAGATAGGCCGCAACCTGTGTTGAATCGGCCACAATCCATCCGCCGCGATCGGAAAGCCGCCGATATTGCGCCGCAGCGTCGATCTCCTTGAGATAGACCGGCTTTTTCGGCGCGTCAGGCTGAAACGAAAAAGGGCGCCTCGGATGAGGCGCCCTTTTGCATGGGAGATGTCCCGCGAGGAATCAGAACGGGATGTCGTCGTCCAGATCGTCGCCGAATCCGCCGCTGCTGCTGGTACGGCCCCAGTCGCTGCCGCCGGAAGAGCTGCCGCCGGACGAGGAACCGCCAGACGACGCGCCGCCACTGCGGCCCCAGTCGTCACCACCGCGCGAACCGCCGCCGGAGGAACGACCGCCGCCGAAGTCGCCGCCGCCCGAGGAACCACCCTCACCCCAGCCGCCGCCGGAACCGCCGCGATTGCCGCCCTGGGCGCCGTCGAGCATGGTCAGCACGCCGCCGACGCCGCCCACCGAGACTTCGGTGGTGTAGCGGTCGTTGCCGTTCTGGTCCTGCCACTTGCGGGTCCGCAGCTGACCTTCGATGTAGATCTTCGAGCCCTTGCGCAGGAAGCGCTCGACCACGCCGACCAGGCCTTCGCTCTGGATCACGACCGAGTGCCACTCGGTGCGTTCCTTGCGCTCGCCGGTCTGGCGGTCCTTCCAGTTTTCCGAGGTGGCGATGCGCAAGTTGGCGATGCGCCCGCCGTTCTGGAACGACTTCACTTCGGGATCGGCTCCGAGGTTGCCGATCAGAATGACCTTGTTGACGCTGCCTGCCATGAGGGAATCGCTTTCCTGTATAAATTCGGCGAACGGGGTAGCGAATGGGGAGCCACCACGCGAGTCTGCTGGACCAGGTTGTCTACAACCCCGCGCTCACCGCGATCCAGTAGGTCACCCCGGCCGCGACATAGGCAAGGCCGAACAGGTAGACGAGCATGAACGTTGGCCATTTCCAGCCGTTCGTCTCGCGGCGGGTGACGGCGATGGTCGACATGCACTGCGGCGCGAAGACGAACCAGGCCAGGAAGGCCAGCGCCATCGGCAGGGTCCAGCGCCCCTTGAGGCGATCGCCCAGTTCCACCGCCTGCGCATCCTCGTCGTCTCCGGCATCGACGGCGTAAGTCGTCGCCAGCGAGGAGACCGCCACTTCGCGCGCGGCCATGGCCGGGATCAGTGCCAGCGCCATGTCGCGGTTGAAGCCGATCGGCTCGACGACGACGGCGAGGCCATTCGCCATCTTGCCCGCGATCGAGGCATCGACCTGGCTTTCGCCGGGCCTGGCCTGCGGGAAATTGAGCAGAATCCAGAGCACCACGGTGACCGTGAAGATGATCGTGCCCGCCCGGCGCAGGAAGATCCAGGCGCGCTGCCACAGGCCGATCGCCATGTCCTTGAGGCGGGGAAGCTGGTACTTCGGCATCTCCATGATGAAGCCCGAGGCCGCACCCTTGGTGATCGAACTGCGCAGCAGCAGCGCCACGACCATGGCGCCGACGATGCCCGCGACATAGAGGCCGAACAGCACCACGCCCTGAAGCCCGATACCCCAGCCGAGATCGGTGTTCGGGATGAAGGCGCCGATGATCACGGCATAGACCGGCAGGCGCGCCGAGCAGGTCATCAGCGGGGCGATCAGGATCGTCGTCAGCCGGTCCTTGGGATCGGTGATCGAGCGGGTGGCCATGATGCCGGGAATGGCGCATGCGAAGCTGGAGAGCAGCGGAATGAAGCTGCGTCCCGACAGCCCGACATAGGCCATCAGTCGATCCATCAGGAACGCCGCGCGGGCCATGTAGCCCGAGGCTTCCATCGCCAGGATGAAGGCGAAGAGGATGACGATCTGCGGCAGGAAGACCACGACCGAGCCGACGCCGGAAATCACGCCGTCGGTCAGCAGGTCCCTCACGAGGCCCGGCGCCATCGCGCCCTTGACGGTATCGTGCAGCCAGCCCGCGCCAGCATCCAGTCCGTCCATCAGCGGCGCGGCCCAGGCGAAGACCGCCTGGAACA
Organism: Novosphingobium sp. TCA1; assembly: GCF_009811895.1. Classification (NCBI taxonomy): domain Bacteria; kingdom Pseudomonadati; phylum Pseudomonadota; class Alphaproteobacteria; order Sphingomonadales; family Sphingomonadaceae; genus Novosphingobium; species Novosphingobium sp. TCA1. The sequence goes on along the minus strand of NZ_BLJH01000008.1, from coordinate 67,735 downwards.
CGACGAAGAGGAATGCGAAGAGGACGATCGGCCCCAGCCAGGGATTGAGCAGGATCTGGTCCAGCCGCGCATGGAGGCGATGCTGCTTCGATTCCGAAAGGATCGCGGCATTGGCCATGGCATGGGCGGCGACCCGGCGCTCGGTCGGCCCGAGGTCGGTCAGGCCCGGCCCGGCATGGCGGCTTTCGGCAGAGGCGATCGCCTCGCCCAGTTCGACCAGGCCCCGGCGCCGCACGGCGACGGTCGGCACGACCTTTACGCCGAGTTCCTCTTCCAGCACGGCGGCGTCGAGCACCAGTCCGTCACGCTCGGCAAGGTCGACCATGTTGAGCGCGACCACCGAAGGCTTGCCCAGCGCCAGCAGTTCTTGCGCAAAGACGAGATGCTGTTCGAGATTGGAGGCGTCGAGCACGATGACGAGAACGTCCGGCTCGGCCTCTCCGGTGAATTTTCCGGCGATGACCTTGGACGTCACTTCCTCGTCCGGGCTGGTCGCGTCGAGACCGTAGGCGCCGGGAAGGTCGGTCATCTCCACCGGCTCGCCGGTCGGCAGGACCATGCGGCCCGACTTGCGCTCCACGGTGACGCCGGGATAGTTCGCGATCTTCTGGCGCGCACCGGTCAGCGCGTTGAACAGCGCGCTCTTGCCCGCATTGGGGTTGCCGACGAGGGCGATCTTGCGCTGGCGGCTCATAGCGGCGAGACCTCCATGGCAATGGCATGGGCGCGGCGCACGGCGATGGTCATGCGGCCGATGGCGATGGCGATGGGATCCCGCCCCCCGGCGACGCCCCGGTGCGACACGGAAACGGTCGCGCCTTCCTCCAGGCCCAGCGCACGCAGACGGCGCGCTTCTTCGGGAACCAGGGCATTCCAGTCCACCGCGACGATTCGAGCGCGCTGGTCGATAGGGAGAAGATCCAGAGTCATGCCGCCCCGCTGCCAGATTGGCGGATCGATTGCAACTTGTTCGCAATAACTAACAAAACATCTGCGAAAGTCGCCCTCGGCAAAGAGCGAAAACCTGCGTTACAAAACCTAAGCTACCGGGCCGGGTAACGCAGGCGGCCGAGCAGTCGCACCAGGCTGATGCGCTCTTCCGGGGCGCGAAGGAACTGCGCCTTGGTCTTTTCGAAGCGGATGATCCCCTCGATCCGGCGATCGAGGAAGGCGCGCGTCTCTGCCTTGTCCTCGCTCTTGTCGGAGGCGAAGACGCGCAACGTTGCGGCATAGATACCGCCCAGGATCGTGCGCTTCGTGTAGTGATTGTAGTCGGTCGCGGTATCGCCCGCGAGCCGCCACATGGCATCGGCGCTGTGCCAGCCCAGGCGCAGCGACGTTCGCAGGTTCTGCGGCATGGCCATGATCGTCAGCGCCCGGTTCAGCGCTTCCTCGCGGCCCGCCACGGCATCGAGACGCGCCATCACCAGACGGCGGATCCGCTCGCGGATGGAAACGCCCTGCAGCGAGGACGCCGGGGTGGTGCGCGCCATTTCCTCGTCGACATGGCTGACCCAGGCCGAGATCATCGCCATCTGACCGTCGCGAAATGCGAATTCGGCAAGGGCGGGATCGACATTCGCCATGCCCGCGGCCTGCCGCACCGCGTCCATCGTCCAGCCGTCGAACACGGCGGCATCGGCAATGGCAGGTGCGAGTTGGCGGCGCAGGGCCTCAAGGGTTTCAGGTTGTTCCATCATCGATCTCAGAACGTCGGGCCGTAGATCGCCTTGGCCTTGCCCGCGTTCTTCTTCGCATATTCCTCGACGAGGTTGGCGAGCGAGCTGCCGCGCGCCTCCTGCGCCGCGTAGTCGCGCGCGTTGCGGCCGGAATTGTCGGCGCGGTTGGGGTTGGCGCCGGCTTCGAGAAGCGCCTTCACCATGTCCGCATCCTTGCGGTGGACCGCGAAGATCAACGGCGTTTCACCCGCGTCGTTGGAGGTATCCGGGTTGGCCTTGTGCTCCAGCAGCGTCGACACGCCTTCGCGCCAGCCCAGGCTGACCGCGACCGCGAGCGGCGTACGGCCGCGATCGTCGGAGGCATTGACGTTGGCGCCCTTGCCGATGAGGAAGCCCAGCCAGGTGATGTCGCGGCGATTGGTGACGATCAGCAGCGCGGTTTCGCCCGTCGTCACGTCCTTGGCATTGACGATCTGGCTGTTCTCGCTGAGCGCCTGTTCGACTTTCTCGCCTTCCTTCTTCTTCACCGATTCCAGGAACTTGTAGCCTTCGGAGAAATCGGCGTGCGCGGGGGAAGCGAACATCACGCCTGCCGCGATTGCGGCCAGCATGGCCTTGACAGGACCCGCTTTGAGGATTCCGCGCGAGCGCTGCGACATGGTCTTCGACACCTTACATTACCTCCAGACAGACAGAGGGGCCGTGAAAAACCGGCCTTCCCTTCCGGCATCGCACCCTTGCGCCGAAGGCTCTAGCAGAGCATGAAGCGCGGCGCCATGACCTACCTGCTCCGCCGGATCGCCCCTTTCGCCTTCGCCCTTTCGCTGGGCGCAACGCTTGCCGCCTGCCAGCAGGGCGCGGTCGAAGCGCCGCCGCTGGAAGGGGCGCAGATCGGCGGGCCGTTCACCCTCAGCGACAAGGACGGCAAGACCGTCACTTGGGATAGCTTCAAGGGCAAGTGGCGGATCGTCTATTTCGGTTACACCTTCTGCCCGGATGCCTGCCCGATGGACGTTCAGGCGATGATGCGCGGCTTCTCGCTGTTCGAGAAGGCCCATGCCGCCGATGCCGCCAAAGTGCAGCCGATCTTCATCACCATCGATCCCGAGCGCGACACCCGCGAGATCGTCGGCCAGTGGACCGCCGCCTTCGGTCCACGCCTCTACGGCCTCACCGGCAGCGACGCGCAAATCAAGCAGGCGGCGGCGGCATTTGCAGTCTATTACAAGAAAGGCGAGTCGACTCCGGGTGGCTATCTCATGGACCACAGCCGCATTGCCTATCTGATGGATCCCGAAGGCAAGCCGATAGCCATGCTGCCGGTCGACAAGGGGCCGGACGCCGTGTCCGCCGAACTGGCCCGATGGGTAAAGTGAGCAAGACAGCACCTTCCGGCGTCAGGCCTTTCTGGGAACGGGCGATCGAGACGCTGAACCGCGAGGAGTGGGAAGCGCTCTGCGACGGCTGCGGTCAGTGCTGCCTGCACAAAGTGGAAGACGCCGATACCGGCGAGATCTATCACACCAATGTCGCCTGCAAGCTGCTCAATCTCAAGACCGCGCAGTGCAGCGACTACCCACATCGGCACAAGTTCGTGCCCGATTGCATGAAGTTGACGCCGAAGTCGGCGGGCAATCTCTCGTGGTTGCCGCCAAGCTGCGCCTATCGCCTGCGCGCGGACGGCGAACCGCTGCCGGAATGGCACTATCTCGTCTGCGGAGACCGCGAGGCGGTCCACAAGGCGGGCATGTCGGTGGCGGGCAAGGCCATCAGCGAGACGGTGGCCGGGCCGCTCGAGAACCATATCGTCTGGCCCTATGGCGATGACGAGGACGAGTATCTGGAACCCGAAGGCCCAGCGCCCTGGGACGTCGAGCACGAGAAAACCGGGCGGGAGACCGACTAGCCCGTGCTGGACTGGCTGCGCCGAGATCCCCGCGAAGAGCCGATGCTCGAACTGGCCGGGCGGCAGATCCCGGTCGTGATCCGCAGGTTGCCGCAGGCACGGCGAATGACCATGCGCCTTGCGCCGGACGGCAGCGAAATCCGCATCTCGGTTCCCAGTTGGACGCGCACGCAGGACGCACTGGAATTCGCCCGCTCCAAGCGGTCCTGGCTTGCCATCCAGGTCGAGGCCCTGCCGCAGGCGCACCCGATGGCCGACGGCGCCGCGCTGGATTTTCGCGGCCACCGCTTCACGATCCGCCACGACCCCGCCCTGCCCCGCCGCCCGGTGCCCGACGACGGCGCCTTGCTGGTGGGCGGCCCGGAAAGCTCCCTCGCCGCGCGGCTCAAGCGCTGGCTCGAAAGCGAAGCGCGGGACGTGCTGGCCGCCGACCTGGCCGAATATTGCGCCCGCGCCGCGCAGCCCACACCGTCGCTGGCGCTGTCGAGCGCCAGGCGGCGCTGGGGAAGCTGCGCCGCCGACGGATCGATTCGCATCAACTGGCGGCTGATCATGGCCCCGGATCCGGTGCGTCGTTCGGTCGTGGCCCATGAAGTGGCGCATCTCGTCCACTTCGACCACTCACCCGCATTCCATGATTTTCTGGGACAAATCTTCGAAGGCAGCGTCCCTTCCGCCAATCGCTGGCTGAAGGAGAACGGCCGCTCGCTCTATCTACCGTTCGGGTAGCGTTCGCGCGCTTTAGGCACTACATAGCGCGGCATGGCTCTGTTCAAGCGTTCAGGATACTGGAAAGACGTAAACCCGGTCGGCATGATCGCGGATTTCCGCGAGGTGTGGAAGCAGGCCGGCAGCAACCGCTGGCGGATTGCGGCGGTTTCGGCGGCATGCACGTTCTCCGTCTTCTATCTCATGTCCACCCAGGAAGCGCGCGGACCGCATCCGCCGCCGAAGATCACTTATATCTCGGTCCTTCCCGCGCATCGCACCGATGAGGAAATCCTGGCCTCGAACATCGAGAACCAGAAGCGCAAGGAAGCCTGGGCCGCCGAACAGGCCCGGCGCGACAAGGAAGTGCGCGACATCTACAAGACCATCGGCCGCTACTCGGGGATGGACGTGGACAAGATCGCCCGCGAAGCCGAAGTCGAGGAAGCCGCGCGCAAGAAGGCAGAGATGGAGCGTATCGGCCAGCCTCGCCTGCCCGAAGGCCGAAGCCTGCCGCAGATCGACCAGGTTCCGCCTCCGACCGCGCAATGAGTTCGGCCAGCTTGAGTTCGGCCGAATCCCGTTCCACGACCGCGCAGGACGCCCGCTGGCTTGCCGCCGCCGCCGCGCTGGCGGCGCGCGCCCGGCCCTCCAGTCAGCCCAATCCCGGCGTTGCCGCGATAGTGGTGAAAAACGGCAAGGTTCTCTCGCGCGGCTGGACCCAGCCCGGCGGGCGACCCCACGCGGAAGCCGTGGCCCTTGCCGCTGCCGGAGAGGAAGCGCGCGGCGCGGCGCTTTACGTCACGCTGGAGCCATGCGCGCACCAGTCGCAGCGCGGCCCGGCCTGCGCCGATCTGGTCTGCGCCTCCGGGCTGGCCCGCGTCGTCATAGGCTGCATGGACCCCGATCCGCGCACATCGGGCGAGGGGCTCGCCCGCATTCGCGCCGCCGGGATCGAAGCCTGCTACCTGCCCTCGCCCGCATGTGCGCGAAGCCTTTCCGGCTACCTCGTCTCCCGGCGCCTCGGCCGCCCGGAAGTCACGCTCAAGCTGGCGCTGTCGCTCGACAGCTGCATCGCGCTTGCCAGCGGCGAGAGCCAGTGGATCACCGGATCCGAAGCCCGTGCCCATACCCATGCCATGCGCGCGCGGAGCGATGCCATTCTCGTGGGCGGCGGCACGCTGCGCGCAGACAAGCCTCGCCTCGACGTCCGCCTGCCCGGCCTCGAAACGCGCAGTCCCGAGCGCTGGGTGCTGACACGGGGCAACGTGCCAGAAGGCTGGAACGCACTGAGATCGCCCAGCGCCGTCAGCGAAATGGCAGGGATCCAGTATCTGTTCGTAGAGGGCGGCGCACAAACCGCATCCGCCTTCCTGCGTGCCGGGCTGGTGGATCGCCTGCTGATCTACCGCGCACCGATCCTGCTGGGCGGGCGCCCCGCCCTTCCCGACTTCGGCCTTGCCAGCCTCGCGCAGGCCCATGGTCGCTGGTATCTTGCCGAGCGGCGCCAGCTTGGCAGCGACACGCTCGAAGTCTACGAGACCGCCCAGTCATCTGAGCAATCGCTCGAAAGGTAGCCATGTTCACCGGAATTGTAACCGCCGTCGGCCAGATCCGCGAAGCCCGCCAGACCGGCGACTTGCGCGCGGTCATCACTTGCCCCTTCGACCCCGCAGGGATCGCCATGGGCGCCTCGATCGCCTGCTCGGGCGTGTGCCTGACCGTAGTGGACAAGGGCGGCATAGCAGGCGACGCATGGTTCGCGGTCGACATCTCCGCCGAATCCGTCTCCCGCACCGTGCAGGACCGCTGGGCCGAGGGTACACCGCTCAATCTGGAACAGGCGCTAAAGCTGGGAGACGAACTGGGCGGGCACATCGTCACCGGCCATGTCGACGGCGTCGGCACCGTGGTCAGCGTGACCCCCGAAGGCGATTCGCTGCGCTTCGTGATCGCAGCCCCTGCGGAACTCGCACCCTACCTCGCGCCCAAAGGCTCGATCACCGTGGACGGCGTTTCGCTGACCGTGAACGACGTGGCCGACCAGAGCGGCGGCACTTGCCACTTCATGCTCAACATCATCCCCCACACCGCCGAAGTGACGACCATCGGCGCGCTCAAGGCCGGTGACGGGGTTAACCTGGAGATCGACGTGCTGGCACGGTATCTGCAGCGGATGCAGTCGCTTCGCGGGTAAGGGATAGAAAGATAGAAGCAGGGGAGCATAGCCCCCCTGCACCCCCAATACCGTCTGGATCACGCGGACCAACCGCGTTGCGCACCCATGACAGCGCCGGGCTACTTATTGGCTGCGCCGCAAGGGGCCCAGAACTTATCCCTTGTTCTTCAAAGGCCCCGCCGCGAAACTCTCGCGCGTGATTTCATAGATCACATGCACACCCACCACACCGCAGGTCTCGCGCTCGAACGAGCGGTCGGTCAGCCGACCGCCGATATGCTCCATGGCCTTGCGTGAGATCACGTTCTCCGCGCCGACCTTGAAGATCACCCGCTCGAAATGCGCCAGCGCGTGGGCCAGCATCAGGTGTTTCATTTCGGCGTTGAGGCCGCTGCCCCAGTGAGTGCGGGCGAGAAACGACCAGCCGATCTCGATTTCATCGCCCTCGGGAGGGCCATAGCGGCTGGAGCCGATCACGGCCCCGCTCTGCTTTTCGATAATGGCAAAGGCGCCGCCGCCATCCAGAGCGTCGACAAAGAACTGGCGGAACACCGGTTCCTGCCAGCGATCGTGGGCGGGGTGAACCGCCCAGAGCTCACGGTCAGAAGCAACCGCAAAAAGCGCGTCCCAATCGTCTGCGCGAAGCGGACGGAGAGCCAGCCGATCCCCATCGAGGACCGGCTGGCGATCCATAATCAGGCAGTCACGTCCGCAACGGCGGCGATGAACTTGTCGATGTTGCCCATCGTCAGGCCCGCCACGTTGATGCGGCCCGAACCGGCCATGTAGACGCCGTGCTTGGTGCGCATGGCAAGGACCTGGTCCTTGTTCAGCGGCACGATCGAGAACAGGCCGTTCTGTCCGCCCATCGGCGTCAGATCGGCCGAACCGGCAGTGCCTGCTTCGGCCAGCTTGGCGCGCACTTCGCGCATACGGTCGCGCATTTCGTCCAGCTCAGCGAGCCAGTCGGCGGTCAGCTTCTCGTCTTCGAGGACGAGGCGGACAGCGGCACCGCCGTGGTCTGGCGGCTGCGACCAGTTGGCGCGGGCGAGGTTGTGGCCGTTCGACATGACCTTGGCGAGGTCGGCCGGATCGGCAACCATCGCGTAGAGTGCGCCAACGCGGTCACGATAGAGACCGAAGTTCTTGTCGCACGAATAGCAGATCAGTGCTTCCGGCACGGCCGCGAGCACGTGGCGCAGGCCGTAGGCGTCTTCTTCCATGCCCTTGCCCAGGCCCTGGTAGGCGAGGTCGAGGATGGGAAGGATCTTCGAAGCGGCGATCAGGCCGGCGATCTCGTCCCACTGTTCGTTGCTGTAGTCGATGCCGGTGGGGTTGTGACAGCAGCCGTGCAGCAGGATGGCGTCGCCTTCCCGGGCATCGGCGATGGCGCCGCGCAGCGCGTCCATGTCCACAGTGCCCGAAGCGAGCGCGTGATTGAATTCAACGACTTCAAGGCCGAGGTCGGCGCAGATCTGGGCGTGGTTGGGCCAGCTGGGGACGCCGACGATGATGCGGTGGTAACCCGCGCGCTTCACCATGGCGAGCGCGAGGCGCAGCGAGCCGGTGCCGCCGGGGGTCTGCATGCCTTCGATGCGGCCACCCATCGAGGGGTCGGCCTTGCCGAAGACGTAGGGCATCAGCGCTTCGACGAAGCCCATGTCGCCCTCGGGGCCGAGGTAGGCTTTCGAATCCTGTTCCGCGACCAGTTTGGCCTCTGCGGCCTTGATCGAGCGGAACACAGGCGTGTCGCCCTCACCGGTGCGGTAGACGCCGACACCAAGGTCGATCTTGTCCGCGCGCGGATCGTCGTTGTGGAGCTTGATCAGCGCAAGAAGCGCGTCGGCGGGCTGTTGCTGAAGGTTCGTAAGCATGGCGGGCGGGCCTTAGACCGGGCGACCAAAGCGCGCAATGCCCGATCGACCGAGAATTGCCGAGAACCGCAAATTTATCGCGCGCCGAACGCGCAGAGCATGGGCGCAAGGAAATTTTGTTTGAAATCAGGGCAAGATTGCGATCGCAAAACAAGCCCGAAAACGACAAGACAGTGCTGCACCGGAACGAGCCGATGCCGCACTGTCTTTACGAAATCTCGCGAAGATACCTTAGAACGGCATCCAGCTCTGCTTGTGCGTGAACTTCATGTAGCCGATGTTCGCACCGAGGCGCAGACCCGCGCCTGCGCGCACCGGGATCAGCACGACATTGCCGCGCCGCAGGTAGCTGACGGTGAAACCACCCACGAGGTAGGCCTGCCCTTCGCCCGCACCGAACCGATGATAGAGATCTTCGGTGTCATAGAGGTTGTAGACGAGCACGAAGGCATTGCCGGCATTGGCACCGGCATCGAAACCGATCGACGGCCCGGTCCAGTAGACCGGCTGCTCACCCTCCACCTTGTGATAGAGTGTGCCCGAGCCGTAGCGCAGGCCCACGGCGATCGCGCCGCCGCCCTCGCGGCCGACGATATAGCCGTTGGGTTCACCCTGCTTCTTGAGCAGGTCCTCGATCACCCCGGCCAGGCCTTTCGCACCTTTGCCGAAAACGCCCTCGGCCGCGCCGATCAGGTCGTCTTGGCGGTAGGTCGTCGAGCCGTCGGCAGGCGGGCTGGTCGGCGTCGCGGGCGCAGGCGCGGGCGGCGATCCGTAAGGGGCGCCATTATCGACCGGCGTGCCGTTGCCCGGATAGGCAGGCGCATCGACGGGCGGCGGCGATTCGGCAGGCGGTGCGTAAGTGGTGCCTGCGGAATTGCCGTTGAGATCGCTGTCGATCGCCGCGTCCGGGTCTACCGTGGTCACTTGCGCGACTGCAGAAGCGATGGGCGCAAGCAGGACGAACATGGCCGCGACGGCGCCGCCGATCTTTCGCGACAAGCGAACCGACGCCCCCCTGGCGGCGATTTGCGTGGTGAATGACATCTGGTGGCCCTCCAATGGCGATCCCGAATTCCTTGTGACAGGCACGCTCCTAAGCGCACACTGCGGCATGTCACTAGAGAATCCAGAGCGCATGACCCCGCAATGAACGGGCGACGGGACGAGTCGGTTTTGCGGCAGATCGAATCCCGCGAAAACCTTGGACCCAGGCGTGAGCCGAACAAACATTTCCACAGGTGCAAAAATCTAGCACATCACCCTCTTGCCGAGCTGAATGCCCCCCGTTATACGGCGCCTCCTAGGCCGCATGCGGAGACGTGGGTGAGTGGCTGAAACCAGCGGTTTGCTAAACCGTCGTACTCTTAAGGGGGTACCGAGGGTTCGAATCCCTCCGTCTCCGCCACGGCGGCGCAGTTTTCTGCGCTTCGTGAGCCTAGGTTTCAGCCCATTCCTCAATCATTCCTTGGAAAATATCCCCGCTACAGGGGAACGCACAGGAATCCGTGGCAAGCTCGGGCAAAAAACCATAATAAGTTCTTCATAAACTTACGTTTTTGCCGCAAATCAGCCCTACGAATCGCAGTTCGGCGCTGCTGCTCGTTGATTGCTGCCGAGAAGCACCTCAAAATCACTTTTGCTGCTGAGGCATCCTTCACCGCTTAATTCGGAAGGTCTGCGATGCCCGCGCGCTTCAGCGCCTAAAGGCTTTGTTGTTCTGTCGCGTCTCGCCAAAACTGTATCTCAGCCCTTATACCGCTCGCCGGATGGCCTGTCCTATTTGCGCTGCGAGGGAGCAACCCGCCACAAAGTGTTGGAAAGGTCGTCTGCCACCAGCAGAGCGCCGCCGATCGGATCATACGTCACACCGACCGGTCGTCCGCGGGCATGACCTGCCTTGAGGAAACCTGTCAGAAAATCCTGAGGCTTGCCCGATGGCCGTCCCCCGGCGAACGGCACCCACACCACCTTGTACCCCGACAGATCCTGGCGGTTCCAACTGCCATGCTCGCCGACGAAGGCACCCTGCTGGTAACCACCCCCCAGTCCCGGTCCTGTAACGAATGACAACCCCAGCGCAGCGACATGAGACCCCAGCGCGTAGTCCGGCGTGATCGCCTTGCGCACCATGTCTGGCCGTTGGGGATGGACGCGCGGATCGACGTTCTTGCCCCAATAGCTGTAAGGCCAGCCGTAAAATCCGCCGTCGCGTATCGACGTGAGGTAATCGGGAACCAACTGCGGCCCCAGCTCGTCGCGCTCGTTGGCGACCGCCCAGAGCTGTCCTCCTACCGGATCGACCACAAGCGCAGTAGGATTGCGCACGCCCGAGGCATAAGTACGGCGCGCGCCTGTCTCGCGGTCGATTTCCCAGATAACGGCGCGGTCCTCTTCGACATCGAGCCCGCGCTCACCGACATTGCTGTTCGACCCGATGCCCACATAGAGCTTCGATCCATCGGCAGAGGCGGTCATCGCCTTGGTCCAATGGTGGTTGATCCGCGAAGGCAGCTTCACGAGTTCCTGCCCGGGACCGTCGGCCCGGGTCATGCCGTCGCGATAAGGGAAACGGATGATCGCGTCCTGGTTCGCCACGTAGATGTTGCCGCCGACATAAGCCAGGCCATAGGGCGCGTTGAGGCCGGTCGCGAATTCCGTGCGCAGTTCTGCCTTCCCGTCACCGTCGGCGTCCCTCAGGAGAGTCACGCGGTTGCCGCCTTTCACGGACGTCTTGCCCATCGATCTGATATAGCCGGCGATGACATCCTTTGGCCGAAGGGTCGGCGCATCTTGTCCGCCCATGCCTTCGGCCACCAGAATGTCGCCGTTCGGCAGCACGAGGACCTGGCGCGGCACTGCGAGCCCGGTCGCCATGGCCGTCACGGTGAAACCGGCGGGCGCTTTGGGCGCCTCTCCGTTCCAGCCCTTGGGTGTCGCGATTTTCATGGGCGGCAGCAGCGTCTGGCGTTGCTCGGGCAAATCCGGCTTGGAACCTGTCTGGTCAAGACCCGGATCGCTTTTGCCGCAGGATGCGAGCATGAACGCGCAAATGCTTGCGGCGAGCAGACCTGTCTTCATCGGACTGCCCCCACTGCCGTATCGCCTGATCGGGACCAGGCGGTCCAACCGGCCGCGAGCGCCAGTGCCGCGCTGACGGCGGACAATACCAGCCCCGGCATTCCCACCGAGGCCCAGCCGTCATGGCTATGCTGGAAGGCATTCAGCAAACCTGCGATCCACGCGGCGGCCAACAACAACGGGGAAGCCAAACGGCCAGGGCGCCGTGCCGCCCTGCCGCGCCAGAGAACCAACAGATCCCACAACAGCGCAAGACCGCCCGGGATCAGCGCTCCGACAATGAGCCAGGCCGAAAAGTTGGTCCACTGGATCTGCGAGGTCTTCAGGTAAGTGACGTCGGTCAGGAACGCACAGGGAAACAGAGCAACCGGAAAGGACAGCAGGAGAGAGTGCAGCGGCCGCAGAGGAGATCGTGCCGTCCGGGCGGTTATGGTTGCACTGGGCAATCGGGATCTCCTCGACGAGAAAAACGATGTCTCCGCAATGCCTGGCAATCCCGATTGTTTCCTGCCGACCGCACCGGGGCTCAGGGAATCCTTTTGCCCCGGCCAAAGAAGAAGCCAAGAACCAGGATCACGACCGCGACGAGCAGGAATACCTTTGCAAAGCTGGCCGACAGGCCAGCAACGCCGCCGAAGCCGAGCAGCGCCGCGATAAGTGCAACAACAGCGAAAATGATGGCCCAGCGAAACATGGGTTTCTCCCTAGGTACCGACGCTGCGTCGACCTTTTCGAGCAGCTCGGGTCTAGAACATCCGTTCTGGCCCTATGTTCCGCATATCCTGCAAAGACAGGCGGCAAGAACATGCCTGCTCATCGAGAGGCAAACCGTCACGCCCCGGCAGGCGTACCCGCATCCTGATCGGGCGGGAGGGCGATGGGCGTAGCGGCGCAGATGGTGCGCAGCGCCTGTTTCAGCCCCTCCTCCACGGTCGGGTGGTAGAAAGGCATGTTCAGAAGCTGCGTCGCGGTGAGGCCGCCCTGCACCGCCCAGGCCAGCATATGCGCCAGATGCTCGCCCGCAGGCGCGATCAGGTCGGCACCGATCAGCCTGCCGTCGGGCGCTGCGGCATAGAGGGTCAGGATCCCGCGATTGAGCCCGTCAACGCGCGCTCGGCCCTGGTCGGAGAAGTCTGCTGAACCGGTTACGGCCCCCTCCTTTTCCGCCTTGCCGATCGTAGCCAGCACCGGCTCGGTAAACGTGATCGCAAAGGGCGTATTGCGCTCGACAGGGATCGGCGCGGGAAAGGCGGCTGCGTTGCGCCCGGCGATGGCGCCCTCGTGCGAGGCTTCGTGCAGAAGCGGCAGGTCCGCCGCCGCGTCTCCCGCCATGAAGACAGAACTTTCCCCGCAGCGCATCGTGGTGCGCTCGTAGCGGGGGACGCCATGATCGTCGAGGTCAAGCCCGGCCTTGTCGAGATCGAGCCCGCCCAGCTGCGGCTTTCGCCCGACCGCGACGAGGACCTTGTCGAACAATGCCTCGCCCTCGCTCGCTCCTCTCCAGCTCAGGCGCACGCCATGGTCCGACGCATGCGGTGTGACGTCAACACCGAGATGCAGGGCGAGATCGTCCTCCATGACTTCGCGCAGCGCACCGTGGACTTTGTCGCAGCGAACCTTGGCCATGCGCGCGCCCTTGTCGAACAGCGCCACTTCGACGCCGAGGTGGGCAAAGGCCTGTGCCAGTTCTAGGCCGATGGCGCCCGAGCCGACCACGGCAAGGCGCCGGGGCAGGTCCTCCAGATCGAAAACCGTGTCGCTGGTGAGCGCAGCCGCGCCCAGCGCCGCGAAAGGCTCCGGCAGGATCGGCGCAGAACCGGTCGCGATGACGATCGTGCGCGCTTCCACCTTCCGCCCGTCGTCAAGAAGGAGGCGTCCCGGCCCCTCGAAACGGGCGCGGGCACGGATCGCCACGTCCTTCGGCAGCCGCGCGATGGCCTCGCGCGTCAGGCGGGCGAACCTGTCGCGCTCAGTCCGCACACGCCGCAGCACCGCAGGACCGTCTATCCGTACGCCCTCCACCTCGATCCCGAACAAGCCCGCCCGTTCGATGCGTGCGGCTTCCCGGCTTGCGGCGATCAGCAGCTTGGAGGGCATGCAGCCCACCCGCGCGCACGTGGTCCCGTTGAAATCGGGATCGATCAGCAGGGTGGAAGCCCCGTTCTTGCGCGCGGCGCGCTCGGCCGCGAGACCGGCAGTGCCCCCGCCGATCACCGCGACGTCGGTCTTCAGGACAAGTGTGCTGGCTGGATTGTCGTTCATGGTCTGGTGTTTCCGCTAGAATGGAGAGAGCGCGTCCGGCATCAGCCGTGGCGCGCGCGGTGACGGCCTAGTGTCCCCGCCGCAGCGGAGAGCGCATGCGTCACCTCGTTGCGCCAACCGCCGGGGCGGAGGCGGCGCACGGCCGAATGCGCGGCGCAGACGATCGGCGTTGCTGCCCAGTCGCGCGCAAGATCGCCGGCCCATGCGGCAAAATCGTCGGCGGCGCCGGGACGGTGCTGCAATGCCTTTCCCAGCATCGGATGAAAGCGCAGCCGCGACTGGGGCAGGACACGGCCGAGCAAGCCGGGCGCGGCCAGCACCATCAGCGTATCGTCGACATGGACGATGCCGCTCTCCCGGTGCCGGACGAGGACGGAAGCAGCATGGACGCTGTCGTCTCCGGTCACGAGATCGAGCCCGGCAGGAACGGAGAAGTCTAGTCCCTCGAACCGGGCCTGCGTGGCGGCGTCCTCTATCGGGGCGTCTTCCCAGGGAAGTTCGGGCGCCTGCTCGCGGTGCCGCCGGGTTCCGAACAGCCGCGCGCGGGGGGCCAGTTCGTGGGCTGCATTGCAATGCAGGGTGTGGAAGGGGTGGACGTTGACGATCGCGTCGATGGCTTCGCCGTTTCCGGTCAGCTTCAGCAGTGCATCGCGGTCGGCGCCGGACACGCCGTAGCTGTCGATCAGGGTGAAGCGCCCATCGGGCCTGCGCATCAGCGACATGTGGGTGCCGAAATCGAGGATCCCTGCCACCTTGAACGAACCGCGGAAATTCCAGAAATTCTCGGCAAGCTGCTGCATGTTCGGCCTGGCTCCGCCGTTGAGAGCGGATGACGATCCGCCGGGGATGCGAGTGCAAACCGCCGGAGCTGCCAACGTTCCTGCCAAAAATCCCGCAGACGGGCAGAATTCGCAAGACGCGCGGCGAACTGCGATCGATCCGGGCCGGAACGCCGCGCCGAAGTGCAACTCGTACCGGATGCCGCCGTTGTCATTTCAAGACCTTCGAACCACAGGAGCTTTCATGGCCGACCGGCTCACGATGCAGGATCCCCGCAGCCAGTACCCCAAGCCCCCCTTCCCTGAGCAGCCGCAACCCCGCCCCGGCATTGCCGGCAAGCTGGAGCCAAGGCCCGATCACGGCGAGGAAAGCTATGTCGGCGCGGGCAAGCTCGTGGGGCGCAAGGCGCTCGTCACCGGAGGCGATTCCGGCATCGGGCGCGCCGCCGCGATCGCCTATGCCCGCGAGGGCGCCGACGTTGCCATCGCCTATCTGTCGAGCGAGGAAGAGGATGCGCGCGAAGTCATCGCCCTGATCGAGGCGGCGGGGCGCAAGGCGGTGGCATTGCCCGGAGACGTGAGCGAGGAAAGCTGGAGCCGCCAACTGGTCGAGGACGCGGTAAAAGGGCTTGGCGGTCTCGACACCCTCGTCATCAATGCGGGGCGCCAGCAATTCCGCGAGAATGTGAGCGAAGTCTCGTCCGAGGATTTCGACAAGACGCTCAAGACCAACCTCTATGCAATGCATTGGATCACCCAGGCGGCGGTGCCGCACCTGCCGGTGGGCGCCTCGGTCATCACCACGGCATCGGTGCAGGCTTACGAGCCTTCGGACATCCTGCTCGACTATGCCACGACCAAGGCGGGCATCGTCGCCTATACCAAGGCGCTCGCCAAGCAGCTGATGAAGAAAGGCATTCGCGCCAATGTTGTGGCGCCGGGGCCGTTCTGGACGGTGCTTCAGGCCAGCGGCGGGCAGCCGCAGGAGAAAGTCGCCCATTTCGGTGAGCACAGCCGCTTCGGCCGCCCCGGCCAGCCCGTGGAGATCGCACCGGTCTATGTCCTGCTCGCCTCGCAGGAAGGCAGCTACATTACCGGCGAAGTCTACGGCGTTACCGGCGGAGCGGGCATCGCTTAGCCCGCAATCGCCCGGAGATGCGGGAATTTCAGAGCAACTTGTCGAGCGTAATCGGCAAGTCGCGAACCCGTTTCCCCGTGGCGTTATAGATGGCATTTGCGACCGCGGCTGCCGTGCCGGTAATACCGATCTCACCGATGCCGCGAGCGCCCATCGGCGTGTGCGGATCGGGGATGTCGGTCCAGATCACGTCGATCTCCGGCACGTCCATGTGAACCGGCACATGATATTCGGAAAGGCTGGGGTTCATCACCCGGCCATTGCGCTCGTCAACCTGGGTTTCCTCCATGAGTGCAAGGCCAAGGCCCATGATGATGCCGCCGCGGAACTGGCTTGCCGCGGTCTTGGGATTGAGGATGCGCCCGCAGTCGAACGATCCGAGGAAGCGCGTGACCCTCGGTTCGCCGGTAATCGCATTGACTTTCACTTCGCAGAACATCGCGGCATGGCTGTGCATCGACCAGTGCATGAGTTCGAGCGGTAATGGACCTTCGCCTGTCACTTCGATGGAAGCGCGCCCGGCGCGGGCAAGGATGGAGGCATAAGTCTCATGTCGCTCCGGCTCGTCCCGTACGCACAGGCCTGCGTCACGACATGCGACATCATCGGGTTTGACCCCCGCGAGGGGAGAATCGTTGCCGACGATATCAAGCAGTTCCTTGATGAGCAGGCGATGCGCGGCAATCACCGCGGCGCCGATGGCGGCGGTCTGCTGCGATCCTCCCGCAAGCACGGTGCCGGGAAGCCTGGAGTCCCCGTAGTGAAAATCAACCGCGTCGATCGGCAGGCCAAGACGTTCTGCGGTTACCTGCACTTGCGCGGTAGCCGTGCCCATGCCCATTTCATGCGCGGCAATCCCTACGCTGGCGCCGCGTGGTGTCAGGGTCAGCCGCGCCGCACCTCCCGGCATGCGATAATAGGGGTACGTGCCCGTAGCGCAGCCCATACCGACCAGCCATTCGCCCTCCCGCCTGCTGCCCGCCATCGGACTGCGCCGCGACCACCCGAACGCTTCTGCGCCCGCGCGCCAGGCATCGACGATCCGGCGCGAGGAGAACGGCAACCCGCTCAGCGGATCGACATCGGGCTCGTTGCGAATGCGCAGTTCGATGGGATCGAGGGCCAACGCTTCGGCCAATTCGTCCATGGCGGATTCCAGGGCGAAAGTTCCCACGGATTCACCCGGGGCGCGCATGAAGGTGTTGGCCAGCAAGTCCAACTCGACGCTATGGACATCGAGTTCGATCGCTTCGGCAGCATAAGCACTACGAGACGCGAGAATGAAAGGCTCCGGCATCACGTTCGAGGGGGTCTTCGCCGTCAGGCCGCGATGGATCAGAGCCTTCAGCCTGCCATCCGCATCCGCGCCCAGGCTCACCTGCTGCTCGGTAAGCGAACGGCCTCCGACCAGCCGGTAGACGCCTTCGCGTGAGAGGACTAGCCTTACGGGGCGTCCGCAAAGCTTCGCCGCCGCAGCAGCCAGGACATGGTGTTGCCACATGCACTTGCCGCCGAAGCCGCCACCGACATATGGCGAAGTAACGAGGACCTTGTCCTCGGGGATGCCGAAGATCTGCCCAAGCGACCAGGCCGTATGGCTGACCAGCTGGGAGGCATCATGAAGGCGCAGGGCACCGTCCTGCCATGCCACCGTTACGGCGTGCAGTTCGATGGCGTTGTGATTATGGCGCGGAGTTCGATATGTGGCATCGATGCGGATGGCAGAAGCGCTCAAGGCAGCCTCTGCCTTGCCCTTCTCGTCATGCAGCGGTTCACCCATGAATTCCGAAGGCCGGGCATGGGAACGAGCTTCGTCGAAGGCGGTAATAGCGGGCTCGGTCTCGTATGTCGCTTCGATCAGGGACGCAGCGTGGTTGGCCTGTTCCTGCGTCTCCGCGAGCACGACGGCTACCGGCTGACCGTTCCAGTGGATCCGGTCGTCCTGCATCACCGGCAGATTGTCTCCGCCCGCTGCCTTGGGGTTCGACATGAAGACGGGCGGCGGTGACAAGCGGGGGGCATTGTGGTGCGTCATCACTTCGACCACGCCCTGAGCCGCCTGCGCACGCGCCGTATCCAGATTGACGATGCGCCCCTTGGCGATGGTACTGAAGACGATGGCCGCGAAGACCATGCGCTCCATGGGAAACTCGGCGGCGAACCGGGCCGTGCCCGAGACTTTCAGCGGGCCGTCGATCCGGGATACCGCGCGGCCGACATGGCCGTGCTGACGGCCCATCAGTGGATCGGGTACGCCCCCCGGCACCCAGGCGTCGGGCGCCAGCGCGACAGCCTTGGCCATCAGCCCCTGCGCGGCACCCTGGATGAGACCCTTGGCATCCTTGGCAATGCTCATGGCCGTTCTCCTGTGAGTTCCTCGAGCACCGCAATGATCGTGCGGCGTGCCAGTTCGATCTTGAAGCCGTTGTCTCTCAGCGCACATGCCTCCGCCAGTTCGGCGTCTGCGGCAGCCGCGAAAGCAGCCCTGTCGGCAGCGCCGCCGCGCAGGATGTCCTCGGCACGGCGCGCACGCCAGGGACGGTGAGCCACCCCGCCGAGCGCAAGACGTACGTCGCGAACCCGCCCGCTCTCGACCTGCACCGCGCCTGCCACGGAGACCAGGGCGAAAGCGTAGCTCGAACGATCGCGAACCTTGCGATAAGTCGAGCGGGGCAATGCAGGGGGCAGCGCGATTGCGGTAATCAGTTCGTCCGGTTCGAGCATCGTCTCGATGTCGGGCCGATCGCCGGGCAGGCGGTGCAGATCCGCCACCGCTATCTGTCGTTCACCTTGCGACGTGCGGGTGAGGACAACGGCATCAAGCGCCGCCAGCGCCACGGCCATGTCCGAAGGATGTACCGCGACGCAGGCGCCAGAGGCGCCGAGGATCGCGTGGTTGCGATTGAAGCCTTCGCGTGCATCACAGCCTTGGCCCGGATGCCGTTTGTTGCAGCGCGAACCCTCCTCATCGTAGAAATAGGCACAGCGCGTGCGCTGAAGCAGGTTGCCGCCCGTGGTCGCCATGTTTCGGATCTGGGCGCTGGCGCCGGAGAGAATTGCGCGGGCAAGCACCGGATAGCGCTTTCGCACCACCGGATGCGCCGCGACGGCGGTGTTGCGCGTGGCGGCACCGATCAGCACGCCGCCGCCGCGGGATTCCTCGATCCCATTGGCAAGACCCGAAACGTCGACAAGCGCTTCCGGGCGCTCGATGGTCTCGCGCATCAGATCGACGAGATTGGTGCCGCCGCCAAGAAACCTTGCTCCGGCCTGAGCCTGAAGCACGGCGTCCTGCGCGTCGGCGGCACGCGCGTAGCGCAGCGGGGTCATTCCGCAGCCTCCGCTTCAGGCAGAGCCGCGAAGGTTGCAGCGATCGCCTCGACGATCCCGTTGTGCGCGCCGCAGCGACACAAGTTGCCGCTCATCCTTTCGCGTATTTCCTCGGCGCAGAACGGCATTGTCGGCGCGTCGAGATCATCGGTGACATGGCTGGGCACGCCGCGGCGGATTTCTTCGGCCATGCCGATCGCCGAGCAGATCTGGCCCGGCGTGCAATAGCCGCACTGAAAGCCGTCATGCTCGATGAAGGCCTGCTGCAACTGGTGCAATTCGGTGGCCGTGCCGACGCCCTCGATCGTGGTGACGGAACGTCCATCGTACTGAACCGCCAGCGCGAGGCACGACAGGATGCGCTCTCCGTCAGCCAGCACCGTGCAGGCCCCGCAAGCGCCCTGATCGCAGCCTTTCTTCGTACCGTGAAGATGAAGGCCGTCACGCAGGAAATCCAGCAGGGAAACACGGGGATCCAAGGGAACTTCGGCAGGCAATCCGTTTATGATCATGCTCATTGCGCAGACCTCCCGGTACGGGCGAATTCTTTCAATCGATGTTGCGGGTAACGCCAGGACCCGCCCTGAGTGCCCGCTCCAAGCCACAGTGGTGCCGCCGTCAGCCGAAACGATGGAAAGGCCCGGGCCACGGATGCCGAGGCGGCGGCAATCGCAGTTTCTAACAGAGCATAACGGGCATTTTTGCTCGCCCTTTGCCAAGTCGGCAGGCCACAGCCACCGCAAAAGCAGAGCCATCCATGCGCAGGCCCTACCAAACCAATATTCTGAGTATTCTCGGGTTCGGCGCAGCCCTTTTGGTCGCGGCGACTGGCCTGCCACCCATCGCGCAGGCACGAACGTCCGCCTCCGATATTCCCGCGACTTTCGTTCCGCCTGCGATCGAGCGCGACTATCGGCGCCGTACTTACGAGATCCCTATGCGTGACGGCGTCCTGCTGCACACGGTCGTCATCGTCCCGAAAGGACTGACGTCGGCGCCGATGCTGCTCGACCGCACGCCTTATGGCGCCGACGCGATGACGACGCAGCAGGACGGCCCAAAACTCGGCGATATCCTGTTCCCCAGCTATGCCGACCTGGCGCGGCACGGCTACATCATTGTGGTGCAAGACGTTCGCGGCAAGTTCGCGTCCGGCGGCGATTACATAGTCAACCGGCCTTTGCGCGGCCCGCTGAACCCGGCGCGGACCGACCATTCGACCGATGCCTGGGACACGATCGACTGGCTGGTGCGGCATATCTCCGAAACCAACGGACGGGTCGCCACGATCGGCGGCAGCTACGATGGTTTCACCGCACTGATGAGCCTCGTCGATCCGCATCCGGCACTCAGGGCTTCAGTGCCGATGAACCCGATGGTCGACACCTGGAAAGGCGACGACTGGTTCCACAACGGCGCTTTCCGTCAGGAGATGCTGAGCTACATCTACAACCAGACGGCAGACAAGCACTCGGCCGCGCGCTGGCCAGTCACAGCGCGGGACGATTACGACGCGTATCTGCGATACGGCTCGGCAGGGGCACTGGCCGGCGCCATGGGCATGGAGCAGCTGGCGTTCTGGAACCGGCTTGCGGCGCACCCGGACTACGACGCTTACTGGCAGGGTCAGGCGCTCGACCGCATTCTGGCGCGCAAGCCGCTGACAGTGCCGACCATGCTCGTGGATGGGCTCTGGGATCAGGAAGACAATTACGGCGCACCCGCCGTCTATCAGGCGGTAAAAGCCGAGGCCCGCGAAGTGCATCTGGTGCTGGGCCCGTGGTATCATGGGCAGCAGAACGGCTCGGGCGCCCGGCTTGGCCCGCTCGACTGGGGCCAGCGCACTGGCGAATGGTTTCGCGCACATGTCCTGATTCCTTTCCTCGACGAACACCTCAAGGACGGTGCGCCGCAAGCCGATATCGCGCGGGTCGTCGCCTTCGCCAGCGGAGACAACCGTTGGGAGAACCTGCCCGACTGGCCCGTAGCGGGAGGCGGTTCGCTTCCGCTGTATCTCGGTACCGGCGGCAGGCTGTCTATCGGCGGGCAGGAGGTGTCGTTCGGCTATGACGAGTACGTCAGCGATCCGGCCAAGCCGGTGCCCTATCGCCCGCAGCCGGACCTTTCCATCTACGGCCCGGATTCGAACTGGGATACCTGGCTGGTGGACGACCAGCGGTTCGCTGCGTCACGCCCCGATGTCCTGACATACACGTCGCCCGTGCTCACGGCACCCAAGCATATTGCCGGTCGACCGGTCGCCCGTCTCTATGCCTCTACCTCCGGCAGCGATGCGGATTGGGTGGTCAAGCTGATAGACGTCTACCCGGACGCCATGCCCGAGCAGCCTGCCATGGGCGGCTACCAGTTGCCGATCTCCATGAACATCCTGCGAGGACGCTATCGAAACGATCCCGCGCGTCCCCAACCGATCACCCCGGGCCGGGTCGAACGCTACGATATCGTCCTGCCCGATGCGAACCATGTCTTCCTGCCGGGGCACCGGATCATGGTGCAGATCCAGTCGAGCTGGTTCCCGCTCTACGACCGAAATCCGCAGAGCTACGTCGCCAACGTGTTCCGCGCCGCGCCCGGGGATTACGTCAAGGCCACGCAGCGCCTGTTCCATGCACCCGATGCGCGCAGCGCGGTTCTGCTGCCACTCGCCGCAGGTTCCTGATGCTGTTCATCCCTTCCCTTTGAAAGACCAACTTCCCATGAAACAGGACATTGCATTCACGAGCGCCGGCATGACGATTGCCGCGTGTCTTTACACATCGAAACTGCCGAACGGGCGCACGCTCATCCTCGGGCATCCCGGTAGTTCCACGAAGGAACAATCGCCGGCGCTCTATGCCCGCAAGCTGTGCGAACAGGGCTTTCATGTGCTGACGTTCGATGCCGCTCATCAGGGCGCCAGCGGAGGAGAACCGCGTGGATTGGAAGACCCCGCCCAGCGTGTGGAGGATTTCAAGGCGGCCCTGTCATGGCTGCGGATCCGGCCCGACCTGTCGCCGGAACGGATCGGCGTTCTCGGCATTTGCGCGTCGGGCGGCTATGTCATTCAAGCCGCGGCCGGGGATCGGCGCATTGGCGCGGTGGCGACAGTCGCGGCAGTGGACGTTGGCCGACAAATTCGCGTTGGCGGCGATGGGCAACAGGATTCCGCCGTCCTCGACGCATTGCTCGCCAGCGCCGCGCAGGCCCGTTCCGAGGCGGCACGAAACGGCGAGATCGGCGCATTCCCGATCTTCCCTGCCGACGAAGCCGCGGCACGCGCCGGCGGAGAACACGTCTTCGAAGGCTGGCACTATTACTGTACGCCGCGCGGCGACCACCCGCGCGCGGCCAAGACGCTCACTTGGGACAGTATCGACAGGATGGCGACATTCGACGCCTTCCGTTTCATTGGCATGATCGCGCCGCGCCCGCTGCTTATGATCACCGCTGAAAGGGCGGTGACGGCGTGGATGACACACGAAGCCTTCGATCAGGCAAAGGAACCCAAACGCCTTCACACGATCGAAGGCGCCACACATGTCGATCTCTATGACCAGAAGCGCCCGGTAGAAGAGGTAGTCTCCGTTATTTCGGACTTCTTCACGAGATGGCTTTAACCGTCAAACAACATGATGACGCAGTTCTAGGACTGACACATCTCCCAGGTTAATTCCAGCTTACTACAACTTCAGCCGTACCCCGGCAAGAAAAGCGCGGCAGATAGGGTCGTCGCTGAGTGCGAAACCGTCGCGCAGGCCTGCTCGTGTGCCGTTGCCTGAATAAGCGCCGGCCGGTGGTTTGGCGTCGAAGAGATTCGTGACGTTCACGTAGAATTCGGCCTTGCCGGTAGTGGTGCCAAAGTCGGCTCCGGTGTCGAAGGTCAGGGTCAGGTTGGTGGTGGCGAAGGAGCGGATGTGGTTGCCTGCCCAGACCTGCGTGGGATCGCCGCCCAGCTTCATTGCGCTGCGCCACCGCTCGAGCACATCCACGCTGAAGTGCTCGGCGGGTTGGAAATGTGCGAAACCGCTGATGCGCCAGGCCGGTCCGGCGGAAAGTCCCAGAGGGCCGAAGGCGACGCCGCCCTGATCGATCGTGGTCGTACCGGGCTGGCGATAGTAGACATGCGGCTGCCATGCCGTCAGCACGCGGAAGGAGGCAGGACGCTCGAAGAGGCTGGTGGTATAGTTGCCCTCCACATCGACGCCCCAGGTCTCCACTTCGGCGAGGTTCATGTAGAGCGTGTACCAGGCCGTCACTGCATTGGCCGCGCTCGTGTCGGTAAAGCCGTTCGGGCGTTCCTGCAGCGCACAATAGATCGAGGTGCCGCCACTGGCGTAGCAGGCCTGCTGGTAGGCCGTCGTGGACCCTGCGATCTGCGTCACCGCGTCGCTGATGGTGATGTGGTAGGCATCCACGGCGATACTGGCCCGCGAAGACGGGCTCCAGACGATGCCGCCGGTCAAGGTATTGGCGATTTCCGCCTTCAGGTCGGGGTTGGACAGGTCCGTCTGCTGGACGCGCGGGCTCTGGCCGGTGAGCAGGTCGGTCGGGTTGACCGGGATCGAATTCGGCGGCGCGAAAAGTTCGTAAAGCGTAGGCGCGCGAATGTCCCTCGATCGCGTGCCGCGTATCCGCAGGGTATCGGTCAGGTGCCAGTCGAGGCCCAGCTTCCAGGTCCAATACGTGCCGCTGGTGTTGTAATGTGTGTAGCGCGCAGCACCGTTGACGTTCAGCGATTGAACGAAGGGCACATCCTTGAGCAATGGTATGTCGGCCTCGACCGCGATCTCCCTCACGGTCTGGCTCACCGTGTCGGTGCTGGCCAGGCTGTTGGTCCAGAGTTTGGAACCGACGGCGCAATTGTACCGCAGTCCGGTGCAGTCGGCGAGCGCCCCCGGTTCACCGTCGCTGGTTGCCGAGAAGCCGACCTTGCGCCATTCGGCCGAAAGCGCCACATTGAGCGGACCTGCCCAGGTATCGACGGGAGAACCCGCCACGCTGCCGGATATGTCGTTCATGCGAGTCTGCGCGCGGTAGTGCGTGCTGGGCATGACATAGGCCAGCGCATCGGCGCTCGCGGCCCCGGCGCCGAAGGGGTTGAGCGGAACGCAGCCCGGATAGCGGCCCGGATCGGTCAGGCTGACGCGGCAGACCACATTGCCGGTGGCAGGGTCCGTAACGGCATCCAGCGCGGCGGCGAGGTTCTGCGAATTGACGTTGTTGTTCAGTGTGGTCTTGAGCGTGGTCACGCCCCAGACGTAATCGAGGTTCCAGTCGAAGCTGCCGAGCTTGCCGTTGAGGCCCGCGTTCGCAGTCCACTGCTCGGTATGCGAGACCGGATTGAGCCGCGGCGTATCGTTGCCGAACAGCTCGCTGAATGTGAAGGTCTGCTGTCCCGCCGCCAGCATCTGGTCGCGATAGACTTGCGGCAGGTAAGGGTTGCTGGCCAACATCGTCACGCCGGAAAGCCTTAGCGGATCCGCGTAGTTCTGGTTGGTCTTGATGTCACCGGCGACTTGCGCATGGAAATGCACGCTGTCGGTCACGTCGAAATCGAACCGGCCGAAGATCTGGTTGAATTCCAGCGGAGAAACCAGCGAGGAATCGTAATAACCGCCGTCCCCACCGATCTGGACGCCGCTGGTTCCGGTGGCCGTACCGTTCACGAACGGCCGCAGAGTGCCGTCCGGGTTGAAAACCTGTCCTCTAAGCACGCCGTTGGTGATGAGGCCGCCGAAAGGCGTCGTCGCCTGCCGGACGTCGTGTTGCAGGACATAGGGATTGGCGGCTGTGCCCGCCCCGGTCACGCCGATGCTGTCGAGGTAGGCGCGCTTGCTGCGATAGTCGATGCCGCCTTCCTTGCGGTATTCGTAGCTTGCCTCGATATGGCCGCGTCCACCGAACAGGTCGGTGCCGGCGGCAATGCCGATGTCGTATTGCGAAGCGTCGCCGCGCTGCGAGATGCCGGAACTGGCCTGCATCTTGAGCCCTTCGAACTTCTTGTCGATGATGTAGTTCACCACGCCACTGACGGCGTCCGACCCGTAGACGGCCGACACACCCCCGGTCACCGTATCGACGCGCTGCACCAGCATTTGCGGAATGATATCGACATCGACCACACCGTTGAGCAGCGTCGGCGGCACCCGCAGTCCGTCCATCAGCACCAGGGTGCGGGTCGGGCCGAGATTGCGCAAGTTGAGCTGGTTGGCCGAGCCATTGCCCGCACCGCCGCTGCCGGTGGAAGTGGGGTTGCTGGTGCGTCCGCGTGCCCCTGCAAAGACCGGCAGCGTGTTGAGCGCATCGGCCAGCGTGCCGGGCTGGACTGCCAGCATCGTCGAAGGCTGGATCACGGTCACCGGAGAGGGCATGCTATCGCCGTTGCGAACAGCGCGCGATCCGGTGACGATGATATCGGCCGCGCTGACCTCGTTCGGGCTGACCTCGTCCGGGCTGCCTTCGGTGCGGCCCGCCGTATCCTGCGCGAAGACTTGCGGCGCGATACACGCCAGACTTGCGCCGCACAGCCACGCGGAAATCCTGCCGACTTTCGACATCCTCGTTCTCTCCCAGTTTCTAGCGATGTTCTACGGCGGCCAACCGGGGACCGCTTTACGGATACGTCGAAGTTCCGGGACGATGCCTAGATATATTTATTTCAATTCTGTAATCGGATTGTTTCTGGAGGTGATAACAATAGGGTCGGCGGCACAATCGCATCGCAAACCTATCGCCCGACCCCCGGCTTCGATAGGCCTGAACGGATCGCTTGCCATAGGGAGGCCAGTCGCAGCCGAGCGACATGACGAGCGCCGAACGGCAAGGACTGGATGATATCATGAGCGATACCTCTCTCGGCCGCAGCGCCTTTTCCTATCGCAACTTCCGCCTGTTCTGGATCGCGCGCAAGGCCTCCATGCTATCGCAGAGCAGCCTGGTCATCGCGCTGGGCTGGCTCGTCTACGATGTCGCGCGGCGATCGATGGACGTCCGGGAAGCGGCTCTCCAGCTTGGGCTGATCGGGCTCGTGCAGTTCGTGCCAATGTTCGTGCTGACGCCGCTGACCGGCTGGATGGCGGATCGTTACGACCGAAAGCTCATGGCCGGCTGGTCCTGTGTGGCACAGCTTGCGGGAGCGGCTTTCCTGGCCTGGCTGGTCCATGACGGCCGGGGAACCCTGATCCTCTACTTCATGATCGCCACGCTCACCGGGATCACCCGCGCCGTCTATCGTCCCGCCATCACGGCCCTTGCCCCCAATACGGTGCCCCGCGCCCTGCTGCCTCGCGCGGTCGCCGCCAACGCAGTCGCGGGTCGCATCGGTGCCATCCTCGGGCCGGTACTGGGCGGCTACGCCTATGCCGCGGCGCCCTATCTGGCTTTCGCGCTAAGCGCAGCGCTCTTGCTGCTCTCGTCTTGCGCGCTCTTCGCCATGCGGGGGATGGAACGACAGCCGTTCGACCGCAATCGTCATCCACTCCGGCAGATGATGGACGGGCTCACGTTCGTCATCCGCCACAAGCTGGTGCTCGGTGCGATCAGCCTCGATCTCATCGCCGTGCTGCTGGGCGGCGCAACCGCGCTGCTCCCCGTCTATGCCCGCGACATTCTCCATGTCGGCCCGGCAGGTCTCGGCAATTTGCGGGCAGCGCCCGCCATCGGCGCGCTGGCCTCTGGTCTCTGGCTTTCGTGGCGGCCGCTCCAGGGACAAGTGGGCGTGAAGATGCTCGCCTCCGTCGCGATTTTCGGCATCGCCACGATCGCCTTCGGCTTGTCCCGGTCACTGCCGCTCTCGCTCGCCTGCATGGCGATTCTGGGCGCGGCCGACATGATCTCGGTCTATGTACGCCAGTCGCTGATGCAGATTGCCACGCCGGACGAGATGCGCGGCAGGGTCGGGGCTATCTCCTCGCTGTTCGTTTCGGCCTCGAACGAACTGGGCGAAGCGGAAAGCGGCTTCCTCGCCGCCGCGATCGGACCGGTCATGGCAGTGGTGCTGGGCGGAGTGGGCACGCTGGCCGTGGTCGCCCTCTGGGCCCGGTGGTTCCCCGCCTTGCGCAAGGCCGACAGCTTCGACCACGAGCCCGCCCGCTGAACGAAAAAAGGGGCCGCGCTGTTCGCGCGGCCCCTTTTTGTGTCACACCCGACGGCATCAGGCGCCCAGGCTTGCCGTCACCTCGTCGAATAGCGCGTCGACAGTGATCTTGTGGGGGATGATCTTCTGCTCGAAGGCCCAGTCGATGGCCAATTCGATCCCCTTGCGATTGGCCTCAAGGCCGACGGGCGGGAACGGATCGGGCAAACCGCCTTCGGTAAGATCGCGGCTCTCCACCACCATGCGGTAGAGTTCACGCACCACGTCGGGGCGGTTCTTCGTCAGGTCCTGATGCACCACGAACATGTGATTGATCGGCACCACGCCCTCGCGCGCGAACCAGTCCTTGGCGGCGTTGAAGGGATCGGGGATCAGCCGTTCCACGCGCGGATCCTTGGGCAGATCGACGCCCTGAAGCGTGGCCACCAGTTCACCGTCCAGCATCATCTGGCCGATGTCCGAACCCTTGGGCAGGCGCACGCAGTTCGCCGGATCGGTGTATTCGAGGAGGTGGCCGTCGCCCACGGTCATCCACGTCACCTTGTCGAGATCGACGCCGTATTCATGCTGCAGCACACCGCGCACCCAGAGGCCGGTGGTCTGCGCATACGTCCGCACGCCGACCTGCTTGCCTTCGATATCCTTGGGATCGAGATGGCCCAGCTCGCGATTGAAGCCCGCGCAGTGGTGCTGGAAACGGCCCGAGATCGGCACCGGCAGCAGCACGAAGGGCTTGCCGTAGATCTTCGCCTGCAGGCAGGTGACGATCGCCAGTTCGCCGCAATCGAAGGCGTTCTCACGCAGCATGGCCTTGAAGCCATTGTGCGCCTTTTCCGGCCCGCAGAAATCGAGCGCAACGATATCGGAAGAGACGCGCCCGTCCTTCAGCGCCTTGGTTTGCGGATAGTCCTGTACGTTGGCCTTTAACGTCAGCACTTCGGTCATGGTCATGGTTTTCCTTCTCCCGATCAGTAGAGCTTGACTTCGATCAGGCAGGGGCCGTCCATCTCCGTGGAGCGGGCCATCGCCTTGTGGAAGTCCTCGGCATTGTCGACCTGCACGCCGGGCACGCCCATGGACTTCGCCATGGCGACCCAGTCGATGGTGGGACGGTCGATATCGATCATCGCCATGGCCTGCGGGCCGGGCTGCTGGCCCGCTCCCATATTCGTGTATTCGGCCTTGAGGATCGCGTACTGGTTGTTCGCGAAGATGATCGTGGTGATCGGCAGCCCTTCGCGCGCCTGCGTCCAGAGCGACTGGATCGTGTACATGGCCGAACCATCGCCCACCATGCAGAAGGTCCGCCGATCCGGGCAGGCCATTGCGGCGCCGGTGGCGACGGGGGTGCCGTAGCCGATCGAACCGCCCATGTTGTTGATCAGGTCGTGCGGACGCGCGCCCATCGTCAGGCCCATGGTCTGGCGGCCGGTGGTCAGCGATTCGTCGACGAGGATCGCGTTGTCCGGCAGCGCGGCGGAAAGGGCCTGCGCGATGCTTTCGGGATTGAGCGCGCCACTGGGCGCCGCAGCCTCGATCCGTTCCTGCACCAGCGGCGCGGCGCCCTTCAGGCCCAGCGCATCGATCAGCATTTCGAGGCCGAGGGCGCTGTCCTCATCATCCGCGACCAGCGAGTGGACCACCGTGCCCGGCGCCTTCAGCAGGCTGGGTTTGCCCGGATAGGCGAAGAACGCGACCGGCTCCTTGGTCTCCAGCGTGACGATGTGCTTGAAGTCCTTGAGGAAGGCCTGCCCCAGCGGCACCGCGTAGGGAATGCGCTCCAGCGGCGTGCGTCCCGCGCCGCGCTCGATCCGCGCGGTGAAGAACTGCGAGCCGAGGCGGCAACCCGTTCCGGCCGCAACCACGCCGGCGAGGTCCAGCGCACGGCCGCGCGTGGCCTTGTTGCCGAGGATCAGCAAGGTGGGTTCGCCCGAGCGGAGCACCTTGGCCACTTCATCCACGCGCGCCTGATCGGGCGCGGGACGGGCGCGGGTCAGGCCCTGCGGCACGACCGGGGTGCCCGCGTCCTTCCACGCAGTGTCGCCCGGCAGGATCAGCGTGGCGATCTGGCCGGGGTGCTCGCTGGCCTTGGCGCAGGCGGTGGCCGTATCCCAGGCGATGGTCGTCGCGGATTCGGCGCGGCGCACCCAGTGGCTGAGCGGGCGGGCCAGCCCTTCGATGTCAGAGGTCAGCGGCGGATCGTACTTCAGGTGCGATGCCGAATGCTCGCCGACGATGTTGACCATGCCGGACGAGGCGCGCTTGGCGTTGTGGATGTTGGACAGGCCGTTGGCGAGGCCCGGCCCCAGATGCAGCAGGGTCGATGCCGGCACGTCCTTCATCCGGTACCAGCCATCCGCCGCGCCGGTGCAGACGCCTTCGTAAAGGCACAGCACCGACTTCATGCGCGGATTGTCGAGCGCCGCCAGGAAGTGCATTTCCGAGGTGCCGGGGTTCGCGAAGCAAACCTCCACACCGTTGTCGACCAGCGTGTTGACGAGGGTTTCTGCGCCATTGGCCATGGTCAGTATCCCGCCAGTTCGCGGCCCTGACCGACCACGCCGTAGCTGCGCGTCGGCGCGGACATCAGGAAGCGGTAACCTTCGCCGATCAGGCGCTCGACATTCTTGGCATTGGTGTGCGGGTTGCCGACGACGACGTTGTGCTTCTTGCAGACCTCGACGATCTTGTTCATCGCGCTGACCACTTCGGGGTGATCGTACTGGCGCGGGTAGCCGAGTGCCTGCGAAAGATCGCCCTCACCGATCAGCACCAGGCCGATACCGGGAACGTTGGCGAGAATGTCGTCGAGGTTCTCGATCGCTTCGGGGCTCTCGCACATCATGCCCACCAGCAGTTCGCCATGCGGGGCCAGCGGCCAGACGTCGGCCTTGGCATAGTATTCCGGCTGCGACAGGCCCCAGTAGCGCGCGGCCGTGGCCGGACCGTCGCCGCGAATGCCCTTGGGCTCGTAGAGCGCGGCGCCGGTCGGCTTCGCATAGCGGGCGGAGGCGACCATGTTGTAGGCCTGCTCCACGGTCGAGACGTGCGGCGTGATCACGCCATAGACGCCGCGGTCCAGCACCTGCTTGGCCTGGAACTGATTCATCTCGCCGCCATTGGCCGGAATGCGCGCGATGGGCGTGACCGACGGCGCGACCGAGCCGCTTTCGGCGATCTTCTTGCGATTGAGCATGTACTGCAGCGCGTCGCCCAGCGCGGCGACGTCGTAGGGATTGTGCTCCATCTCGAAGACGATGCCGTCATAGGGGGCATCGGTCAGTTCCTGCGCGGTCAGCTTGTCGACCTTCGAGAAGCAGGTGAAAGCGGGCTTGCCGGCTTCGAGAGCGCGGATGATGCCGTTGAGGCGCGTCTGGGTCATTGCTTGGATCTTTCCTTTCGGGCTTGCTCTGCCCGTACCTCTTCCCGGACGGTCGCACCCGATTGATCCGGCGACCGCCGCCATAGAAAAAACCGGCCCGCCTTCAGGAAAGACGGGCCGGTTCGAATTTACTCTTCAGGCTGCCAGTACATGAAGCCCATGCCCTCGCCCGTGCCGGCCTCCGTGCGCCAGCACGGCACGTAGTCCACCAAGGTCATCTTCGCGCCGGTGTGCTGGAGCGCCATCATCACGATCGAGTAGATCTTCACCTCGCTCGTACCGGATTGGTAGTAGCCGTCCGGGATCGCCGCGAGGCCCTCGTAGTCATAGCTCGCCAGCTTCTCCATCACGTCGCGGTCGAACGCCTCGTCATTGACGAAGTGCGACAGGCCGCCGCTGGCGATCACCGCCACGCGGACGTCTTCCGGCCATGCCTCGATCGCCTCGCGCAGTACGCGGCCGAACTCGATGCAGCGCGCCATCGAGGGCTGCGTCGGCGGGTAGAACAGGTTGAACAGCACCGGCACATGGCGCGGCACATCGTCACCCATGATCTGGTGGTAGACGAAGCTATAGGCATGCGGGACCACCGGATAGTCCGGCGCGTAGCCCTGCCGCGATTCCATCCAGCTGTTCTGCGGCCACTTCTGCAGATCGTTGAGGTCGAAGTTCTGTTCCTGGAACGTCTTGATCAGATAGGTCGCGAAGTCTGGGTAGGCCTGATGCACGACATGATGGTCGGGCGCATAGACCGGGCGCTGCGGCGGGCCGTTGTGCACGTCCTCGCCGGTGTAGATGGTGATCGAGGGCGACTGGTCGGGCCAGATTTCCTTCTGGTCCTTGCCCAGCACGATGGCGACATCGACATGCGCGCGCTTGTAGGCCTCCGCCATCTCGTCCAGCGCCGCGCGGCAGCGGGTGGCACGCTCGGTGCGTTCCTCAAGCGTCAGGAACGGGGCGAAAGCGGCGCCGCGCTCGGCTTCCAATTCCGGGTAGGTCCAGGTGCGGTTGCGGTACCAGAGTTCCGGGTTCTTGCGGTCGCGATCGCCGTTTTTCAGCCAGTCCTCGGGGGCCTGACCCAGCATCCCACTGTGCGGAACGGCCATGCCGAATACGATCTGCGCCATTGCATCCTCTTTCAGTCAAAATCTGTTGCGAACCTGTCGCAGAACTAGGGAGCCGCCGCCCACACGGCCAATCCAATCTACGCTCCGGGTGATGCAACCCGCCCCCACGGGTCGGCATCCCCCGGATGCGCAGCTCACTCGCCTGCTGCGAGCGAAATCTTCGGTGCCCACTCGGGGCGCAGCACCAGCCAGGTGGTCAGCGCGCCGATCACGAGGAAGACGAAGATCACCATCATCGGCAGATCGTAGCTGCCCGAGACATGAAGCAACCAGCCCGAAAGGCTCGCCGCGACGCCGCCGGCAAGGCTGGTCGCCACCTGCTGCACGCCGGTGACAAGGCCCACGGCAGGCGCCGGGATCAGCGTCAGGCGGCAGAGCGCAAGGTTGTTGGCCGTGGCAAGGCCCAGGAACGAGAGCGAGAACACGTTCCAGAACAGCGCCGCGTTCAGCGAGTCCGCCTTGGCGCCCAGCAGCACCGTGCAGGCACCGACGAAACCGGCGATGACAAAGGCCTTGCGCACGAACACCGGATCCCCGCCGCGCGCGATCATCTTGTCCGCCAGCCATCCGGCAATGACCGCGACGATGGCGATGCCGGCAAAGCTGAAGAAGGTGAACAGGCCGGATTTCTCAAGGCTCAGCCCGCGCTCCTCGACCAGATAGCTGGGCATCCAGGTCATGCAGAAGAAGGTGAAGTAGCCGTAGCAGAAGTTCACCACCAGCGTGCCCCAGACCAGCGGGCTGGACAGGATGCTGGCGAAAGTTACGGACGAGGCCTTGCGCCTGATCGCCGCCATATCCTCGCGGCGCGGCAGGTCGTTCTTGACCAGGAACATCCACGGCAACAGCCAGACCAGGCCGACCACGCCGGTGGCGATGAACATCACCCGCCAGTCGTAGGCGGTGATCAGCCATGCGGCGATCGGCGCGCCGATGGCAGGGCCGAACTTGTTGCCCATCGCGAAGATACCGACGGCGGTGCCGCTCTGCCCTTCCTTGAAGTTGTTGCGGATCCAGCGATAGCTGGCGGGCATCACCACCGCCTCCGCCGCGCCGACGATCACGCGCATCAGCACCAGCGCAAACAGCGTCGAGATCAGGCCGGTCACCGCCGTTGCCAGACACCAGAGCACGAAGCAGATCGTGTAAGGCGTCTTCACGCCGTAACGGTCGACGATCCATCCGGCCGGAATCTGGATCAGGCCATAGGACCAGAAGAACGCCGCATTCACCCAGCCCCGGTCGATATCGGTCATGCCGAAGTGCTGGATGAACGGCGCATCCGCGAGAGCCGACGAGATGCTGGTGCGGTCGACGAAGGCGATCATCACGCCCAGCGCCAGCAGCAGCAGCACCGCCCAGGCGGCCGCGCTTGCCGGCGCGGCTGTACTCGCCGCCCTGCCTGCCCCGCCCCGTTCGAGTGCCTTGTCCATCTCGTCTCTCTCCACTTTATGTCACCTGTTTTCGCGAACGGTTTTTCAGTCGTCCAGAGCCGGGTAGAGTTTCTGCGCAGTCTTCGCGAAAATCCATTCGCGGTTGGCGTCGGTCAGGCAGGCAAGGCGGCTTTCGGCAGTCGCCTTGATCTCGGCCAGCGTGCCGGGCGAGGTCGGATAGTTCGAACCCCAGGCCATGCGCTGCGCGCCGAACACCTCCACCAGCTTCGGGAACAGCGTCTCGGGCGTGGCCTCGCCCTTCGTCGAATCGCCCATGATGCGCGGCGTCAGCTTCAGATAGATGCTCTCGATCGGCGCAAGGTCGAACAGGCTCTGTGCATTCGCGTAAGGCGCGCCATCGGTCACATCGGGACGCCCGAGATGGTCGAGGATGATCGGCACGTTCGGGAAGCGGCTGGCCAGCGCGGTTACGGCGGCAAGGCCGACCGGGCCGGTCTGGATGCACATGGTCAGGCCGAGGTCGCCCAGCAGTTCCCACGCCGGATAGGCGCGCGGATCGTCGAGTTCGCTGGGATCGAATTCCTTGGTCGACCCGCCGGTGAAGACGCGCAGGCCCTTGAGGCCCTTGTCCACCCACGAGCGGATGGTGTCGACGGCGTCGGGCGCCAGTACGTCCACCGAACCCACGGCGATCAGGCGGTCGGCATAGCGGTTGCAGGCGTCGACCACGTAGCTGTTATCGAAGCCGTAGGTGGTGGACGAATGGACAACGGCGGCCTTGGCAACGCAGGCTTCATCCATTGAGGCGATCAGGGTCTCTACGGTGCTCGGCCGCTCCTGCGACCAGTCGGACCGTTTTCCGAACAGCGGCGCCGGGGGATAGGCTCCTTCGTCGTCGGAAATGACGTGGGGATGGATATCGACAAACTTGGACGTCATGCACCTGTCTCCGCTGCCGGAAGCGTGCATCGCGCTGCCGGGGCTCTGTTCTGGTTGCTGTCAGTGTGCGGGGTGGACGGCGGCGGCGGGAGTTGATTGTCAGCCGTGAGGCATAACTTCCGCCGCTGCCAAATTCGTCATCCCGGACTTGATCCGGGATCGCTGGCCGAACCGCGCCTTGCTCGCGAGTAAGCGCCTAAAGAATTGCCAGCGGTCTCGGATCAAGTCCGGGACGACGGTATTGTCAAAGTCCCTTGGCCTTCAGCCGCGCGTCGAGGCGCGGATAGACCTTGCGGGCATTGCCTTCGTAGATCGCGAAACGGTCGTCATCCGACAGCGCCTCGCAGGCATCGACGTAGCGCTTGGTGTCGTCGAAATAGTGGCCGGTGTTGGGATCAGTGCCGCGCACCGCGCCGATCATTTCCGAACCGAACAGCACGTTCGAAGTCGGCACCACCTTGGTCAGCAGTTCGACGCCGGGATGGTGATAGACGCAGGTGTCAAAGTAGATGTTGTCCAGCAGCCCTTCCAGCGGACGGTCCATCATCTCCAGCGACATGCCGCGATAGCGGCCCCAGTGATACGGCACCGCGCCGCCGCCGTGCGGAATCACAAGGCGCAGCGTCGGGAAGTCCTTGAACAGATCGCTCTGCAGGATCTGCATGAACACCGAAGTATCGGCGTTCAGATAGTGCGCGCCGGTGCCGTGGAAGTTCGGATTGCACGATGCGGCAACGTGGACCATGCCCGGCACGTCCAGATCGCACATCGCCTCGAACAGCGGATACCATTCCTTATCGGTGAAGGGCTTGCCGGTCCAGTATCCGCCGGTGGGGTCGGGGTTCACGTTGACGCCCACGAAGCCCAGCTCCTCCACCACGCGGCGAAGCTCGGGGATCGAGTTTTTCGGCGGGGCGCCCGGGCTCTGCGGCAGCATGGCAACCGGCACGAAGTTGTCCGGGTACATCTCGGTAACGCGGTAGACGAGGTCGTTGGAGACGCTCGCCCACTCAAGGCTGGTGCGCTCGTTGCCGAGGTGGTGGCTCATCAGGCCGGCGATCGGCGAGAACAGGGTGAGGTCGCTGCCGCGCTCCTGCTGGAGCCTCAGCTGGCCGCCCTCGATGCCTTCGCGGATCTGGTCGTCACTGACATGGGCGTCGGCAACGAGCGGCGCATTCGCCACATCGTCCGCCGCCGCGACTTGCGCGCTGCGCCATTCGCGGAAGTGCTTGGGGACCGTCGTGAAGTGACCGTGACAGTCGATAATCATCGTATTCTCCGTGGAATTCAGCAGGCAATCACGAGTGGGCGTCTCCCTTCGTCATTGCGAGGGCCGTAAGGCCCGTGGCAATCCAGTGCGACCCAAACCGCCCTGGATTGCTTCGCTACGCTCGCATTGACGAAACAGATGGATGCCCCTATGGGCTATGGGTTCAAACGCGAACCGGCGCCTTGGCGGGATCGACGAACAGCTCTTCCATCGTCATGCGGCGCGGCGTCAGGCCCTGCTTGAAGGCGGTCTGCTCCAGCGCCTCGATGGTCGCGCGGTTTTCCTCGATGCCATAGGGCAGCGGGTCGGCGCCGACGATGTCCTGCAGCGCGCGGTACTTTTCCGCACCCTTGCCGGTCGCCTCGCCCGAGTTGAGCTTGGCCAGCCACTCGTCCTTGGCGCGGGTGAAGGCATCGTTCAGCGAACGCGCGATCCACGGGTGCTGCTCAAGGATCTCGTCCTTGACAACGATGGTGCCGTGCATCGGATAGACGCCGGTGCGGGCATAGTATTCCGCCTCGGCCTCGGCCGCATTGGGGATCAGGTCGACATACATGCTGGTGTCGACTTCCTGCCAGCCGCCGGTCGGCGCACCGGTGCGGCCGATACCGGCAGCAGCTTCGACGCCGGCCTGAATCTGGTCGCTGTCCATCATGTCCGCCAGCGACACATCTTCGGGGGTGTGCTGCACATTGGCGGGAAGCTGCAGCTGGGTCACGTGCTCCTCATCATCGACGATCCAGGTAACCTTGTCGTTATCCATGCCGTATTCGTCGATGAAGACCTGGCGGATCCACACGCCGGTGGTCACCGAATAGGCGCGCACGCCGACTTTCTTGCCTTCAAGGTCCTTGGGGTGGCGGATGCCCGAATCCGGCTTCACCAGCATCCCGCCGTGGTGGAAGCGGCGGACCACGAAGATCGGCAGCGCCTTGAACGGGCGGCCATAGGCGCGGGCGATGATGTAGGTGGTGGGCGCCAGTTCGCAGACGTCGAACTCAAGATCGCGGACCATGCGGCGGAATGCGCCGATCTGGGGCTTCACCGTCACGAATTCGGCGTCGACGCCTTCGATCTCGATGCTGCCGTCGCGGATCGCGGCGGTGTGCGGATGGTCGGCAATCGCCAACTTCAGGCGGACTTTCTGGCTCAAGGTCGCTCTCCTCGGGAATGAGTAAAAACGGCTTTCGGCGTTTGCTGCAACGTCCGATGCCGGTTGACCCGCGAAAAGCGCCCTGCCCGGTTCCAAGTCAACGCGGCCCCCATCCGAACCGGTCGGCGCGAGCGCACAACTTATAGAGGTCCAGCCTCTCCACCGCCCGCCAAGCGATAGAATCTATGCCGCCAGCGCTATAAATCCAGCGCCGCGCGCAATAGGTTCGTAGGCAGGACTGTCGCAGGATGCCGCAACGCGGACTCCTCCATCGCGATGGCGGTTCACCAGGATAACGACTGTATTCCCGCAACTTTTCGCTGAGTCTGCAATCGGTCGATCGCCCAAACTCCCCGCATCATGTCGCAACCGCGAAGGCTGGGGTGATAGCCAGGCCCGTTGCGGACCCGATAAATTTCGCGCTAGGTCTGGAGTGGAGAGAGGACCTGAACATGGCCAACGAAACGAGACACAAGACCCCGGGTGCCGAGCGCGCCCAGAGCCTGAGCTTCCGCCAGCTTCGCCTGTTCGAAGCGATCGGCGATCTCAAGAGCGTGCGCCGCGCGTCGGAGGCATGCAGCCTGTCGCAGCCGGCCGTCACCCAGGCGCTGGCCAAGATGGAAGCGCAGCTTGGCGCCACGCTGGTCGACCGGCGCGCCAGCGGCAGCTATCTCAACGAATTCGGCATGGTGTTCCATGCCCGCGTGAAGCGCTTCTTCGAACAGACCGAGCGCGCCGTGATCGAGATCGGCGCCGCTATGAATGCGGATGGCGCCCGCGCCATCGTCAACCGCCTCACCCGGTCGCAACTACGCACCCTGGTCGGCGTGATGGAACACGGATCGTTCGAACTCGCGAGCGAGAGCTTCGACATTTCCGCCGCCTCGCTCCAGCGCGCCGCGCGCGATTTACAAGGCAACCTGCGCGTCTCGCTGTTCTACCGAACGGCAGCGGGGATGCTGGTCAGCCCGCAAGGCATGAAGCTGGGCTCGATGGTCAAGCTTGCACTGCAGGAGATCGAGTGGGGCGTGATGGAGATCGATTCCGCGCTGGACGGCACGGCCACACCAGTGGTGATCGGCGCCATGCCCTTCGGCGGCAGTGTGCTGCTCGCCTCGGTGCTCGACCGTTTCCTCGAACGCCACCCCAGCGCCGATATTCGGATCATGAACGAGAGCGCCGTGGAGATGACCAAGTGCCTGAGGGCAGGCGAGGTCGATTTCGTCGTCGGCCTGCTTCCGGCGGAAACACCGGCCGAACTCGTCTGCGAGCCGCTGATCGAAACGCCTTACGCCGTCGTCGCACGGCAGGGCCATCCCCTGACCCGTGCGGGCAAGGTCACGGTGGAGGAGCTCATCGCCTACGACTGGATTACCGGCACGCCCGGCTCCAGCCGCCGCGCCTGCTTCGATCGCATCTTCGCGGGCACGAAAGGGCCGCAAACCCATGTCGCCACTTGCGCCCTGCCCGTCATTCGCCATCTGCTCAAGGGCAGTGACCGCCTGACGCTGATGACGTCCTACGAGATCAGCTTCGAGGACGGCCTGCGCGCCCTGCACTGCGGCCCGATCGATCCGGTGCCCGCCATCGGCATCACCACGCGGGCGGACTGGATGCCGACGCCTGTGCAATCCGCTTTCATCGATGTTATTCGCACGCACGTTTGCGCGCCGCCGCCGCTGCTCCGGCAAGCGGGCTGAACCCCGCCCTGTTCAAAAAACGGGGAGGATGCCGCTACGGCATCCTCCCCGAAGTCCGTCCCGTCAAGGGAGAGCTGTCAGAGCAGGGACTTGTCGATGTAGAGCGGCATCGAGTCCTCCCACTTGCTGTCGGTCAGCAGGCGCTGGTTTCCGCCATCGGCATCCATCACGTAGATCTGGCCGTACTGCTGGAAAGTATTGTCGTAGAGCGCTGCCTCGTCCCGGAAGCCATGCTCCGAACCCGACCACATGATGCGCCCGTCCGGCGACCAGACCGCATGGCCGTCACTTGCCTTGCTCTTGGTAAGCTGGCGATAGTCCGAACCGTCGGGGCGGATCGTGCAGACCTGATAGTCCTTGTCGTCCACCTTGCGGGTGAAGACGATACGCTGGCCGTCGGGCGACCAGCCGGGCAGATTGTCGAGATCCTCGGTCAGCACGCGGACCTGCTTCGTTTCCAGGTTCATGATCCTGAGCCCGCGCTCTTCGCTCTGCCCCCAGACGCGGTAGACGATGTCCTTGCCGTCATGGGAAATGCTCGGAAAGCCGGAATGGACGGTGCCGTCGGTCAGAACTTCCAGATCCGTGCCATCCTTGCGCACCCGTACCACCACGGCCTTGGCATAGCTGCGCTCGGCGAACCAGGTGCCGACACCGAAGGCCAGCCATTCCCCGTCCGGCGACCAGCAAGGCTGGAACGCACCCGCAAGGCCCTTCTTCACCATCTCGGGATTGAGGCCGGACCTGCTGTTGTCGAATACGACCCGGCGCTGCGACCCGTCAGGCCTGCATGTCATGATCGAGGACGTGCCGGTCTGCTTCTCGGTAAAGGCCAGCATGCCCTGGTTGGAGAGGATCGGGAACACATCCATGAAGCGATAGTCGTACTCCGGGTCCCAGCTATAGAGCGGCTTGTCGAGCGCGCGCACCGGTCGGAATGCCTGGACTTCGTAGATCAGGGACTTTCCGTCGGCAGTCCAGTGCGGCGAGCGCAGGCCCGCGCGCTTGAAGCCGGGACGGTCTGACGTGTAGGCCACGCCCTCGCCCGGGCCGCCCTTGACGACATAGCCGATCTCATCCTGCGTGACATATTGCGGCGAGACCTTGAGCCCGGCGCCCTGCGTGTGCTCGATCCGCGTTCCGGTCTCGACATCGACCGAGATGATCTGCGATTCCACGCGGCCGATCCATTCGGGACGGCGTGCGCCCCAAGTGGCCTCGGTGGTCAGCTCGTAGAAGACGATTCGCTTGCCGTCGGGCGACCACGATGGCGAACCCTGGCACCAGTTCTTGCGCGAGCAGACTTTGGCGAAGCCGGTACCGTCGGGCCGGATCTTGTAGATCGAGAGTTCCTGGGTGTGCTCCCAACCGCGATTCTCGTCGTGCCCGCGCCAGCTTGTGTCGCGGTCGCTGGAGAAAGCGATCCACTTGCCGTCGGGCGACCAGGCGGGGCGGAAATAGCAGTCCGGGCTGTCCGGGTCGCCCTTCACGTCGCCGATCCCGGTGAGCTGGCGCACTTTGCCGCTGGCCAGATCCATCACCCAAATATTGGCCTTGTAGCCGCCGCGAGTGGACACGAAGGCCAGGGACTTGCCGTCCGGCGAAATGGCGGCGGCATCGTCCACGCAGGAACCGTCGGCCACGGCCTTGATCCCCGTGCCGTCCCCCTTGGCGACGAACAGGCTGGAATTGCCGTCGCCCAGCCGTTCGGAAGTGAAGGCGATCCGCGAACCATCGCGCGAGAGGCGCGCGTTGTAGTCGTAAGCGCTCTCGGCCAGCACCTTGCGCTCGCCCGTGCCGTCCAGAGCGGCAACATGCAGTTCGGACACCGAAGGGGCGATGCGGTTCATCATCATCACGCCTTTCTTGGCGGGCCCTGCCTTTGCCGATACCGGCCTGGCGATCCCGACCTGGCTGAGCAGCACCGATGCGGGAACGACCGCCAGGAAATCTCTACGCTTCACTCTTGTCTCTCCCTGCCAATCCCGGGCCCGCATTCATGGAAGCGCGTTTTCCCGGTACGGACTTTCCGGCCCGTTTCCCGTGCAGGCATTCTCATTAGAAGAGGCGCAGAGCCATTGCACGAGCGGCATCGCCGAAATTATCGGCCCGGTTCGAGTGCCTATATCCGCTGCCCCACCTTCCCGGACTACATCGAGGCCGTACCGCCCCTGCCGACGAAACGGCAGATGATCGGCGGTGGGGGAAATTCACCGGCTCGCCAAAAGGCCGGAACCTGGGAGGAAGACCGTGACGAACATTCCGACATCCGTGAGCCCGGCGCTGCGCCACGCGCTGCTGGCAGGCGCCGCCGCGATGGCCTGCACGCCGCAGTTCGCCCTGGCGCAATCGACGGACCGGGGCGGTGTCGAAGAGATCATCGTCACAGCCCAGAAGCGCGACGAATCCGCACAGGACGTGCCGATTGCCATTACCGCCCTGGGCAGCGATCAGTTGAAGAGCGCAGGCGTGACCAGCACGGTCGACCTCAAGGCGGCCGTCCCCGCGCTCAACATCACGACCGGCACCGGCGGCATCGGCCTGCCCCGCATTCGCGGCATCGGGGCCACCGGCCAAGGCCCGGGCATCGAGAACCCGGTCGCGGTCTATGTCGATGGCGTCTACTACGGCGCCTCGTTCGGCATTCTCCAGAACTTCTTCGATACCGACCAGGTGACCGTCCTCAAGGGACCGCAAGGCACGCTGTTCGGCCGCAATGCCACCGGCGGCCTGATCCAGATGTCCACGCGAGGGCCCGACTTCGACTGGAACGGCAAGGCGGAGATCGGCTACGGAAATTACGATACGGTCCATTCGGCAGCCTATGTTTCCGGCGGCCTGACCGATACCGTGGCGATCAGCCTTTCCGGGCAGTACGACAACCAGCAGGACGGCTTCGGCAAGAACCTGTTCACCGGCAACGACATCCAGACCAACACGTCCTGGGCCGGTCGTGCCAAGCTGCTGTGGAAGCCGAGCGCGCTTACCAAGGTCACGCTGGCTGGCGACTTCAACGGTCGCAACTCGGCGGCGCCCGCCTTCCGCAACTTCACCACGAACGCGCTCGGCCAGAACGTGCCCGCGCAGATCGAGGCGCTCGGCGGGGATCCGCACCGCGATATCCTGGCCGATGTCGATCCCTACATGACCACCCGGGCCTGGGGCACCAGCCTGACCGTCGAACAGGACTTCGGCAGCGTCTCGCTCAAGAGCATCACCGCCTACCGGCACTCGAAGTTCAACTACAATTTCGATCCCGACGGTACGACGGTCAAGCGCATCGAGGTGGACAACCACCTCTACGACAAGCAGTTCACCCAGGAAGTAAACCTCGTCTCCGAAGGCGAAGGCCCGTTCAAGTGGGTGCTCGGCGGCTTCTACATGCACGGCAATGCCGGTAACGACGGCTCGCGCACGACCGGACTCTTCACCTTCGGCAACAACGGCTATGTCGAGGACTACAATTCGATCAAGCTCGACAGTTTCGCCGGTTTCGCGGAAGGAACCTACAGTTTCGGCGAGAACACGCACCTCATCGCCGGTATCCGCTACACCAGCGACAAGCGCAGCCTCTCCGCCTACGATGTCTCGTTCAACGGCAATGTCCCCCCGGCCGGGCTGACCACGATCAGCGACACCATCAACGAGGGCAAGACTTTCAACAAGGTCACCTGGCGGCTATCGCTCGACCACCGCTTCTCGCCGGAACTGCTGGCCTATGCCAGCTACAACCGCGGTTTCCGCTCGGGCACTTTCATCACCCAGTCGGACCCGATCGTGCTGCTTCAGCCGGAACTGGTGGACGCTTATGAAGTGGGCATCAAGTCCGACCTGTTCGGTCGCCGCGTGCGCTTCAATCTCTCAGGCTACTTCTACGACGAGAAGAACATCCAGGTCATGCAGGTGATTTCGGGCGCGCAGACCGTCTACAACGCGGACGGCGCCCACATCTACGGTATCGACGCCGACCTGACCTGGCGCGTGACCAGCGACTTGCGCCTGTTCGGCGGCTTCAACTGGACCCACGCCCGCTACACCGACTTCGATACGGCGATCATTACCACGCCCTATCCGCTGCCTGCCGGCTTCACGATCCCGACCGGCCAGACCTGCCTCGGCACCAATGGCAACCCCTATGCGCAGCTTGGCGGCAATTGCCTGCTGATCGGCGATGCCTCGGGCAACAAGCTCCAGAACACGCCCAGCTTCACGGCATCGATCGGCGGGGCCTACGATCTGGAAACCGGCATCGGCAAGTTCACCCTCGCGGGTAATTACTACTACAATTCGGGTTTCGTCGGTTCGCCGGATGAGCGGGTAAAGCAAGGCGCGTACAACACTGCAGACGCGTCGCTGACCTGGCGCTCGGCCAGCGACAACCTCTTCATCCGCCTCTGGGGCAAGAACCTGACGAACGAATTCTACTGGAGCCAGATCGGCGCCTCGAACAGCGGCGACAACGGCACTTACGCAGCGCCGCGCACGTATGGCGTAACCGCTGGCTTCGACTTCTGACAGAAGGACCATCGACGAGAGGACCCCGCCCGGCGGACTTGCCGGGCGGGTTTGTTGCGTCCGGCAAGGCCGTCTCGATCAGGTGTCCTGCTTCAGCGCATTCAGTTCCTTGCGAACTTCCATGTACTTGGGCAGCACGCTGCCGGCATAGGCCGCGAAGACCGGCAGGCGTGCGCTATCGAGCCCCGCTTCGGCGGCATAGTGGGCGATGATGGCGTCCGAATCCTTCATGAACCGGCCCGGCTCGTATTGCACGGTCGGGAAAGTGACCTTGTCGAAATGCAGCGCCAGTTCCGCGCGGATCGCGGCTTCCGCATCGTCACCCTGGGTGAAGATGCGCTGCTCGAAACGATCGAGAAGCCCAGCCTCCAGCAGGAATATCCGCAACTTCAGGCAATGCGGGCAAGTGGACTTGAGGTAAAGCACGGGACGGAAGGGGTCGGTCATGGGAACTGTCCTTTCAGCGATCCGTAAACGCTACCGAGGTCGGCTTGCCAAGGTCCAGTCGCTTGTCCGTGGCCGTCAGGAGACCGCTGGCGCTGTCCACTGCAAAGACAGAGAGGTTGTTTGAACCCTGGTTCGCCACAACCAGCCACCGGCCGCTTCCGTTCAGCGCAAAACTCCACGGCACCAGGCCGCCGCAATCGATGGCCTGCAACAAGCGCAACTCACCGTCAGATGCGACGGAATAGACCTGGATTCGGTTCGCCGCGCGGTTTCCCGCATAAAGAAACCGGCCGTCCCGAGACACCGCCAGTTCGGAGCCGCTGGGCGCTCCGGTAAAATCCGCCGCATCGAGAGCCGCATGGGAGAGTTCGGTCAGCGATCCCTTCCTCGCGTCCCATGCGTAGCTGAAGACCGTGCCGCCCATCTCGGTCATCAGAAAGGCCTGCCGCCCATTCGGCGCGAAGACGATATGGCGCGGCCCGGAACCGGGAGGAAGCGCCGCGAAAGGTGGGTTCGCCGGCGTCAGCATATCGCTGCCCCGCCCGAGCTTATAGACATAGACGCGGTCGGTCCCGAGATCGGGCGAGAGCAGATATTGCCCCGACGGATCGAGCGTTACGCCATGAGCATGAGGCCCTTTCTGGCGGCGATGCGGACCGGCGCCTTCATGGGCTGCAACGCTCCCGGCTTCGGTCGCGAGCCTGCCGCTCGCATCTACCGAAACCGCCGCGACCGTGCCGCTGCCATAATTGGCGACGAACACCGCTCCGCCACCGGGCGCCAGCGCGAGATGCGTCGGACCGCCTCCCCCGGAATCGGCGCGTTCACCCGGCGTCAAAGCGCCGCTGAACTCATCGTAGGTGAAGCTCAGAACCGAGCCGTGACCGGTTCCATCGTTGCCAACCT
The DNA here is from genome assembly GCF_009811895.1 of Novosphingobium sp. TCA1. Classification (NCBI taxonomy): domain Bacteria; kingdom Pseudomonadati; phylum Pseudomonadota; class Alphaproteobacteria; order Sphingomonadales; family Sphingomonadaceae; genus Novosphingobium; species Novosphingobium sp. TCA1. The sequence goes on along the minus strand of NZ_BLJH01000008.1, from coordinate 23,874 downwards.
CGCTGACGGCGAAAAGGCGCTTGTGAACCTTGTCGGCAAGAACCCAGGTGGGTCTTTCGACCTGCGCAACCACACCTAACGATGTCAGCGCGCCGCTGGCCTCATCGAGCTTCACGGCCACAACGCCAGCGTCAGGCCCGCTACCCTGATTGCCGACATAGGCCAGCCTCTGCACGCCGGTCGCGGGTGCCGTCTGGCATCCGGTCAAAGCCAGGGTAACGCTTGCCAACAACAGCCAGGACCTGGGGTACATCGCATCTCTCCGTCGGTTTCCCGATATCTAGGCGCATCCCTCCCCGCCGGACCATGGTGCGGGGCGGATCTGATAGAGCCTTGCGCACAATCTATAGACCTGCCGCCCCATCGACATAAGCGATTGCCCGTCAATCGATCGGATACACCTTCCTGCCTCGCGGCTTCCATCGCCTCCCCCAAACCCCGGCTCCTGGAATCCGCATATCGGCAAGGTTGTCGTCACGATCCAGAAAAGGCGAATTCGGATGGCTGTGCGTTGGAGTGAAGCAAGAAAGGTGTCGTCGGAACAGACGAAGGAGCCCAAACCCGCTACTTGTGAACGCTTCGCCGACTATAGCCGGTCCATCTTCAGCCACCTGCGGTCACCGGACCAGGCACGCTGAAAAGCCGCATCGGCGGCAGCAGCCTCCGCCTTGCGGCCAAGCGCGCGCTCGGAAGCGGCAAGGCCGTATAGCGCCCAGCCATTCCCCGGCGACTGGACAAGCGCAGTGTTGAACGCGGTTCGGGCCTCCTCGAAGCGCCCCATCTGATAGAGCGCAGCACCCAGCGATTGCTGGACGGGATAATACCAGAAAGGAGGCTCCATGTACGGGATGCCTTCTTCTATCGCGATCGCCTCCCGGTAATGCGCCGCAGCTTCGGCAGGGCGCCCGCTCGCTTGTGCCCAGCGAGCATGCGCCACGCGTTCCGCGATCCGCAGCAGGTCAGGCGCCGGCACGCCCTGGTCGACCATGCCCTTCATCGCGCCGCTTTCGCCGAGTGCGCGCAAGGCCGCAAGCGCACCATCGAAGCCGGTCCGGTCATGCTGCCGCGCAAAGGCGATCGCGCGTGCATAATGGCGCATGGCGGTTGCATAGGGGAGCCGAGCATCCGGCTCCCGCATTGCCAGTACTTCCTCCGGCCGTGCGAACTGTGCGGCGGCGAAGTAAGGTGCGGCGCTGATTGCCTGGATCCACGCAATTCTGGCGCTGGTCTCTGGATCGAGTAGCTGCTCGAGTCGCTTTGCCTCACGCGTTGCCGTTTCCAGGTCGCCCGCCATTTGTGCGGAGGTGACGATGAAATGGACGTTATGCGGATAATATCCGTAGCGAACCAATCCCCTGTCGCCGCTGGTCCTGATCCATTCCTCGTCGGCGCGCGCGGCAGCGACATTGACGCGTATGGAGTCCTTCCACCGTCCGATCCGGTGATAGATGTGCGCCGGCATGTGGACGAGATGGCCGGATTTCGGCGCTAGCGGCGCGGCAAGCCTGTCTGCGGCGGACTCCGCGCGCTTCGGATCTGGCCCGTTCTCCATCAGGTGAATGTAGAGATGGGGCGCTTGCGGGTGGTCCGGGCTGCGCGCGAGGACCGTCTCCACCAGCCCGACGGCCTCGCCGATCCGGGGGTTCGGCGTTCGCCGATCGGTCTGCCAGTAATCCCACGGCCGGGTATCCATCACGGCTTCGGCGGCGAGCAGCGCGATATCGTCATGAGCGGGAAAAGCCCTTGCCACGGCCAGCATGGCATCGGCGTAGGCAGCGTCCAGTGCCGCACGTTCGACCTTGGAATCCGCGGAATAGCGCCGCAGCATTGCCGCTGTCAGCGCCTGTTCCAGCCCGGTGCTGCCGAAGGCCAGGCTGTCGGCACGACGCGCCAGTTCGACTGCGCGCGCGTTCACGCCTTCCTCCATCGGCGCGTTGATATTGGGGCCGTGGACCAGCGCCTCGCCCCAAAAACACAGGGCACAAGCGGGATCGAGCCGTTGCGCCTCCCGAAACGACGCGCCCGCCGCCGCGTGGTTGAAACCATAGGCGAACGACAGGCCCTGGTTGAAATAGCGCTGCGCCTGAGGACTCTTGGTCGTTATGCGAAAATGGACTTGGCCCAACTGATCGAATAGCGGGGGGACTGCCATAGGCATTGCCTGCACGACAGCCGCCGCGGTCATCAGCCTGGCGCGCATCGAGCCGCTTTCCCTATTCCCGCCGCAAATGCTTGCAAGCCTCAGTGTCGGATCGAGAAAGGTCAGAAGCTTTGGCGGATAGCTTGCCGAAGACGCGGGGCCGACGCCCATCAGTATTCCCACGACGATCAGTTGCGCCAGGGAGCGTATCATCGTTCTCATCACCACCTCCATTCCAGAGCCGGTTGAGAATGCACCATAGCATGATCTGCTCACGGCGTCAGGGCGCTATCCCAGCTTTGAGCGAAGTAGATTAGCCGGAGCCGGAGCCGGCGCACGCGCTCGGTGACTTAGCCATCCGTCGACAAGGTAAGGCTCTCCCACTCATCGATTTCGCTTTCCATTTGCGTCAATCGGTCACGCACAAGGCGCAAGGCATCGCTTCCCAACAGCAACTGCGGTGGCGGAGCATCTGCATCGATCAGGCTAAGGACAGCCTTGGCAAGACGGGCGGGATCGCCAACCTGCTTGCCGTTCTTCTCCTCCCGCGCGGCCCGTATAGGGTCGAACTGTGTGTCGTAATCGGCGATCGCGCGCGGGCTCCTCACCATCGATCGCCCCGCCCAATCGGTGCGGAAGGATCCCGGGCATAGGGTCGTCACGCGGACACCAAATGGTGCCATTTCGGCGCGCATCACTTCCGAGATGCCCTGGAGCGCAAACTTGCTCCCGCAATAATAGGCGATTCCCGGCATCGTTATCATCCCTCCCATGGACGTCACGTTGACGATGAAGCCGCCCCGGCGTTTGCGAAAGCGTGGCAGAAATGCCTTGGCAACTGCCACTGCTCCAAAGACATTGACGTCGAACTGGCGGCGCATTTCCTCGAGCGGGGATTCCTCGAGGACGCCTTCATGGCCATACCCTGCATTGTTGATGAGGACGTCGATCGGACCATGTTCGCTATCGGCACGATCGACGATGCCGGCAACGGCATCGAACTGCGTGACATCGCACAGGACGGTGACCACCTCGGGCAGGCGCTCGGTCAAACGTGCCCTGACCTCCTCGGATCGGACCGTGCCGATAACCCGGTGGCCCGCATCGAGAGCCGCCTTGGCGATGGCGAAACCGAAACCCGAATTGGCACCGGTTATGAAAAAAGTGTGTCGCGACATGACCTTGCTCCAACGGGTTGGATTTACGCCTTGTCAAATGCTACAATCGCCCCGACACGAAAACGGCAATTTCTCTGATTTCCTTGCTCAATCCTATCACGCCATCCCCTGAACTGGCTCCCCTCGTTGAACTGGCGGCCAAGCTCGCACCACTTCACGGGTATAATTCGACCAACCTTCCCGGCGTTCGCATATTGCGCTCGGAGGCCATGCTTGAGGATGTGCCCGTGCTCTACCGCCCCGGAGCGGTCTTTGTGCTGCAAGGATCGAAGCAGGGCTTTCTCGACGGCGACGTGTATCGCTACGATGCCGACCACTACCTTGCCGTCTCGGTCCCCGTGCCATTCCGCATGGCCTCGCAGGCGGCCCCCGATTGTCCTTTGCTCGCCATCTATTTCGATTTCGACCGCCACCTCGCTGCAGAGATTGCCGCCGTGATGGTCAAACCGGACAACTCGCACAGCCGCGAGCAGGCCCGCAGTCTCGTCTCGAGCCCGATGGAGGCGCCCATTCGTGATGTCCTGCAACGGCTGCTGGTGGCGCTTCGCACCCCGGAGGAAAGCACCATCCTGGGGCCAGGCCTGATTTGCGAATTGCATCTTCGGGTGCTGATGGGACCGCAAGGCGGGCCGCTAATGGCTGCGCTGCTGCGCGAGGGCGCTTCGGACCGGATCGTGAAGAGCCTGTCTGTGATCCGCGAAAGCTATCACGAGAAGCTCACCGTTCCCGCACTGGCCCAGGCCGCTGGAATGAGCGTGCCTTCGTACCACGCTGGATTCAAGGCACTCACCGGAAGTTCGCCGATGCAGTATATCAAGGCTATGCGTTTGCACGAGGCTCGCCTGATGATCGCCCGACGCGAAGCGCCTATCGCGACGGTCGCGATGCAGGTTGGCTACGCCAGTCCGGCGCATTTCAGCCGCGATTTCAAACGTCATTTCCATCGCCATCCAAGCGATGAGGCCCTTTGGCTGCGCCAGCACATCGGTGACGCTTCGTAAGGGCGGGTGACGGCCACAGACCTTTCCGGCCACTAAGCCTCGCATAATCTTCCCTGTTACGGCCTCTAATACGGGAGAGCCGGATGGTCCGCCGCGCCAGGCGACAGTCCATCCGGCCAGGGGATCGACGGTCAGATCTGCGCTTGACCGCCATCGACAAAGAGTTCGACGCCGTTGACGAAGCTGGCGTCATCGGAAGCGAGGAACAGCACGGCTTTGGCGATCTCCTCGGGCTGGCCGACCCTGCCCGCCGGGATCAGGTTGGCGAGATAGTCCTTCGTCCCCTGCGCCTGCTCGCCGCCGCCGAAAAGATGATCGAGACCAGCGGTTTCCGTAACGCCGGGACTGATGGCGTTCACGCGAATGTGCCGATCCTTCAGATCGAGGATCCAGTTCCGGGCGAAGTTGCGCACCGCCGCCTTGGTCGCGGAATAGACGCTGAAGGCAGGCGTGCCCGAAATGCTGGTGGTCGAGCTTGTCAGGATGATCGAGGCCCCGTCCTTCAAGAGCGGTAACGCCTTTTGCACCGTGAAAAGGACCCCCTTCACATTGGTGTCGAAGGTGCTCTGATAATGCGCCTCGGTGATTGAACCGAGCGGGAGCATCTCACCGCCGCCCGCATTGGCGAACACGACGTCGATCTGCGCATGCTGCTGCTGGACGGTATCGTAAAGCCGGTCGATATCGGCCAGATTGGCCATATCGCCCTGTACGCCCGTGATCCGGCAGCCGATCGCCTTGACGGCAGCATCAAGTGCCTCCTGCCGCCGCCCGCTGATAAATACCGAGGCTCCGGCGTCCGCGAATGCCTTGGCCGTCGCCAGACCGATGCCGCTTGTGCCGCCGGTCACGACCACCACCTTGTTGTTGAACTTGTCCGTCATCGTCTGTCTCCTTCGGGTTTTCGGCGAAGCGCCGTTGCCCGTACGAGATGCATCCAGAACGATGATGCATGTAGTCGGCAAATATGGCACTCAGCGTTCCATTGGAGGAACGATGATGAGAGTCGATCTGAATGACTATGCCTATTTCGCCGAGGTCGTGGCTCATGGCGGTTTTGCAGCGGCGGGGCGCGCCCTGCGGGAGCCCAAATCCAAGCTGAGCCGCCGCATCGCAGGGCTGGAGGAGCGTCTCGGTCTCCGTCTGATCGAGCGGTCGAGCCGACGTTTCCGCGTGACGGATACGGGGCTTGCCTTCTACGAGCGGTGTCGGGCCATATTGGCCGAGGCGGAGCAGGCCGAGGCACTGGTCCTGCAAGCGCAGGCGGAACCCCATGGCCGTATCCGCTTCAGTTGTCCCACCGGCATGATCGAGCCGATATCGGGCCTGATATCTTCTTTCCTCGCCCGCTATCCCAAGGTGCGATTGCAGCTTGTGGCAACCGACCGGCCAGTAGACCTGATCGAAGAGCGGATCGATCTGGCCCTGCGGGTGCGCGCCGCACTGACCAGCGATGCTTCCCTCACCATGCGGTCGCTCGGCAGATCAACCCGTATTCTCGTTGCCTGTCCTCAGTTGGCAAGCCAGGTTACGGACGTGGCCCAACTCGCGACACTTCCCACACTTGCGACGCACGACGCCGCAGACGATCTCGAATGGCATCTGGAGACCGAGGACGGCCGCACACATGTCATTCGGGTCGAGCCTCGGATGGGATGCACCGATATGGCCGCAGTGCGCAACGCGGCTGTGGCCGGACTCGGCATCGCGATCCTGCCCGACCATGTCTGCCGCGACGCTCTACGCGCCGGCAAGCTTGTCCATGTGCTGCCTGCCTGGCGCGGGGTTCAGGGAATCGTGCATCTGGTCTTCACCACACGTCGGGGGCTGCCTCCAGCCGTGCGTGCGCTGATCGATCATCTTGCGGCGGGGTTTCCCCGCGAAATCGTGGCACGTACATCCTGGGATTAGGTTCGGACGAACTGGGAGGCCATAGCCAGCCCTGAGCGACATTCGGCGGACTGGCGATATCGCTCAGTCCCTATCCCCAGAAGCTTAAATCGACCATCTGCGACTGCAGTCGGGTGGTGAGCTTTCTGTCAACACGCCAAGGTAAACATCTTCACGCGCGCCGATAAGCCGAAGGTCCGCTTACGCTACCTCGCTCCGACCGGCAGCCACCAGATAGGCGTGGCAGGCCTCCGGCAATTCGCGGCGCAATCGCGCGAAATTCTCCTCTGAAGGGGCCGCCTCCATGACGACCCTGACGGACCCGCCCAGCAGCGCCGCGAGCATGAAAGCCACGGACTGCCGATCGGCGAAGTGCGCATCGCAGGCGCTGGCGAGCAGCGCATCGATCGACGTCGTCATGGTCTGCGCCGCCCTGCTCATCAGTTCCGACAAGTCAAATTCGGCAGAGATGCCGTAGATCGCGCGCGAAGCGACCATGTCCGCCATCTTCGCGTCCAGCCAGGCCGTGGCAACGCCATGCGCGATCGTCCTGAGGTCTGTGCCCATCAATCGGGTTGTCGCGTCCCGCATCGCCGTTTCGATGAGGTTGAACTGGCGCTCGACCAGAGCGAAGAGCAGCGCCTGCTTGTGCGGATAATATTGGTACATCGTCCCCACGGAAACGCCGGCACGCTCGGCAACCCGCGTCGTGGTCAGGCGTCCGATACCCCCTGTCAGCAAAACCTGAATGGTCGCGCAGTGAATGGCCTCGATCGTCACGGCGGACCGCGTCTGCTGCGGCGTCTTGCGCGGTTTCAGAAGTGCAGGTGTTGGGCGGCTCATATGCGAATACCAAAGCTGAAGGATCATTCATATCTAAGGGTGACGAACGATCCCCTGCAAGGAGTTTTACGATGAAGACCGTCCTCATCACCGGTTGTTCGGCCGGCTTCGGTCGCGAGACTGCCGTTCATTTCCTCGACCAGGGCTGGCGCGTCGTGGCGACCATGCGCAACCCGGCAGCCAGCACGCTGCCGATGTCGGAGCGGCTACACATCCTTCCCCTCGACGTGACGGATGCAGACAGCATTGCGGCTGCGATGGAGCAGGCCGGACCGATCGACGTGCTGGTGAACAACGCCGGTTTCGGATGGCTGAACGCCGTCGAGGGTTCGCCCCTCGAGACGGTGCGCGAGATATTCGAAACCAACCTGTTCGGGGCAATCGCCATGATGCAGGCCGTCCTTCCCGGAATGCGGGAACGGCGTTCGGGCGTGATCGTCAACGTCAGTTCCAGTTCGCTCTACAGGCCCCTGCCCTTGCTGTCGGTCTATCGCGCCAGCAAGGCGGCCATGAATGCACTCAGCGAATCCGCGGCGCACGAACTGGCGCCGTTCGGCATTCGCGTTCGCGTCGTCATGCCCGGCATGGCACCCTCGACCAGCTTCAGCAGCACCGCCCAGAGCCATGTAACCGGTTCCGGCGGCTTCCCTGAACCCTATGCGGACTATGCACAGCAGACACTGGCCGCGATGATGGCAGCGGCCAATGGCCCGGTTACGGTGGCCCAGGACGTTGCCGACGCAATCTTCCGTGCGGCGACCGACGCGGACTGTCCGGCAGTGCTGCCGGCGGGGGCGGACGCCGTCGCCTGGGCAAATGGAGAGTGATCCCTGTGAAACGACGCCCCATGTCATCCCCGAACCGCTATTACTCCGGTCCGGTCTCAGCCCACTTCGACGGGCACCGTTTCACGAACCCCGCAGGAGAGCCGGAAACGGACCGGTCGCTGCGCGATATCCTGCGTTGGTATCGCACTGCTCCCCGGACCAGATGGCCGAAATCCATGCCGGTGTCCCCCACCGTTCCGGCGGAACGGGTAGAGGGCTTGTCCATCACCATGGTCGGCCATGCCTCCCTGTTGATCCAGACGGGCAGGCTCAACATCCTGACCGATCCGGTATGGTCCGACCGTGCCAGCCCGATCGCCTTTGCCGGGCCCCGCCGCGTGACCGCGCCGGGTATCAGGATGCGCGACCTCCCGCCCATCGACGCGATCCTGCTGTCCCATAATCATTACGACCATCTCGACGTTGCGACCCTGCGGGATATTCAGGCGCGGCATGCCCCAAGGATCATCACCCCGTTGGGCAACGACAGCATAATTCGCCGCCATATTCCCGAAGCTCGCGTCGAAACGGGGGACTGGTTCGACAGCTTCGACATCGCCTCAGGTGCCGAAGCGCATATCGTGCCGGCCTTGCACTGGTCATCCCGCGGCACCCGCGATCGCCGCATGGCCCTGTGGGGCGGCTTCATGCTGAAGGTCTTCGGCAGGACCATCTATTTCGCCGGGGACACGGGCTATGGCACAGGTGCGATCTTTCGCGACTTGCGAGCACGCTTCGGGCCTGTCGATGTCGCGATCCTCCCGATCGGTGCCTATGCACCGCGCTGGTTCATGGCAGCCCAGCATACCGATCCAGACGATGCCATCCAGATTATGCTGGATCTCGAAGCCCGAGCGGCCGTCGGCATGCACTGGGGGACATTCAAGCTGACGGACGAACCCTGGGACGAACCCGCCCGGCGCCTGGCGGCAGGTCTGCACGCACGAGGCATCGATGCCGCGAGATTTATCGCCATGCGCCCCGGTGAAACAGCCGACTTCGAATAGCTGCATGCCGCGCTCGTCTCCGCCGTTGCCCCTTCTCAGACGCTCAGCGACCCGCGCTTTTGCTGCGAAGAAGGATCGGATCGGTTTCGATGAGTTTCAGGGATCGCACCATTCCGGCGGTGCCATTCTTGTATTTGAGAAAGTGCGGCGTTTTCAGATGCGCCTCATAAGCGGCTTGGTCGGCGTAGACCTCAAGAATGCGGATCTGCGCCGGATTGTCCTTCACCGAAACGGCATTCAGTGAAAGCACGCCCGGCTCCGACCGAACAGACGCGTCGATCTCCTCGCGCAGAAGCGCTTTATAGGCATCGAGTTCGGCAGGAACGATGTCGAGTTCCGCAATGCGGACGATCGGTTCGGTCACCGGCGCTGCCATGCCATTGCCTCCCGACAAGACCAGCGCAGCCGCGCCCATGAATGCCGAGAACAGGCGTGGGGGCCAGGCGCCAGGCACTCAGGCACCCGCTTCTGCGAAGACTTGCTTCAGGATCGGAAGCGCCGTCATCGCGGGAGGCCATCCGGCGTAGAAGGCTATCTGCGTGACCGCCTCGACGATCTCGTCCCTGGTCACGCCATTATCGAGGGCCTTCCTGATGTGGAACGGCATTTCGTTGATCCGGTACATCGCGATAAGGCAGGTGATCGTCACCAGGCTGCGATCGCGAGGTTTCAGCGCCGCATTCTCCCAAACGTCGCCGAACAACACTTTATCGGTGATCTCGGCAAGGTGCGGCGCGATGTCGCCGAAGGAATTGCGGGCGTTGGTCGGTTCGGTGGGCATCGTCTCTGCTCCTGCGGTGAGCGGCCACGGCATAGCGGCCATGGCGGCCATAAAGATCGCGCTTCGCCGGCTGAACTGGGCGTCCGGCGTCATCAGTGCGCGGTAAAGCCGCCGTCGACAGGCAGCGCGGCACCGATCACGAAGCTTGCCGCCGGACTGCACAGCCACAGCACTGCGGCGGCAATCTCGTCGGAATGTCCGAGACGGCCGATGGGCTGTTCTTTCATGATCTCGGCCATCGCCTCCGGTTGTCCTGCCAACATGTCCTGCACCATCGGCGTGTCGATCGTGCCGGGGCACACAGCGTTGATGCGGATGCCGCGCGGCGCATATTCGACCGCGGCGCTTCGCGTCATGCCGATCACCGCGTGCTTGGTGCCGTGATAGGCAGCGCGCTGCGGCAGACCGACAAGACCGCCAAGCGACGAGCAATTGACGATCGCACCGGAGCCTTGAGCGCGCATCACCCGCAGTTCATGCTTCATGCAGGCCCAGACACCGCGTTGGTTGACGCCGGTGACGCGCTCGAAGTTCTCAAGCGGTTCGTCGGCTGCGTCAGACGGCGGCACCTGAATGCCTGCGTTGTTGAAGGCCATGTCGAGCCGGCCGTAGCGGGCGATCGCAAGATCGATCATCGCCGCTACCTGGGCTTCGTCGGCGACATCGCAGGTCGTGCCGATCGCCGAGCCATGCTCGCTGACAATCCGCTGCGCCTCCTGCGCGGCCCGCTCGCCGTCGATATCCGCCAGCACTACCGCCGCACCATTTGCGGCAAAAGCGCGTGCCGCCGCCAGCCCCATTCCTTTGGCGGCTCCGGTGACAAGCGCAACCTGCCCTTTGAAATCATAAACGGGGTTCATGGATCAGCCTTCTTTGTTCGCGATCTTCTGCCCCGGGCCATAGCCCGGCACTTTGGTCAGCGTCGCCCATCTGCCCTGGATGTCCGGCTCATAGACAAGCGAAGACCAGTCGCCTGGCTGGACTTCCTCGAACCCGACAGACACCGCCTCCTCGCCGTAATTCAGGACGCGCATGACATCGCTGACGATCGCAGCGGACAGGTCCCGTTTCTGCGCCTCTGACTTGCCGGGATAGAGCTTCACCACGATGTGGGGCATGGCTCAATCGCTCTCCAACGGGGCGAGATACTCCTCGTCGGTCACCTTCTCCAGCCAGACGACATTCTTGCCATCGACCGTGTCCTGGATGGCAATGTGCGTCATGCCTTCGTGCGGTGTGGCGCCGTGCCAGTGCTTGTGATCGGCCGGGCACCACAGGATGTCGCCGGCATGGAACTCGTACTTCCCGCCGCCCTCGATCTGGGTCCAGCCCACGCCTTCGGTCACGATCAGCGTCTGACCCGCCGGATGGGTGTGCCACGCGCTGCGCGCGCCCGGCTCGAAATGGACGATGGCGCCGCTGACACGCGACGGGGCCGGGCGCTGAAACTGCCCGGTTATCGTAACCTTGCCCGTGAAATATTCGGATGGCGCATCAACGGTCTTGAGGTCGGGCTTGCGTGCGATGTCCATGGTGGTCGGTCCTTCCTGAGCGGATGCGACATCTGTGAGCGCCATGAGAACGGCAAGAATGATTGCGCGCTTGATCATGATGATAGGCATCCCGTTCGCGATCGCCCGTAATGGCTGCCCGTACTGGCTGATCCACGTGCCCCCTATCTAGGCCGCCTGGACCAGCGTGATTAGCGCCTTGGCATGCAATGAACTGATGAATGCAGCTCAACAGCGTGATAGGGAGAGCGGATGCAGATCAGTCGTGCCGACCTCGCGGATTTTCTCTATTTTCTCGCCATTGCACGCCATGCCAACTTCCGGCGGGCGGCTCTTGAAATGGGCGTTACGACCTCGGCACTGAGCCATGCCATGTCCGGTCTGGAAGCGCGGCGCGGCGTGCGATTATTGAACAGAACCACTAGAAGCGTGACGCTTACTGCTGCCGGAGAGGAGCTGCGGGCCTCGATCGAAGGGCCGTTGCAGACCGTCAGCGATGCGGCGGAAAATCTCAACCGGTTTCGCGATGCACCGACCGGCCGGGTCAGGATCAACGTCCTCGAAGATGCAGTGCCGCTTCTGCTCGGCCCCGTAATGCCGCTCTTCGTCGACCGCTATCCAGAGGTGGAAGTCGACATCAGCGTCAGCAACCGGCTGATCGATGTCATCGCCGGCGGGTTCGACGCGGGCATACGGTACGGCGGTACGGTGCCGGAAGACATGATCGCGCAGCGCCTCTCACCCGACATCCGCTGGGTCGCAGCCGCATCCCCCGCCTATCTCGAACGCTTCGGCACCCCGGTCTTGCCGCAAGACCTCCAGGATCATCGCTGTATCCGCATCCGGCTCGGAAACGATCAAGTTTACGACTGGGAGTTCGAGCGTGGCGAAGAGACAGTCTCCGTCGCGATGCCCGGGCCTTTGACCGTCGATAGCAGCCTCCCTGCCATGAATTTCGGTCTTGGCGGCGCCGGCATCATCTACGGTGCGGAGCCGATACTCATGCCTTATTTGCGGAGCGGTGCGCTGCAGCTCGTGCTGAGCGATTGGGCATCTATGGGCGAGGGATTTCACGCATACTATTCCGGGCGGCGCCAAGTGCCGACCGCTTTGCGTCTGCTCATTGATCTCATCCGAGAGGTAAATCCGCTTTCCGGCTCATAAACGGGTTACCATGCAGGACTGGCCGACACTCCGTCAGAACCCTACGTCCCGGAAAGGTAGATCGGGTTGGAATAAAACCACAAATCGCTCCAGGGATCCTCTCCGGCGATGTCGGGTTCCGGCTCGCCCTGTTCCGTGTTCGTACCCCGGACACGCAGATAGGTTATCGCCTCCGAAACTTTCAGTTGATGCGAGACGACCAGGCTGTCGCCATCCGGCCTGAAGTCGCGCGCTGTGAAGCGCCTGACAATCCGGGTACTGCGGTTGCCGTCCTCCTCGACGCCCGAAGCGCCGCCCACGATCAGGTCGACGTGATCGAGCTTCGGCCTGGCACCGTTCGGCGTGCGCGCGGGACGGAAGCGGATAGTGACGGTTACCTTGTCACCACCGCCTACATCCAGCGTTTCCCCCATCGCCGCCGACCTAGAATCTGCCTGTCCGACCGCCGCCGTCACGTCCAACCGGTCGATCAGATTGCCGGTAGCGACAAAGACGCGCCCCTTTCGCAGACCATCGAGAATGTCCGAAGCATTCGGCGCGGCAAGAACCCATGTCCTGGAATATTCCCCCGGCCAGAAATCAGCGCCGCCCTCACGCCAGTGGCCGTGTGAATCCGAGTTCGCGGTGACGGTCCAGTGCAAGCCCTTCCCCAGAAGCGCGTCCCACGCGCCTCCCAGACGAGCGACCATCTGATCGAAACCGCCCATGGTCGGGAAGCCACCATAGAGCCCGCGGGAGCCATGCGCCTTGTCCTTTCCCGCCTCCGGTCGTGCTGCTTGATGCCCCGGTGCGCCCTCCATGCCGATCACGACATTCGGAGCAGCCTCCTGCCAGGCCTGATACTCGGCAGGCGTATGCAGGCCCCATTCGCCATAGCCGGTCGCCGTCCGGGAAGGATGGTTGGCGATGAGCACCGGCGGAACCGGCAGTCCGGCCATGTATCGCAAAGCTTCGAGCATGTTCGGCTTCGTATTGCGCGAAGGATCCGCAGGGAACGCCTCGCGTTTTCCGAAACGGGATTCGATATCCCGCAAGGTGGCGCGCTCGCTCGCGTCGGTCGGCAGGATCAGACTGGCATGCTCGCCGCCCGGAACGTCGAATTCCATGCCGTAAAACAAGACGAGGTCCGGCACCGCCTTGCGTGCCGCCTCGACATCCGGCCAAGCATGGTCATGGTTGAGCGCGGAATGCCTGGGGCCGCCGTGGTCCGTGGTGACCATCCAGTCCAGACCGAAGCTGCGCGCCATCTGGGCGTTCTGTAGAATCGTATGGGAAGAATCGCCGCCTATCACGGGATCCGGTACGCGCTCGGGATGTTCGGAATCCGCTTCGTAGCGGGCGCTGTAGACACTGTGGACATGATGATCGCCCGCTAGCCAGCGCCGTTTGCCCGTTCCTTCAGCGTGCGCCAACGGGGCATGTGCAAGCACGATTGCCAAGGGAAGAAGCCGAACCGGAGACATCATCGATTGCATGGACCTTCAACGGGAATGCCGACACCGCGCCGGAACTTCGGCGCGGTGTCGGCGGATCAAGAGGGTAACGGGTTCAGAACTTGGCGCGGACGCCGAAATTCACGGTCCGCCCGAAAGTGTGGATTTCGCTGACTTCGCTTTCGCTGCCCGCGAACGAGACCTGCCGCTCGTCAAGGACGTTCACGGCCTGCATGAACATCTCGACATTCGGCCTGATCTTGTAGCTGGCGCCGAGATCGACGATGCCGAAGCCTTTCTGGTAGTATGCCACGACATCCTCGGGGCTGGGCAGCGAAGTCACGTTGGCACCGGAATCGGTCATGTAGTTGCTACGGTAGGTGTAGCTGACGTTGATCTCGAACGGCCCCGTCTCGAAGAAGGGCGTGATCGAGTAACTGACGTCCGAAACGCCCTGTATACCCGCCGACTGGATACCGACACCGGTGGTGTTCAGCTCAAGCTTGGAAGTCGCGAAAGTCGCGGTCGCCGTGACGCCAAGGCCGAACGGCAGCTTGTTCGTGTAGCCGAACTCGACACCGGAGATCGCCGCGTCACCCACGTTGGTCGGGGTCGCGACCAGGATGTCCACCGGCAGCGTGGAACCGTCGTTGACGGCGAAGGCCAGCGTGCGCGTCTCGAAGTCGGATGCGATGTAGTTGCTGATATCCTTGTGGAAGGCGGCAACGGTGAACGCGCCGAACGTGTCGAAGTACCATTCGAACGAAGCGTCGAAGTTCCACGAGGTATAGGGACGCAGGTTGGGATTTCCGCCCGATGCCTGCAGATTGAGCGTCGGGTCCTCCAGCGCCGCGGCGCCCTGATTATAGATGCTCGTCACGGTGACGCTGTTGGTGTTGATCGAATTGCGCAACTCGGAGAGCGACGGGCGCGTCATCGTGCGGGCCACGCCCAGGCGCAGTTGCACATTGTCTGAGAACTTGAACATCGCATTGGCGCTGGGCAGGAACTCGGCATAAGTGGCGCGCGTGGTCGTCGGCAGGACTTCGGTGGTCACGCCTCCCGCACCATCCGCGACAGGCGCGATGGTGGTGCCGTGCACGTCGGTTTCGGTGCGCACATAGCGCAAGCCGAAATTGCCGGAGACCGGCACGTCTCCCACGTCGGATTCGAAATCGATGCGGCCATAGAGGGCCTGGATCTTTTCGCCGATGCGGTAGGAGTTCTGCAGGTCCGCAGCCGTCGGCTCCAGGTCCGATGCGTCGGGGCTGACGCCATCGTATTCGCTGCCGAGCGTATAGGCCTGGTTGAACAGCCCCCAATCGACATTGGTCCACGGCTGTCGGTTCAGGATCGACTGGTCGAAAGCCTTGCCGGGCACCGGGTATTGAAGGAAGGCATCGGTGCGCGTGAAGCCGTCGCGCAAGGTTGCATTGTTGCGGTCACGGCGCTGATAGTCGCGATATCGATCCGAAACCTGCCCCCCGAACCGCAGCTTCGACAGGCGGATGCCGCCCACGTCGAAGTTCATCTGACGCGATACGTTGAGGATGAAGCTCTTGTCCTCGTCGATCGAATTGATCGGGCGGACGGCGAAGCTCTCGAACGGCATGAGCGAAGGATCGGTCAGGTCGAGATCGGTATAGAGCGATGTGACGCGGCCCTTGTTCAGGACATCACCGCTGAAATCGAACGTGAGATTACCGCCCCGTCCGTTTGCCGTGCGGTACTGCACGCGCTGGATCGGCGTGTCGAGATCGCTGCTGGCGCGCGCATAGCTGACGCGCGGTTCGATGTGCCAATCGCCCAGATCCAGCTTGAACGTGGTGTTGAGCTGAAGGTTCTGGTGCGACTGGTCCATGTATTCGCTGTAGTTACGGACCCGCGCACCGCGGATCGTGCCCGCGACAAGCCTGCCGTCCTCGACCACTGCGGTGGACAGGTCGAGCCGTGAAAGCTGGCTCGGGATATAATAGGTCAGGCGGCGCTCGGTCGTCTCGTTGTTGAACTGCGAGAACAGACCGTCGACATCGATCTCGAAGTTGGAGGACGGACGCCACTGCAAGCCGACGACGGCACTGATGCGCTCGCGATCCTCGGTTTCCAGATAGGGCTGCGCATCGCCGGGGACACGCAGCGTCCCGAGGCCTTCCACTTCGGCATCCTGCCATCCCATGCGCAGGCGGTCGAACTGGACCTTGCGGCGCGAATAGGACAGGCCCGCCAATACGCCGAAGGTCTTGTCCTCATTGCGCCAGCCGGCGGAAATCGTGCCGTTGGGATTGACCGTATCGGTGCGTTCCTCATAGCGCGCATAGGCATTGGCGGCGACGAAGGACTCGCGATCAAGCGGCTTGATGAGACGGATATCGACGGTCGAACCGATGCCGCTCTCGACCAGATCGGCTGTGGGCGACTTGATCACGACGACGCTGTCGATCAAGGTGGCCGGCAGCACCTGAAGGCGGAACTGGCGCCCGGACTGGCCGGAATTGCGGATGTTCTCGTTGTAGGCGAGCGGCATGCCGTCGAACGTCACCGCCTGGAAGTTCGGCCCAAGCCCGCGCACGCTGATGAATTGGCCTTCGCCGGCTTCTCGCACGATCGTGACGCCCGGCACGCGTTGCAGCGCTTCGGCGACATTGAAGGCCGGCAGCTTGCCGATATCGGCGGCGACGACTGCATCCGCGATCGAATCGGCGTTGCGCTTCACGCCCAGCGAACGCTCGACACCGTCTGAAAACGGCGCGGTTACGACGATTTCACTGGCCGGGGCCGGCTCGCCGGTCGTGATTTCGGGCGTTTTCGCGGCCGCCGCCGCCAGAGGGCGGACGATGAGAGCGCCCGAGCGGTCGCGCACGACCGTCAGCGACGTGCCCGCGATCAGTCGGCGAACGGCCGTCTCCGCATCGAACTCGCCCGAAAGCGCTGGTGTGTTGAGACGCGCCACTGCATCGCGCGTGAACAGGATGTCCTGCCCGCTCTGGCGCGCAAGCTGCTCCAGCGCCCGATCCATCGGCTGCGCAGCAATGGCAAGGTGTACCTGCCGTGACTGGGCATATGCAGAAGTCGCCAGAGACGCGCCTGAAAGAACCAGCGCAAGCGCCGCCGTCCGGCAAAGCTGCCGTTTGAAAGAAGTCATGTATGATACCCCGTCCAGACGCCCGTCGTGAGCGCCCCTTACTGCGTCGTCGTTCGGGGCGAGCTTTTCCTCACCCCCGGACGCAAATAAAATTCAGCGGGCGGTCGCGATGCGGATCACATCCGGCTCCACGGCGATCTCGACCGGCAACAGAACCGATAGCGAACGCGCGAAAGCCTCTGGATCACCGACGCGGTAGACGCCGCTCAGGCGCAGGGCGGCGGCATGGGAGTCTGCGACGACCAGTTCACGCGTGCTATAGCGGTTCATCTCCGTCACCGCCTGCACCACGGTTTCGTCGCGGAATGCCAGTCGCCCGCTCTGCCATGCGACCAAGTCCTCGATCTCCGGTCGGTCGAACTTGTCCTGCCGCCCCGGCTGCATGGCGATGCGATGTCCAGCTGCCAGTTCGACACGAGCATCGGCCGATTGCACCTGTGCCTTGCCCTGGACCGCGGTGATGAGCACGACATCGCCGTCCCGGCGCAAGTCGAGCCGTCCCGATTGCGTGACCGCGCTTCTGTCACCCGCTTCGATGACGAAGGGCCGCAGATCTCTTGCGATCTCGACGTCGACGCGGCCCGATGTCAGCGTCAGCAGGCGCCGCGAGGGACTTGCCGTAAATCGCACGCGGGTGCTCGTATCGAGCATGATGCGCGTATGGTCGTCCAGCACGAAGCGGCGCTGTTCGCCGACACCGGTTTCGTACACACCCGCGCGGGCCTGCTGCCATCCGAGACCCAGTCCGCAAGTCAGGACCAGACCGGCCCCGCCCGCCATCACCGCACGCCGGGACACGCCCTCCGGCTGCCGCGAGGGCACAGGCCGCGGATCGTCGCGAAGACCGCCGACGGCGTCCCAGATCGTGGACGCATTCTCGAATGCGCGGGCGTGTGACGGATCGGCCTTCAGCCACGCATGGAATGCCGCCTCATCCTGGGAGGATCGGTCATCCGCGTGCAGTCGGGCCAGCCAGTCCGCCGCCTGCCGGTTCATAGTCTCCGGCTTGCTGCGGAAGATCACGTCACCATTTCTCCATCCACTCGGCCAGATGCGCCATCGCCTTGGCAATGTGCTTTTCGACGGCGCTTTGGCTGATGCCGAGTTCATCGGCAATCTCACGATATTTACGGCCGTCCAGCCGATACATCAAGAAAATCTGCCGTGTTCGAGGGCTTAGCGCTTCGATCCCCACGCGCAGGCGGTCCAGCCGTTCGCGAGCGATCAGGACCTCGTCCTGCAGCGGGTGGTTATCCGCAACGGTAGCTACATCCGTATCCCAGACGAAGGTTTCCCCAGCCCGTCGCTCACGACGGTGAGCATCGATGCCGCGATTGGTCGCGGCACGCGCCAGAAGCGCATCGGAATTCCGCGCAAGGGTCGAGCTGGTGGAGACCTTGACCCATGCATCATGCAGCAGATCCTCGGCATCGTCACGCCGCGTCATGCGTGCAACCTGATCCCGCAACCGAGCCCAACTGAATGCCGAACCCGGAGCGTATTTCGATGCGTTCGAGAACCCCATCGGGGCCATTTAGAAGGGCGAGGATACGGTTTGATGACACATTCAAACCTGAGGCAAGATGCCCCGCGCAAATGCGCGGCCCCAATTACGGGTGCTCGCGCAGTTTACGCGTTGCAGCCGGACCCTGAGGTGCAGACCGCCCGCAATCCGTCCAGACGTCGGGCGGCCTGTGCTTAGTCGAGGAACGCGCGCATGATGCGTGAACGGCTCGGATGCTTGAGCTTGCGCAATGCCTTGGCTTCGATCTGACGGATACGCTCGCGGGTAACCGAGAACTGCTGGCCGACTTCCTCCAGGGTGTGGTCGGTCGGCATGCCGATGCCGAAGCGCATGCGCAGCACACGCTCCTCACGCGGTGTCAGCGATGCCAGCGTGCGCGTGATCATTTCCTTCAGGTTAGCCTGGATCGCCGCGTCCACCGGGATGACGGCGTTCTCATCCTGGATGAAGTTGCCAAGGCTGCTGTCTTCCTCGTCCCCGATCGGGGTTTCGAGCGAGACCGGCTCCTTGGCGATCTTCAGGACCCGCTTCACTTTCTCGAGCGGCATCGACAGCTTCTCGGCCATTTCCTCCGGCGTGGGCTCGCGGCCCTGGTCATGGAGGAACCGGCGGCTGGTGCGCACCAGCTTGTTGATCGTCTCGATCATGTGGACCGGAATACGGATCGTGCGAGCCTGATCCGCGATCGAACGCGTGATCGCCTGACGGATCCACCAGGTCGCGTAAGTGGAGAACTTGTAGCCGCGGCGGTACTGGAACTTGTCGACCGCCTTCATCAGGCCGATGTTGCCTTCCTGGATAAGGTCCAGGAACTGCAGGCCGCGGTTCGTGTACTTCTTGGCGATCGAGATCACCAGTCGCAGGTTCGCCTCGACCATTTCCTTCTTGGCGATGCGCGCTTCACGCTCCGCCTTCTGGACCATGTTCACGATGCGGCGGAACTCGGGGAGCGCCATGCCGGTGGCGGCGGCGATGTCCGATACCTCCAGGCGGATGCGCTCGGCAGGCTCAGCCTCGTTCGCGGCAAAGGCAGCCCACTTCTTGTCCATCCCGGCCACTTCGGCGACCCAGGTGTCGTCCAGTTCGCGGCCGGTGTAGGCTTCGAGGAAATCGGCGCGCTTCACCTTGTGACGCTCCGCAAGGCGCAGCATCTGGCCGCCCAGCGTGGTGAGGCGGCGGTTGAAGGCGTAGAGGTTGTCGACCAGATATTCGATCTTGGTCGCGTGGAACTGCACCGATTCCACTTGGGCGGTCAGGTCTTCACGAAGCTGCTGGTACTGCTCTTCCTTGGCGACAGGAAAGTCGATGCCCAGCGCCATAGCGTCGAGTCGCTCGCTCTGCAGGCGTTCGAAAGTGCGGAACAGTTCCGTGATGAGCGCAAACTTCTCCAGCGCTTCAGGCGTAAGCGCGGCTTCCATCTGGCCGAGGGACAGGGTGTTGTCCTCTTCCTCGTCATCCTCACCCCGGCGCTTGGGAATCGGATTGCCGTCCTCGTCGACTTCCTCCGAATTGTCCTCGACGGAATCGTCTTCCTCCTTGAAGGTAGGACCAGCGGTGGCAGCGGAAATCTCGCCGTCGCTATCGCCGTCTTCATCGAGATTTTCCGGCTGCGGCTCCTTGGAGAGCATCGCGTCGAGATCGAGGATCTCGCGGAGCTGCATGTCGCCGTTGTTGAGCGCTTCGGACCACCCGATGATCGCGTGGAACGTCATCGGGCTTTCGCAAAGCCCCATGATCATCATGTCGCGGCCGGCTTCGATGCGCTTGGCGATCGCCGCTTCACCCTCGCGGCTGAGCATCTCGGCGGTGCCCATTTCCTGCAGGTACATGCGGACCGGGTCGTCGGAACGGCCGAGCGAGTCCGCCTTGCGGGTCTCGCCGGGACGGCGCCGGGAATTGCCCTCCTCGAACTCGGAATCGGAACCCGACTCGTCATCGCGACCATCGACGGCATCTACGCCATCTTCCTGCTCGCTCTCTTCATCGTCATCATCATCGTTCTCGATGATCTTGACGCCCATTTCCGAGATCGCGGCCATGATGTCCTCGATCTGATCGGTGGTCATCTGGTCCTGCGGCAGAGCGGCATTCAGCTCCTTGACCGAGATGACGCCCTGCTTTTTGGCGCGCGCGATGAACCGCTGGACAGAACCCTTGTCCAGATCGAGAAGAGGAGAGTCGTTGTCGCCGTTGCGATCGTCGTTAGTCATGCAATCCGTTGTCGTCTTATTGGCCTTTTCATGGCGATGGTTGCGCCAGGACAAGGCCAGGTTCTCAGATCATCAACCTGATGAAGCCGGTGAAGAGTGGCCTACAGCAGGAATGAACCACCGCTGGTATGGTGGTTCAAGCAATGTGGACGGCCATCAGTTCCAGGAGGAAGCCGATTCGCAAGCGCAATACGCCCGAATCGGGAACACCCGCCGCTGGGCCCGATCGTGATGCGATCCGGGAAAGCCCGAATGGGCCATGGCCACCTGCGGCAACCATGGCCAGATCACTCAGCGCTGGACCAGATTCACGGCCGACGCCTTGCCGCGGCGATCGATCTCGATCTCGAATTCCAGCTGATCGCCTTCCGAAAGGCCATGCAGACCGGAACGCTCGACGGCGCTGATATGCACGAATGCGTCAGGCTGGCCGTCATCGCGGACGATGAAGCCGAAGCCCTTGGTGCCGTTGAAGAACTTGACGGTGCCGGTGGCCTTCTCGCCGGTCGACTGGCGCTGAACAGGCGCACGCTCGCGACGTTCGGCCACGATGACCTCGCCAACGATGGTCAGTTCGGACGCGGAAACCTTGCCGTTGCGCTCAACCAGCTGGAATTCCAGCTGCTGGCCTTCCGCCAGCGTTTCCAGGCCGGCTGACTGCACAGCACTGATATGCACGAATGCATCGTCGCCGCCGTCTTCAAGCTGGATGAAGCCGAAGCCCTTGTCGGGGTTGAAGAACTTGACCGTGCCACGGCCCTGACCCACGACCTGGCCCGGGCCGCCACGCGAGCCGCCACCGCCAAAACCACCGCCACGCGAGCCACCGAAACCGCCACGCTGGCCGCCACCGAAGCGGTCACCGCCACCAAAGCGATCGTTGCCGCCGCCCCAGCGATCATCACCACCGCCGAAACGGTCGCGACCATAGCCGCGATTACCCTTGTCGAATGTCATCTTTTAGTACCTTAAGCTACGTCCGAAGAAACCTATCCTCGCGAGTGAACGTAGCACGCAAGGCCGCAGAACCCGTTTCAGGATGCAGGACAAACGACGATAGCACCTCTGCGACGCCTTGGCGACAAAAGTTCTGCGGGCGGCTTGATGCATAACGCGCAGGCGCCATGCGCACGACCTGGTCAGTGGAGCTGGGCCTTGAGAAAATCGCGCTTGATCTTCTTGGCGAGGCTCCACTTGTGAACCTCGGTCGGGCCGTCATAGATGCGGAAGGCGCGGATTTCGCGGAACACCTGCTCGACGATCGTGTCGCCGGTAACGCCGGTACCGCCCATCACCTGCACGCAATTGTCGGCTATTTTCATCAGCGCTTCGCTGACCGCGACTTTGGCCATGGAGCTTTCCGCCGTGCCGAGCGATCCGCCGTCGAGCACGCCCGCGCACCAGTCGATCATCAACTCGCACTGCTTCAGCAGGATCGCGTTCTCGGCCAGCATGAAGCCCACGCCTTCATGATCGATCAGCAGCTTGCCGAAGGCTTCGCGCTTGCAGACATAAGCCGTGGCGATTTCCTGCGCCCGCAGGCAGCTTCCCAGCCAGCGCATGCAGTGCGAGAGCCGCGCCGGGCTGAGGCGGACCTGGGCGTACTTGAACCCCTCTCCGCTCTGCCCGAGCATCTGACCCGCCGGGACGCGCAGATTATCGATCCGCAGCGTCGCATGGCCGCCGGGCATGGAACTGTCGATCGTATCGGGCACCACCTCGATCGTGATCGCCGGGTCGGGCAGGTCGACCAGGAACATGCAGGCGCCGTCTTCGGACTTGGCCATAACGATGCCGACTTTCGCACCCTGATAGCCGGTGATGAAGCGCTTGCGGCCGTCGATCACCCAGTGATCGCCGTCGAGACGGCAAGTGGTCTTCATCATCGAGGGGTCCGAACCCGCCCCGCCCTCCGATGCCGGTTCGGTCATCAGGAAGGCGGAGCGCGCGCGTCCCTCCACCAGCGGCTTCAGGAAATGCGCCTTCTGCGCCTCCGTGCCGACATGGCCAAGCAGGTACATATTGCCCTCGTCGGGCGCCATCGTGTTGACCGCCAGCGGCCCCAGCGGGCTGAGACCCGAGCGGATCAGCACGATGGCTGTCTCGCGCTGGGTCAGATGGCTGCCATCCGGCAGGATATGCGGGGTAAGGACACCGGCCGCGCGCGCCTTTTCGCGCATTTCCATGAACAGTTCGTCGGAAGGACCATGATGCCCCTTCGCGCGAGGGTCCTGCTCGTAGGGGATGACGACCTCCCGCACGAAAGTTTCCACTCTGGCGGCGATAGTTGCGGCGCGATCGGTCACGATTCTCTCCTCTTTATGCGATCTTGATCCTACATTATTGTGGAACAATCAAATGGAACTTGCCGTTCCAGGATCTGTCGCGGATAGAGAGGCGATGGACGATATCTCTTCCGGAACGGTACACCGCGTCTATCAGGGCCTGCTGGCCGACCTCGACCATGGCCGCATGGTGCCGGGCCAGCGGCTGGTTGAAACCGAGCTGGCGGCGCGGTTCGGCGCGGGCCGCAATGCCGTGCGGGAAGCGATCCAGCGGCTGGCGGCCCGCGGCGTGGTCGACCTTTCGCGCAACCGCTCTCCCGCCATCCGCAAGCTGGACGCGGCCGAGACCATGGAAGTGCTGACAGTGGCCGAGGCGATGACTGCCTTGGTCCTGGGTGCCGCTGCCCTGCATTTCGTTCCAACGATACATGGCAGCGCTCTGGACGATGCCCAGGCACAGATTGAAGCGGCGGCGGATGAGGATGAGATCGCCGACTTCGGCCGGGCGCGGCGGCAATTCTACCGGGTCCTGCTCGAGATCGGTGGCAATCGGGAATTGAAGCGGCTTTTCCCCGCGATCGGAATGCACATCGTCTATGCCCAGTATCGCAGCAGGCGGCTACGCGGCATCCGCCTCGCCGACTACCGGGCGATGATCGAAGCCGTCCGCCACGGGGGGCAGGAGCAGGCCGAGGCTGAAGGGCGGCGCCATGTCGGCCATGTCCGCGCCATCATTGCCGAGCAAGTCACGGTCGGCACGACTGAAGCACTCACAAGAAACCCCGGCCATTCCTGACCGGGGTTTCCTTGATTTTCAAATGTTCAACCGCTCAGAGCTTGCCGGTAAGCTCCGGCACGGCGGTGAACAGGTCTGCCACCAGGCCGACGTCCGCCACCTGGAAGATCGGGGCGTCCTCGTCCTTGTTGATGGCGATGA
>NZ_BLJH01000007.1:0-234085 GCF_009811895.1 Novosphingobium sp. TCA1 | reverse complement strand
TACGGTATCGGCATCAATTACGCCAAGACCATGTTTGGCGCATCCGAGGGCGGTCACTGAGCCCGCCTTAGATCCTTCGACAGGCTCAGGATGGCCCTTCGACAAGCTCAGGGTGAGCGAAGGTGAAACTGAAGCATTAAAACCCGCCCAGGCTGAGCCTGTCGAAGCTCCCAACGAGTACCAAGGAAACCTCAGATGAAGCCCTACCTTCTCTCGATTGCCGCCGGGTTGCTGGTAGGCGTGGTCTACAGTCTCCTCGGCGTCCGTTCGCCGGCCCCGCCGATGATTGCCCTGATCGGGCTTCTCGGTATCCTCCTGGGCGAGCAGATCGTTCCGCTGGCGAAGAAAATCATGGCCCACGAGGAAGTCGCCCAGTTCGTGCAGACCGACTGCCGCAAGCACGTCCTGGGACGGCTTCCTGGGGACAAGTTCCCCTGCCGCACTTCCGAAGAGAAGGCGGAAGCGTGATCACCCGGCGCAACACTTTGCTGGGAGCGGCGGCAACTTCGCTCCTGCCCTCACTCATTTCCAGTCAAACCGCACGTTCCAGGGAAACTTCCATGTCCGACACGATCATCGTCAACGCCAAGGTCACCACGCTCGACCGAGAAAACCCGCAGGCCGAAGCCGTGGTCATCCGTGACGGCAAGTTCCTCACCGTGGGCAGCGAGCAGGAAGCGCGCGAAGCCGCCGCGCCCGGCGCGGTGGAGATCGACGCCAAAGGGCGCCGCCTGATCCCCGGTCTGATCGACAGCCACATGCACATCATCCGCGGCGGGCTTAACTTCAACATGGAACTGCGCTGGGACGGTGTGACTTCGCTGGCAGAGGCGATGGCCATGCTGAAGAAGCAGGTCGACAACACGCCGCCCCCGCAGTGGGTCCGCGTCGTCGGCGGTTTTACCGAACACCAGTTCGCCGAGAAGCGCCTGCCGACGATCCAGGAACTCAATGCGGTTGCGCCTGATACCCCGGTCTTCATCCTTCACCTTTACGACCGCGCGCTGCTCAATGCCGCCGCCCTGCGCGTCGTCGGCTATACCAAGGACACGCCGAACCCGCCGGGCGGCGAGATCGTGCGCGATGCCGCCGGCAACCCGACCGGCCTGCTGCTGGCCCAGCCCAATGCGACGATCCTCTATTCCACGCTCGCCAAGGGCCCCAAGCTGCCGCCCGAATACCAGCTCAACTCCACCCGCCACTTCATGCGCGAAGTCAACGCGCTGGGCGTGACCGGCGTGATCGACGCGGGCGGCGGCTTCCAGAATTATCCCGACGACTACGATATCATCGAGAAGCTGCACGCCGAAGACCAGCTGACCGTGCGCATCAGCTACAACCTCTTCACGCAGAAGCCGAAGGAAGAACTGGCGGACTTCGCGGGCTGGGCCAAGCAGGTCACGCCGGGACAGGGCGACGACACCTATCGCCACAACGGCGCGGGCGAGATGCTGGTCTATTCCGCCGCCGACTTCGAGGACTTCCGCCAGCCTCGCCCGGACATGGCGCCCAGCATGGAAGGCGATCTCGAGCCCGTCATCCGCCTGCTCGCCGAGAACCGCTGGCCCTGGCGCCTTCACGCCACTTATGACGAGACGATCGGCCGCGCGCTCGACGTCTACGAAAAGGTCAACCGCGACATCGCGCTCGAAGGCATCAACTGGTTCTTCGACCACGCCGAGACCATTTCGGACCGCAATATCGACCGTATCGCCGCGCTTGGCGGCGGCATCGCCGTGCAGCACCGCATGGCCTATCAGGGCGAATATTTCGTCGAGCGCTACGGCGCGAAGGCCGCCGAACGCACGCCGCCGATCGCCCGCATGATCGCTGCCGGTATCCCCGTGGGCGGCGGTACCGACGCCACCCGCGTTGCCAGCTACAACCCCTGGGTCTCGCTCTCGTGGCTGGTCACCGGGCGCACCGTGGGCGGCCTTTCGCTCTATCGCGGCGACAACCGCGTCAGCCGCGAGAAGGCACTGCGCATGTGGACGCATGAGAACACCTGGTTCTCGAACGAAGTGGGCAAGAAGGGCCAGATCAAAGCGGGCCAGCTGGCCGACCTCGCGCTGCTGTCCGACGATTACTTCAGCGTGCCGGACAATGAGATCGTCCACATCCGCTCGATCCTGACCCTGCTGGGCGGCAAGGTGGTACACGGTGAGGGCGACTATCGCCCGCTCGCCCCGGAACTGCCGCGCCCGATGCCCGACTGGTCGCCGGTCGCCACCTTCGGCGGCTATTACCAGACGCCCGAAGCCAAGCAGAAGCTGGCCTCTGCCTGCGGCTGCGCCAGCAGCTGCGGCGTCCATGGGCATGATCATGCCGCTGCACTCGGCGCCAATGTTCCCGCCGCCGATGTCCAGACGTTCTGGGGATCGCTCGGCTGCGGCTGCTGGGCCGTCTGACCCGGTGCGGCCCTTCCCGATGAGGAAGGGCCGCATTTCATTCGATAATCTCGAACATATCGAACGATATTATTCGGATCGATAGCTGTTCGTTCGCGCCCTAAACCGCTCTCGGAAGCTCCGGCCCCCGCCCAGCACGCGGAAGCCGGACATGTCCGAGACGACGATGAAACTCGCCCCAATACCTCTCCCAAGGAGACCCTCGATGAAGCGCCTTGCCTTCCTTTTCGCCACTGCCGTGATCGCCGCCAGCCCGATCGCCGTTCCCGCCGCCATCGCCAAGCCTGCTGCCACCGCCGACTACGCGGTCGGCGCGCAGTACGACACCACCCACGTCTACGTGCCGCAAGACCAGTTCGACACCTTCGTTGCCAGCTTCGTCGCCACCTTCGGTGGCACCACCAGCAAGCAGGGCGAATTCCAGGTGACGCCGACCAAGAGCCTCACAAAATCGCAGCTCGTGCTGACCCCCGCAGGCACCGTCTCGGTCTTCGGCTTCAAGACGCCGATCCCCTATCCCTTCGGCGACGAGCGCACCGGCTATCTGGTCACCGATCTCGACGCCGCCGTGAAGTCTGCGGTCAGCCACGGCGCGGTCCGCCGTCTGGAGACTTTCCCCGACCCGATCGGCCGGGACTCGGTGATCCAGTGGCCGGGCGGCGTGAACATGCAGCTCTACTGGCACACCGCAAAGCCCAGCTACACCGCGCTTGAGACCGTGCCGGAGAACCGCATCTACCTGACCGTCGATGCCGCCCAGACCTTCATCAAGAGCTGGACCGGCTTCGCCCACGCCAAGATCACCGCCGACGACAAGGCCGCCAATGGTGCCGAGATCGGCGAACCCGGCAAGACCATCCGCCGCGTCGCGATCACCAGCGGTTATGGCAAGATGGTAGTCTACGTCTCGGATGGCCAACTGCCCTGGCCCTACGGCCGCGACATGACCGGCTATGCGGTCAGCGACCTTTCGGTGACGCTTGCCAAGGCTTCGGCCGCAGGCGTCGAAACGCTGGTGGCGCCTTACAGCACCGGCAAGCGCCAGGCCGCCATCGTCCGCTTCCCCGGCGGTTACATCGCTGAAATCCACTCCGGCGAGGTCAACTGAGCCATGTCCGGCACCGGTACGCCCAAATTCGTCGCATCGGTGCTGGACTTCGCACCGACCGGGTTCCTCGCCCGCCTCCTGCTGGTGGGCGCCTACCTCGTCGGCGGGCTCACCAAGCTCACCGACTGGCAGGGCGCCGTGGCGGAACAGACCCACTTCGGCCTGACCCCGCCCGCGCTGTGGGCAGCGCTCACCATCGCAGTGGAACTGATCGGCCCGCTGCTCATCCTTACGAACCGTTTAGTCTGGCTCGGCGCGGGAATGCTTGGCGTGTTCACCTTCTTCGCCGCGCTGATCGCCAATGCCTTCTGGGCCATGCCCACAGGCCCCGAGCGCTTCGGCGCGACCAATGCCTTCTTCGAGCACATGGGTCTTGTCGGCGGGTTCATTCTCGTGGCGATCCTGGCTTACCGGGAGAAGAACAGTGCCTGATTTCGTCGTCCCGGACTTGCTCCGGGACCGCTGGCCGGGCCGCGCCCCGCTCGCGAGCACGCGCCTAAAGACAGACAGCGGTCCCGGATCAAGTCCGGGACGACGGTTCGCCGCATTGGCTCTCTTCCTCGCAGCCGTCCTGTCCACCAGCGCCAAGGCCGAACCCACCGAAGCCTGGCAAGCCCCCACCCTCTCGATCACCCGCTACGACGAGGACTGGTCCGACCTTGCCGACGCCGAAAAGCGCGGCCACCACTGGACCGGCCCGTTCAAGTACATATCCATCGGCGACGACGCCTGGCTCTCCACCGGCATCGAACTGCGCGCGCGTAACGAGAACCTGGAGAACAACCTCTGGGGCGATGCCGAGGCGCCGAACGACAGCTACCTCTGGCTGCGCGCCCTGCCTTATGCCGATCTCCATGTCGGAGGCTTGCGCGCCTTCGTGCAACCGATCGCCTCGACTTCGGTCGGTGTCGCCCCTTCGCCCGGCCCGGTGGATGGAAGCGGCGTGGACCTGCTGCAAGGCTTCGTCGAGGCCGACCTCGGCCCAGTCACCCTGCGCGGCGGGCGGCAGATGCTCTCGCTCGGCACCGAGCGGCTGATCGGCACGCGCTACGGCCCCAACGTGCCGATCGCGTTCGACGGCGTGCGCGCGAACGTGAAGCTGGGCGCGGGCACCCTCAGCCTGCTGGCGGTAAAGCCCGTGCAGGCGCGCAAGGGTGATTTCAACGACCGCACTTCGCCCGACAAGGCGCTGTGGGGTGCCTATGCCGCAATGCCGAACCTTGATCTCTATTACCTCGGCTATCGCAACGATGCCGCGCGCTGGGGCATGCGCGAAGGCACGGAAACCCGCCACAGCCTCGGCGCACGCTGGCACGGCACAGGCGGTGACTGGCACTGGAACGTCGAAGGTGTCTATCAGTTCGGCCGCTTCGCAGGCGGTCCGATCTCGGCCTGGACGCTCGGCACCGAGCTTGGCCACGCCTTCCCGGACGCCCCGCTCGCGCCCGATCTCACCGTGCGGGTCAATATCGTGAGCGGCGACGGCAAGCGCGGCGACAACCGCCTCGGCACTTTCAACGCGCTGTTTCCCAAGGGCAAGTACTTCGGCGAGCTTTCGCCGGTCGGTCCCTACAACATCGTCAACGCCTATTCTTCGCTGGGCCTGCAACTGGCGCCGGATGTCTCCACCAGCCTCGCCGCCATGGCCTACTGGCGCGCTTCCAACGCGGACGGGATCTACGACATTCCCGGCAACCTGATCCGCGACGCGGGAGACAGCCGTGCGAAATTCGTCGGCAAGGAAGTGGAGGCCACCCTGGCCTGGCAGGCGACCGCCGAACTCGAACTTTCCGCCTCGCTCTCCGCCTTCGCACCGGGCGCCTTCATCAGGCAGACCGGCTCGGCAAAGACCATCCACATGCTCGGCCTCGAAAGCAATTTCCGCTTCTGACTGAGCCAAGTCCTTGAGATTTTGGCAGTTGCGGGACGGGCGATTCCCATGCAAGCCATGCCGGACTATCACTTCCAAAGGATCGATCATGCCGACGATGCAGGACAAACGACATGATTTTCTCTGGCTCGTCCAGCTCTGGATCCAGCGCGAACGGGACATCGCGGGCTGGACCGCAACTTGCGGAGACGCCGTGGCTGCAAGCTACCGCATCCCCGCGAACATGACGGCGCGCGATGCCGCATCCGATTTCATGGCGTTCAACAGCCAGGGATTCCGGGGCGATGCCGAGAACGGGTGCCCCGAGTGGATGAACCGGCTCGAAGATCCCGTCTACGAATGATGGCCTGTCTACGCATGACCGCGGACCGCTAAAGTGCAGCGGGAACGACCGTCTGTGCGATGACTCCGAACGGCGCAAAGCCTTCGGCCGTCCTGCCTTCCATGCGGATCCTGTCGCCATAGGACATGAACGGCGTGCTAGGCCTGCCGTCACGGATGATTTCGATGGCCCGCACTTCCGAAATGCAGCTGGAACCTACTTCGCCGTAATTCGCATTGGACACCGTGCCGGAGCCGATCACCGTACCGGCCACGAGTTCGCGCGTGCGCGCGGCGTGGGCGACAAGTTCAGGAAACGAGAAGTCCATCGCCCCGCCGTCGGCCCGTCCGAACCGCTCTCCGTTCCAGTCCACATGCAGGTCCATGCACACCCGCCCGTCATGCCAGGCATCGCCGAGAGCGTCCGGGGTGACGGCAAAGGGCGCCATCGAACAGGGCGGCTTGGCCTGCACCCAGCCAAACCCGGTCTTCATCTCGACCGGCGCGATCGCCCGCAAGGACCAGTCGTTGATCTGGACCACCAGCTTGATGTGGCCGAGTGCCTGTTCCGGGGTCACCCCCATCGGCACCTCATCGACGATCACGCCGAACTCCCCCTCGAAATCGATGCCGTCGGCCTCGCTTGGAAAGGGCACAGGATCGGTGGGGCCGTAGAAACGATCGGACATGCCCTGATACATCAGCGGACGATCGGTCTCGACGGGAGGCAGGCCGAAAGCGATCTGCATGAGTTCGCCGTGGGTGCCGAACGCGGAACCGTCGAGCCATTGCCACGAACGCGGCAAGGGCGCGCGCAATCGGGCTGCATCGAGCGGCGCCCCTTCCCCCGCTGCAAGTCGGGCCGCCAGATCGCGCAATTCCGCTTCGCAGGCAGCCCAGCTCTCCAGCGCGCCGAGCAGATTGGGCAACGACGCAGCAAGGCAACGCGTGCCGTCCTGCGAAACCACTACCAGCCTGCCGTCGGGCGTGCCATCGGCCAGTGTTCCCAGACGCATGCCGAAATCAGCCCTCTATGATGGCGACGGCGCGGGTCCAGCCTGCCGACGCGCCCTTGATCTTGTGGGGAAAGCAACTGACGGTGAAGCCGTGCGGTGGCAGCACCTCCAGATTGTGCAGCTTTTCGAGATGGCAATAGCCGATGTCCCGCCCCGCCTTGTGGCCTTCCCAGATCAGCGAAGTATCGCCGGTTTCCTGCACTTTCCTGGCCGTATGCGAGAATGGCGCATCCCATGACCAGGCATCGGTGCCGGTCACGCGCACCCCCCGCTCGGTAAGGTACATAGTCGCCTCATACCCCATGCCGCAGCCGACGTTCACGAAGTCCGGCCGCCCAAGCGCCTTGCCCGCGGCCGTATTGACGAGAACGATGTCGAGCGGTTGCAGGTCATGCCCTATCCGCGCCAATTCGGCCTCGACCTCGGCGGCGGTCACCACGTGGCCATCGGGCAGGTGCCGGAAGTCCAGCTTGACGCCGGGCTGGAAACACCATTCCAGCGGTACTTCATCGATGGTGATCGAACGTTCGGGCTCGCCGTCCCGGCCGTTCATCGTCGGGTGGAAATGATAGGGCGCGTCGAGATGCGTGCCGCTGTGGGTGGTCAGCCTGACCCATTCCGAGGCGGCGAACCCGGCGCCGTCCGGGGTATCCTCGGCGGTGACGCCAGGGAAGAACATGTCCAGTTCGCCCGCCGTGTCCATGTGGTTCTGGTAAGTGATCTCGGGCTTCAGGAACGGCGGATCGCTCACCACGTCGTTGCACAGCGTGATCGAGAGATCGATGAAGCGCCGCCTTGAGGAATGGGTGATCATGCGGTTGCTCCTCCAAGCGTTTCGGCGAACCAGTCGGAGATCAGGTCGCGGCCGTAAGCCATGTTATCGGCGCCGACATGCTCCACGCCGCCTTCGCGGGGCGTGAAGATCACCTTCTCGCGCCGGGGTGAATTGACGAGCTGGTCATAGAGGTCATCGGCATAGCCTGCGCTGATCTGGCGGTCTTCGGCACCATGGGTGACGAGGAACGGCACACGGATCGAATCCATGTGACCATTGAGGTTCATCGCCTCCGACCTGGCGAGGAAATCGTCCTGATCCTTCGCGCCGAAGGCCCAGTGAACGTGCCCCCAGTAGTGCGGCACCGGGTTCTCGCCCTCTCGCGCCATGCGCTTGTCCTGTACTTCGCGCCAGTTGTGATTGGCGCCCCAGACCGCGCCGCTTGCGAAGCGAGGTTCGTAGGCCACCGCGCGCGGTGCGAAGTGGCCGCCGAGCGAGATTCCGGTCATCCCGATGCGCATCGGATCGACGTTTGGCTGCTGCTCCAGCCAGTCGACCGCCTTGCTTGCCCAGTTTTCCGAATGCGGATCGACCGGCAGGCCCTGAAGACGCAGCGCCTCGCCCGAGCCGGGCTGATCGACACAGAGTGTGGAAATGCCGCGCCGGGCCAGTTCTTCCGGCAGGCGCGTCCAGTAGAGCAGTTCCTTGCAGCTATCGAGACCGTTGCAGAATACCACGACCGGCTTCCTGCCATCGCCGGGCGCGCGGGTGAACAGCGCGGGCATGGTGCCGCTGTCGAGCGGAATCTCCACGCGTTCGCGGTTGATCCTGCCGAGCCCGGTCGAGCGGTCGAACGCGGCGCGTGCCTTTGCGTAAGTCGCCTCGCGGCCAGGGGCGCCGTGCCCCTGCATCCGCTCCGCCGTGATCAGGTAGAGCGACGCCCGCTCCAGCTTGTTGGAGGCGGAGAAAGCGCGCCCCTTCGCCTCGTCCTCGGCGGCAAGGTCCAGCAGCTTGTCGCCCATGGCAGCCCAGGCCTTCATGAACTGCAGCGTGCCGGCGTCGGCCCCGCTGTCGGCAGCATCCCTGATCGGCTTGCACATATCGACGATCTCGCCGAGCTGGGCGCCCGATTCCATCGCGATCGCGACCGAGAGGTTCCAGATATAGTTCGGGAAATATTCGAAGAGGGCCACCGCTCAGACCTCCGACGGCTGGAACAGTTTCGCGTCGGGCTTTGGGTGGGGCATCGTCTGCGGACCGCCGACGCCGATGCTCCACTGGTCCATGACGAGCGGGGCGGGCGTGTGGACCTTGTGGACGTGGTTCTCGAAATCCACGTCCTCCAGCTCGGACGTATACTCTACCGCGAAGCCGCCGGGCGTCACGAAGTAGCTGAAAGTGTTGTTGCCCGCCGTGTGGCGCCCCGGTCCCCAGCGAATGTCGGTGCCGTGCTGCTTGAGCCGGTGTGCGCCGCGAAACATGTCGTCCACCGTCAGCATGTCATAGGCGACGTGGTTGAGGCAGGGCGGTCCGGGCAGGATGGCGACGCGGTGATGCGCCTCGTTGCAGCGCAGGAAGCACATGAAGTCCCCCAGCCAGTCGCTGATCCTGAAGCCCAGCACATCGGTGAAGAACCTCACCAGCGCCTGATGATCCGGCGAATGGACGACGATGTGGCTGATCTTGACCGGCATGCCTTCCCAGCGTGCCATCGCCCGCTTGGTCGAACGCGCGACCTCGGCGGAGATCTCGAAAGGCAGGCCGTCCGGCGAGAAGAAGCGAAAGCCATAGCCGCCGCCGGGCGCTTCGAGGGCACGGGGGGCATGGACGATCCTGCATCCCGCCGCCACGACCTTTTCGTGCAGCGCATCGACATCGGCGCGGGTATCGGCAGCGAAGGCGATCACCTCGACATGGTTGGCGTCCGATTCATGAAGGCGCACCACGTGATGCTCGTCATGGCCGTGGGTCTTGAACCAGGCAAGGCCGTCCTCCGCCGCCACTTCGACGAGGCCCCAATCGTTCACATAGAAGGCTCGTTCGGCGTCGAAATTCTCGACGCCATATCCGACGTAGCGGATCTCGGTCACTCGGGTCATGGGTCTGTCCTTGAAAAGTCGAATATCTGCACGGATGGCTGTTCAGATGGGTTGCGAGACCACCGCGAACATTTCCGCAGTAGCCTTGTGATTGTCGACCTGCGGTCCCTTGCCGATCTGGCCGTGGCAGATCTCCAGCGATTTCTCGACGATGTAGCGGCAGCGCTCGTAGCGGCGGCCGTGATAGGCGGCGAAAGCGGCTTCGGGATCGTCGTGGCGGCCGAGTTCCTCGGCCAGAACGATCGCATCCTCGATGGCCATGCCCGCGCCCTGCCCCAGATGCGGCGTGGTCGCATGGACCGCATCGCCCAGCAGGACCACGCGGCCCTTGTGCCAGGGGCCGCCGACCATCAGCCCTTCGAGCGGACGATAGACGACGCCTGCATCGTCGGTGATCTGTTCCGCTAGCGCCTGGATCCGGGGCGCGGCATGGGCCAGTTTTGCGCGCATTGCAGCGGCCAGCCCATCGCGGGGATAGTGCGGGTTTCCGGGCTCCGGGCTAGTCGCGAAAAGGTACATCCCCTCGGCACTCATCGGCACCAGGCCGACTCCTACCGGGCCGTTGTAGACGTGCAGCGCGTCGAGATCGCCGGGACGCGGGAAGTTGTAGCGCCAGACGCCCTGCCCGGTGAATTCCGGTTTTGCAACATCGGGCAGGATCGTCTCGCGCGTCTGCGAATAGACTCCGTCCGCGCCGACGACGATATCGAAACGCGCCGTGCTGCCGTCCGAGAAGCGCACCGACACGCCCCGGCCGTCGTCGTCGAGGTCCAGAACCGTCACGCCCAGCCGGATAACCGCACCAAGCGCCCTGGCACTGTCGCCCAGCACCTTCTGGAGTGCGCGGCGGCCGATGCCGACATTGGCGGGCCTCCCCGGCACCAGGCTTGGCGCGGGCACCCTTGCGACGCGCTCGCCGGAGGGAATGTAGATCTCCACCGCATCGAACCCGCAAGCCGCATCCAGGAACGCGTCGAGCACGCCAAGCTCGTCCATCGCCCGCACGACATTGGCCTGTTGAATGATGCCCACGCCGTAGACCGACCATTCGGGATCGCGCTCGATCACCGTGACCCGGTGCCCCGCGCGGCCCAGTGCGATCGCGGCGGAGAGACCTCCGATGCCGCCGCCCACGACAAGAACGTTCAGGTCATCCACGCCGGGTACTCCTCATCCCTGCAATCTGATGGAAACGCCGCATGCTTCTCTCCCGGACTCATGGCCCAAACCGCACGACTTTGCGTCATGCGCAAACAAATTAGAACGAAATTTCTAATTATGGATTTGCCCGCCGTCAAGAGATTGACAGCGCCCCCATCCGAGTCCAGATAAGAATTTCTATTCTAATATAGACGGCCGCAACGCCGCGTATCCGGGAGAAGCGACAGGCCCTGGCCAGAGCGCTTTCGTATGCCGCTGCGAACGGCCCCTTCGAAAAGGGTCACTATGTCCAAGATCCAGCGAGGCGTGAGCCTCTACAGTTTCCAGGAAGAGATGTTCCTGGGGCGGATGAACGTGGAAGACGTCGTCGCCTTCGCCGCGTCGATCGGTGCCCCCGGCATCGAGATCCTGCCCGAACAGAACATGCCGACGTTCCCCGACATCACCGATGCCCAGGTCGGCCAATGGCAGGACATGCTGGCCCGTCACGATGCGCACTTCACCTGCTACGACATGTTCCTGGACACCAAGCTGCGCAAGGGTGAGGTCCTGTCGGACGAGGAGCAGGTGAACAGCATCCGGCGCGACCTGGCCCTGTGCAACCGCCTCGGCATTCGCAACATGCGCGTGCTGATCTTCGTGCGCCCCGATATCCTGGAAAAGTGCGTGCCTTATGCCGAGCAGCTCGACATCCACATGGGGGTCGAGGTTCACGCACCCTGGCATCTGGAACACGCGTGGATCCTGCGCACGATCGAGGTCGCCGACCGTCTCGGCACGAAGCATCTCGGCATCCTGCCCGACATGGGCGTGTTCATGAAGCATTATCCGCCCGAATTCCGCGCCCGGTTCGAACGGCAAGGCGCTCGCCCCGAAGTCACGCAGTTCATCGTCGACCAGCACGAGCAGAAGATCATGTGCGAATACACGATCTATGAGGTCGCGGTGAAGATGGGGGGCAACAAGGCCGAGATCGCCATGGCCGAAACGCTGCGCCATGCGCCTTATGCCAACCCGAAGCGCATCAAGGACTATGCCCCCTACTTCCGCCACATCCAGGCCAAGTTCTACGGCATGACCGAGGACTGCACCGACCCGACCATCGCCTATGACGAGGTGATCCCCGAACTGGTCAAGTGCGGCTGGGAAGGCACGCTTTCCAGCGAATACGAAGGCAACCGCTGGATCCAGGACGTGGAGGAAGTGAACAGCCGCGAACAGGTGCGCCGCCAGCACGTCATGTTCGAGAACCTCATCGCCAAGGCCGAAGCCGCGCTGGAGACCGCCTGATGTTCGACAAGTACCTCATCGACGCCGCCAGTCTGCGCAATACCGGCCCGGCCGACGCACCCACCGGCTTCGCCTTCGAAGCCAAGCTGGGCTACTATCGCGGCCTCGGCCTCTCGATGATCGAAAAGCTGGACGTTGCCATCGACGGCGAACCTGTCGCCCGCGATGCCGTGCGTTTCGACGAAGGCGCCGGGCCATTGACGCTCGACGAGATGGAACTGGCCTACGACCGGCGCTGGCCTTTCGGTATGCCCGCGACAATCCTCGTGGATCATCCGGGCGGCTTTCCCGCCGGCGAGCACGAACTCTCGCTGCTGCAACAACTCCGTGTCTCCTACCTGCCGTTCCCTTCGATCAATACCGACAGCAAGACCGTGGCGGTGCCCGCATGATCGACCGGCGCGGCGCCTTGCACCTCGGTGCCTTCGCCAGCGCAGGTCTTGCCGGGGCTGCGGGGAGCGTCGCGCCGGCCTTGGGCGCTACAACGGAACAGCCTCCCGCAGGCATCGAGGGCCAGCGACGCCCTGATCTTGGCAACGGGACCTATCTGAACCCGGTCCTGGCGGGCGACTTCCCGGATCCGACAATCCTGAAGGACGGAGAGGACTACTACCTCACCCACTCCTCCTTCGAGGCGGCCCCCGGCCTGCTGATCTGGCATTCACGCGATCTTGTGAACTGGACGCCTATGGGCCCTGCACTGCAGAACCCTCTGGGCATCGTATTCGCCGTCGATCTCGTGAAGCATGATGGGCGCTATTACATCTACATCCCGTTCATGGCGGCGCCGTGGTCGAAGGGATTGAAGAGCTTCGCCAACATCTACGTCATCCACGCCGACGACATCCGCGGCCCCTGGAGCGACCCTGTAGACCTCGGCATCGGCGGTCTCATCGATCCCGGCCATGTCGTGGGAGAGGATGGCAAACGCTATCTTTTCCTCAGCGGCGTAAACCGCGTTCGCCTGAGCGACGACGGCCTCGCCACCGACGGCCCGGTGGAGAAAGTCTACGACGGCTGGAAATACCCTGACGACTGGATAACCGAAGCCTATTCGCTCGAAGGCCCGAAACTGATGCGGCGTGGGGACTGGTTCTATCTCGTCACCGCCGTGGGCGGTACTGCCGGCCCGCCGACCGGCCACATGGTCACCGTCGCGCGCTCCCGCTCGATCGACGGGCCATGGCAGGATTGTCCGCACAATCCCATCGTCCGTACATGGAACCCGGCGGACAAATGGCTGTCGCGCGGACATGCCAGCTTCGTCGAAGGTCCGGGCGGGGACTGGTGGGCCGTCTATCACGGATATGAGAACGGCTTCCACACGCTCGGCCGCCAGACCCTGCTGGAGCCGATCCGCTGGGATGCGGAAGGCTGGCCCCGCGCCATGGGCGGCGACCTTGCAAAACCGCTGCCTTCACCGCGCGGCGGCAAGGCGGAAGCGCACGGAATGGCATGGTCGGACGACTTCACTACGCCGGCACTGGGCACCCGTTGGCGGTTCTACAATCAGGCTCCGACCGAAGCGGCACGGGCACGGATCGGCGGCGGCGTGCTGGAACTCACCGCGAAGGGTCGCGGCCCGAACGATGCTTCGCCGCTTACGCACCTCACCGGCGACCGGGCTTACGAATGCTCGGTATCGCTGGAACTGCAAGGCGAGGCGCAGGGCGGACTCCTGCTGTTCTTCAACGACCGGCTGTTCCTCGGCATGGGCTGCGACGGCGAACGCATGATCAGCTATCGCGGCGGCAAGGCGAGCTACTGGCAGGAGCCCGTCGCAAAGAGCCGGAAAATCGACCTGCGCATCGTCAACGCACGCAATATCGTGACGATGTACCACCGGGTGCCCGGCGGCGAATGGATACGTCACGCCGTGCGCAGCGAAGTCTCGGGCTACCACGCGAACACCATGGACGATCTCGCCAGCCTGCGTCCGGCGCTGTTCGCCAGCGGCACGGGCGTGGCGCGTTTTCGCGACTACCGCTACCGTGCCCTGAACCGGGGATGAGGGAGGGCTGAGGCATGACGATCGACAGGCGCGGCATACTGGCGGCTACGATGGGGGCGGGCGCGATGCTTGCCCTGCGAGGCACGGCCTCGGCAGCGGACTTCAAGACTATCCCGCAGCGACCCTCGGTGCGGGTGATCGCGGATAACGACTATGCGGGCGACCCCGACTCGCTCGTGGCGTTGGCCCATCAGGTGCTCAGCCCCAAGGCACGCACGGTGCTCGTCACCGGGACCGCGCTGGATCGCAAGTTTCCCTCGCAAGTCCCCGCCGACCAGACGGCGCGGATCGGTGCCGGCGTCGCCACCGAACTGGTCGCGCGACTTGGACTGCCTGCCATCCCGACCGTCGCGGGTTCCGAGACCCTGGGCGACCTCGGCCCCTCGCCCGCCGCAAGGGCGATCGTCGCCGAGGCCATGCGTGAGGACAAGCTGCCGCTCGTCTTCACTTGCGGCGGGCCGCTCACGAATCTGGCGGCGGCGCTGGAACTGGAGCCCCGCATCGCCGGACGCCTCAAGGTGTTCTGGATCGGCGGCGGCGATTATTCCTCGGGAGGATGGGAATACAACCTGATGGCCGACCTGCCCGCTGCACAGCGCGTGCTTGGCGATCCAGCGCTCGAACTCACGCAAGTACCGCAATCGACCTATCGGCAGATGCAGATGTCGATCGCCGACATGCAGGTCCGGTTGCGCCCGATATCGCCTTTCACCCAGTGGCTCTACGACCGCTTCACCTCGCCGCCGGATTTCGTCGATGTCGGCGGTGCATGGCCGATGGGCGATACGCCGACCGTCGTGCTGGGCACGCTGTCACCGGAAAGTTCCACGTTCGAGACGGTCCCAGCGCACGAGATCAAGGACGACGGCAGCTACGGCGCCGTCATTCCCGGTCGCCGTCTGCGGGTCTGCACCCGCATCGACGCACGGCTGGCGTTCGACGACTTCCTCGCCCTGCTGATGCTTCACGCACGGAAAAGCTAGAAGCGCGAGGAGGTCTCGCGCTTCCCATCTATGCCGCTTCCGCGCGCCGCAGTTGCATCAGCCGCCGCCGCGCGCGGATCGCACCCGCGTCGGTTTCGAGGATCGCCGGACGCGCCTCCCAGAAGTCCATTGCGCCAAGCGCCTCCTGCGCGGCCTCGATCATCGGCTCGTCCTCCTCCACGAAGACCTGACGCGCCAGTGCCTCCGCCTCGGGCGTGGCTTCGTGGTCGTAGAAGTAGTGCGAGGTCGTCTGCGTCTCGGGCGTTATGATATGCGGGTTGACCATCTGCGGCACGACAAGATCCGCGCACTGCGTTCCCGCCCGGGCAAGACCCACAGTCAGCGCCATCGATGCCGGGGCATGCCAGCGCATGTGCAGCCACTGGTCCACCCGATCCCCCTCGGCCAGCATGGCCGCGGCCCAGATCGGCGGCGTGACGCCCTGCATGTCCCAGTTGTTCCAGATCGCGCCGTCCCGTTCGTTCAGCACCGACTGCGCGCCCCGGAATATCGAACCGTTGACGCCGAAGCTGGTGACATGAAGGAATTCGGCATGGGTCAGATCCATGAGGTTGTCGCTCACCAGCTCGTAATTGCCCCGGATCGTCAGCGAACTGCGCTGCATTCCGGTGCGGTCGACGAAGGCGAAGTCGGGGATCAGGGCCGGATCGGCCTTCGCCGGATCGCCGGGCCAGAACCACAGTCCGCGATGGGCATGCACCACCGGCATCGTGCGCACCCTCACATGGGAAGGCGGTGCTGCCGGGAATGGATTGTGGGCGCAGGCTCCCGTGCGATCGAAGCCAAGCCCGTGATAGGGGCAATGGACAAGGTCGTTCTCCAGCCTCCCCCGACTGAGCGGCACGAAGCGATGAGGGCACCGGTCGGCCAGCATGGCATAAGCGCCGTCCGAAAGGCGCACGATCAGCCACTTCTCGTCCAGCAAGGTGCGCGAAAGCATGCCGCTTTCGGGAATTTCGTGATCCCAGGCGGCCATGTACCACAAATTGCGCACGTATTCCGACATCGCTCTCCCTTTCCGTCATCGATCGGTGGAGAGCGCGCCCTGAGCGCTGCATTGCCCCATCCCGATCGGGATCGTCCCGAAGGACATGGGGCCTGCAGCCGACGGCGAGATCACGCCGCCTTCCCAAACGATCGCAGGGATCGTTACCAGGCTCGGTTTCGAAAATAATTGGAATCAAAATTCCAGTCAAGCATCATTCGCTGTCGGGAAACAGGCTCTCCGGCAGGAGGACGGCAAGCACCAGGCAGACCGCCAGAAGCGCCTCGATCATGGCGACCGCAGGCCATATGGCACCGCCTTCGCCATGCGGCGCACCGGCAAAGAAGGCCGTGCCGACCATCGCTATGCCCAGCGCCATGCCGAGTTCCTGCACGGTCTTGATCAACCCGCTGGCTGCACCCGCGTGCCGCGTGTCGACGCGGGCGAGGATCACCGGAGTCAACGGCCCGCTGGTCATGCCCATACCCGTTCCCGCCAGCGCCAGACAGGGCAGGACCCAGAACCAGGAACCGCCCACCGCGATCCATGCCAGAGAACCGCACGCGAACAAGGCCATGAACCCTGTTCCCAGTACCAGCACCCATTTGCCCCGGCTCATCACCAGCTTGCGTCCCAGAAAGGCTATGCCCAGCATCACGCCCGCACTGAACGGGATATGCAGCAGGCCCGTCTGCAAGGGCGAATAGCCCAGCAGCTTCTGCGCTCCGAAAGCGAAGACGAAGAGGAAGCCGCCGGTCGCCGCGCCGAACCCCAGGGCAATGGCCAGGCCGAGTGCGAACTGCGGCTCCGCGAAAAGCTCCGGCGCGAAAAGCGTTGCGGCGCCGCTGTCCGATCTCGTCCGCGTGCGCCGCCAGACCAGTGCCAGCAGAAGGGGAGCAGCGGCCAGTAGCGCGAAATGCCACGGCCGCCAGCCGAAGTCCGCGCCCCGCACGAGTGGTATCAGCAGAGCCGCCATCGCCCCCGCAAAGAGCACTGTACCGCCGAAGTCGATTCCGCGCGCGTTTGGGGAACTTGCATCGGGCAGCAGCCGCCAGCCGATCGCCATGGCGAAGAGACCTACCGGACCATTGATCAGGAACACGCTACGCCACCCCAGGCCGAACAGGTCGGCATGGATGAGGATGCCCCCCAGGATCGGTCCGCAGATCGCGGAGAGACCGCCAATCACGCCCACCCATGCCAGCTTGGCCACCCGTTCCCGAGGTTCGAACAGAACCTGCACCAGCGCCATGACTTGCGGCGCCATCATCGCACCCGCCGCACCCTGAAACACCCGCGCGGCGATGAGTTGCGCCGGGTTCTCCGACAGGCCGCAGAGCACCGAAGCCAGCGTGAAGCCGCCCACCCCTCCCACGAAGAGCCGCCGATAACCCAGCGAATCTCCCAGCCGTCCGCCCAGCATCAGCAACAGGGCGAAAGCCAGCGAATACCCCGCCGCCACCCATTGCGCCTGCGCCGCAGCCGCGCCGAAATCCCGCTCTATCACCGGCAGTGCCGTGTTCACGATCGTCACGTCGACGATCTCCAGAACCAGCGCCACCATCAGGGTGAGATAGGCGATCGACTTTCGGCGTGCGGTCAGCCCTGCTCCATATCGTGTGGCTGGTTGAAGCGAGACGCCGGGCGTCAAATCACGCCTTCCTGCAACATCGAAACTGCCGTCGCGCAAGCCCGCGCGGTAAGCGCCATGTAAGTAAGCGAAGGGTTCTGGCAGGCCGACGAACTCATCTGCGCGCCATCGGTGACGAACAGGTTCGGAATGTCGTGGGCCTGGCTCAACCGGTTGAGCACGGAGGTTTTCGGATCCCACCCCATCCGCGCGCCGCCCATTTCGTGGATCGAAGTGCCGCCGTGGCCCGGCCGGTCGAAGCCCATGATGACGTGCCCGCCGGCTTCGGTGAGCATCGCGGTGGCCTCGCGGTGGGCATCGGCCAGCGCGGCCATTTCTTCCTTGCCGTGCGCGAAGGCGATCTCGAGCTGGCGCACGCCGCGCGGGTCGGTGCGCTTGCTCAGGGTCAGGCGGTTGCTGGCGCGGGGCATCGAATCCGCGAAGACCACCAGCACCATCGTCCAGGGGCCGATCTTGTGCAGTTCCTCCTTGTACGCCTTGCCGATGCCGCCCATCCGCTTGCCGCGCGTCCAGGTGCCCTGCAATGCGCCGCCCTGGAACGAATAGCCGCGCGTGAAGCCTTCGCCGTCCAGAGTTTCGAGATTGCGGAAGCGCGGGATGACGATGCCCGTCGGCCGGTTGCCGAAACTGGTACGCCCTTCGAAACCGGGCATCACTGCCATGGCCGCCATCGTGTTGGCATGATCCATGATATGCGTGCCGAGCACACCGCTGGAATTGGCAAGCCCCTGCGGCATGGCCTCGCTGGCCGAATTCAGCATGAGGTGAACCGAATTGAAGGCGCCTGCATTGAGAAACACGACACGGGCAAAAGCCACCTTGTGCTCGCCGGTCTTCGTGTCGATCCAGCGCACGCCGGTAACGCGGCCGGTCTTCGCGTCGTAGTCCACCTTGTGGACCTGGGCATCGGTGACGACCTTCAGCCGCCCCGTCTTCTTGGCGGCCGGCAGCGTTGCCGATTGGGTGGAGAAATAAGCGCCGTAGGAACAGCCGCGCGCGCAGATACTGCGGTACTGACAATGCGCGCGGCCCTGTTCCGGGCGCGCTTCGGTGAGATTGGCGGTGCGGCCAATGGTCATGACCCGGTCCGGGTACTTGGCACGGATGCGTTCGCGCGCGGCCTGCTCGACGCAGTTAAGCTCCATCGGCGGCAGGAATCGCCCGTCGGGAAGCTGCGCCAATCCCTCCGCCGCGCCCGAAACGCCGACGAATTCCTCGACCTTGTCGTACCATGGGGCGAGATCGGCATAACGGATCGGCCAGTCCGTGCCGAAACCGTCGCGCTTGTTGGCGCCGAAATCGTAGTCCGACCAGCGATAGCATTGCCGCCCCCAGGTCAGCGAACGGCCGCCCAGTTGATAGGACCGAAACCAGTCGAAGTCCTTGCCCGGTGCCTTCTGGTATGGCTGCTCGGCGTCGTTGACGAAGTGGCTTTCGGTGAATTCGTTGAAGTGCCGGTTGAGCATCTGCACCGGATATTCACGGGCATAGAGCGCGGCATCGCCCTGACCTCGGAAAGGCATTTCCCATGGGGCCTTGAGTTCGGTCTCGTAGCCGGTCTGATGCTCGATATTGCGCCCGCGCTCGACCATCAGCACGGTCAGTCCCGCCTCGGTCAGTTCCTTTGCCGCCCAGCCTCCGGTGATGCCGGAGCCGACGACGATGGCGTCGAACCGGGGGGCGTCGAACCGGGGCGCGTCGAATTGGGTGTCGTTTTTCATTGTCAGCCGAAATCCACTGCGGTCCAGTCGCTGGAGAAAGCGCGCATGTCCGGGGTGAGCGGGATGTCCCATTCCCACTTGCCGGGGACGAGTTCGTAGCGAAGCTCCTGCGAACCACCCGCTTCGCTGGTGTAATACCCGGTTAGGATCAGACCCTTGACGGCCGTCCACGGCGAAGGCGGCGCCCCTTGTGCGAATGCCGCCTCGTCGAGCGCGGCCAGCAGGCGCGCGCGTTCGGCAGGCTCGTACCGCAGGAAGTCGCCGCCCGCGGCATGGTCCAGCGCGCGTTCCAGCCAGGGCAGATGACGTATCGAACCGTCGCGCCGACGGAAGGGTTCGATGGCAGCCGTCACCGCGCCAGAGGCCATCGGCGCGCGTGTACCGGACAGGCCGTGGGCCAGGGCCAGCACCACGAAATCGCCCACACCGAGGTCCATCGCGCCGGGCGTATCGGTGCGCGGGATGACGAGGTCGGATACGTCCGCGAGCAGCCTGCGCTGGCGCTCGCTCGGCTGATCTTCGGCATCCAGATTCGTGAGCTTTACGCCCGCCGCGGGAATACCCAGCGCCAGCGCCAGCAGTGCCGCTCCGGCACCGAATTCGCGGCGATTCCAGCCGGACTTCGCCCCGATCATGTGCCGATTTCCAAATGTATCGAGTCGGCCCTAGTTCTGTCGAGCCTTATGAGGGAGCCCGGATTTCCGCCGATCATACCCATCTGCAATCGCCGTTTCATCCGCATCCTCACCATTTTTATAACTATCATTCTAATTTTTGAATCTTCGCCTCGTCAAGCCTCTCTGCCGGAAACAAGTGCATTGACCGAAAGCCCGGGGATCGATACCAAACGAGAATACAAATTCTAATATGCGCCGTTCGCAGAGCGCAGTTGGGAGTAGCATGAACCCGGTATCCCGTTTCTTCAGCAGGCTGACGATGCGACCGCAGGGCGTGACCCTGGTAGCAGCGGCGTTTCTGCCCATTTTCGCCATCGTCTCGATGTTTCCGATCGTCGCATCGATGATCCGGCATTTCGCCGCAGACCCTGCCGCAGCGTCGAAAGTGCCGCTCATGGTCACCGCGCCCGGCCTTACGGTGGCCGTCCTTGCGCCATTCGCCGGATTCTTCGTGGACAAGTTCGGACGGCGCAGACTGCTGCTGGGCTGTACGTTCTTCTATGGCCTGTTCGGCACCGCACCGTTCTTCCTCGACGATCTGGACCAGATCTTCGCAACCCGCCTGATGCTGGGCGTCTGCGAGGCGGGAATCCTCACCATCGTCAACACGCTGATCGCGGACTACTGGGACGATACCGGGCGCCGCGACTGGCTTTTCCTGCAAGGCGTCGTCGGGCCGTT
Organism: Novosphingobium sp. TCA1; assembly: GCF_009811895.1. NCBI lineage: Bacteria > Pseudomonadati > Pseudomonadota > Alphaproteobacteria > Sphingomonadales > Sphingomonadaceae > Novosphingobium > Novosphingobium sp. TCA1. The sequence goes on along the minus strand of NZ_BLJH01000007.1, from coordinate 213,286 downwards.
CCTGGCTTCGGGCGTGATCCTGCTGTCGGGAACCGTCGCATCGCTACGCTGGAACGGGGGTTTTCTGGTCTATCTGGTAGCCTTCCCGATTTTCCTTTCCATGCTGGCCTTCATGTTCGAACCCGGCGGAGCGCGGTCGAAGCAAAACGTTGCTTCTGCCGATCTCCAAAGGTCCAGCAGCGCGAAAACGGCATTTCCCCTCGCAGCAGCTGCCGCAGTGGCAGTCGTCACCCTGTTTTCCTCGGCGCTCTACTACGTGTTCATCGTCAATGGCAGCATTGCCTTCGGTGAAGTGGGCGTGACGGACCCTGCAGCGGTGGGACGCATGAGCTTTCTGCCCAGTCTTTTCGTGATCCTTGGCGCGCTACTGTTCCGGGTCCTGTCAGGACGGTCCAACGCAGCCCAGCTGGCGGCCTTTTTCGGGATCCTGGGCACGGGCCTAGCCGTTATCGGCCTAGCGCGCACGCCGGGAGAGATGGTCGTGGGACTGTGCATCCAGCAGACCGGGGCCGGAATGGCAGTGCCGATGCTGGTCGCCTGGGCCCAGACCAAATTTCCCTTCGAACATCGCGGACGCGGCATGGGCATCTGGACCGGCGCCTTCTTCTTCGGTCAGTTCACTTCGCCCTGGATCGTTCATCAGCTCAATCTGGCCAGCGGCTCCATGCAGGGTGCCTTCCTTGCCAGCGGCTGCGCTGCGGTGGGCGCCATGGTGGCCGCGCTCGTGATCGCCCTGCGCGCCAGTCCCGCGCTTCCCCGCACCGCCTGAACCCGGGACGCCAACAGAAAAGGGCCGGCAGGACAACGTCCTGCCGGCCCTTTTCCTTGCGGGGTCCTCAGAAGAGATCGGAAACTGCGAACTCGATAAGAAAACCGGCGTCCTCGCAATGCCTGGCGAGACGCAAGGTCAGACGATCCGCGACCGGCTTCCACCCCGCATCGCTCCAGAGACGCAGTGCCTTGGGCTCAAGGGGAACCCGCACCCGGCGGCTCTCGCCCGGCGTCAGGATGGCCCGCGCGAAACCCACCAGCGCGCATTCCGGCTCGTCGCGATAGACCTGTACGACTTCGCAAGTCTCGCGGTCGCCGGTGTTGGTGAGGACGATGGAGAGCGCCCCCTCCCCGCCCTCGGGCTCCGACCATTCGACCCGCGCATAGCCCTGGCCGCTGCCGAAGGGATGGTGCGCCGGACGTCCTGCCGCCACGAGCCCGCGATAACCGAACCGCGTGCCTTCGGAATAAGTCAGCGTGCCATCGTCCGCCGGTGCAAGAGCATAAGCGGGGTAATCCGCCTCCTGCGCCGCGATCGTGACCGGCAGGCGGCCGCGAGGTTCGCTGCGGCCCGACAGGACATTCGCAAGCGCCTGGGCAAAACCCTGTCCGGGATACCAGGCGGAGAGGACGGCAGCGGCGCCCTGCTCCCAGCTGCAGTCGAACGCATGGCCGACATTGACGATCACCGCCGTGCGCGGATTGACCGCGCAAACTTGCGCGATCAGGCGCTCCTGCAATTCCGGCAGCCTGGTATCGGTGCGATCCTTGCTCTCGACGCTGGAATCCGAGGTTTCCCCGACCACCAGCAGCACCGCATCGGCACCGCGCGCCGCCTCGACAGCGCGGTGGAGCATGGCCTCGGCGCTGTCGGGCCTGCGCAACCCGTACCAGAGCCCCTGCACGCGGCCGCCCACCCAGTCGAACTCCACGGTAACGACCACTTCCTGCCCTTCGGCAAGTTCGATCGTCGCCACGTCCGCATCGCCGCGCTTGAGCACGCCCATGATCTCGGAAGCCGGTACTTCACCTCCCGCGGTCAGCACTTCGCGCCCATCCACCAGAATGCGCGCCTTGCCGGTGGAGCCGAGATAGACCGCGTGTGGTCCACCGCTCTCGGCAGTGAACCTGCCGGAGGCGCGCAGCGAGCCGGGCCGGGTAAATATCGCCTGCTCATGGACACCGACGAACCACACCAGCGAATTGGTGTCGCGGGTTTCCCGCATCAGGAGTTCGCCGCTGCAACCCGGCTGCGCGAAATACGCGACCGTCATGCCCCGCGTGCAGCCGTCTCCGATATCCTGCGCCGGAACCACCGGCATTGCCGGTAGACGGGGCTGCGGATCCACGCCCGGTTCGAACACCAGATCGCAGTTCGCTCCGTAGGTTTCGCGCAGGGTGTCCAGCGGCGTCGGCACGTCGGGAGAGATCGAGATCTTCGCGAACGTACCGCCCTGGAAGCACGGGGCGTAGGCATTGGGCCCGATCACCGCCAGCCGTCCGATCGTGCCCGGTACCAGCGGGAGCATGGCGCCTTCGTTGCGCAACAGGGTGAACCCCGCTGCGGCGGCCTCTACCAGCAAAGCCTCGGCCTCCTCCGCTGGGGGCGGCAGCGACTTCGCGGCATTGAGCTGCCTTGCGACGGCCGTGACACGGGCGGCCGCATCCTCCACGCGGCTGCGCAGGACCGATCCCGCCTCCACAACCGCCTCGACTTTCGAACCCAGGAACCGCGCGGGTCCGGGCATCTCCAGATCGAGCCCGGCATTGATCGAGCCTTCGGTCGAATGCGTGCCGAACCAGTCGCTCATCACGAGACCGCCGAAGGCCCACTCGCCCTTGACGATATTCGTCAGCACTTCCGCCTGCTCCGCGCACCACGCGCCGTTCACGCGGTTGTAGGCAGCCAGGAGACCGACACACCCGGCATCCACCGCATATTCGAAAGGCAGCAGATAGACTTCGCGAAGCGTCCTCTCATCGACGCGCACGTCGACTTCATCGCGCGCCGTCTCGCTATCGTTGCACACGAGGTGCTTGGCGACCGAGCCGGTGCCGGTCGACTGCAGGCCCGCCGCCCATTCCGCACCGAGGACCCCGGCCAATACCGGATCCTCGGAAAAATACTCGAAGGCGCGCCCTGCCAGCGGGCTTCGTGCCAGATTGAGATTGGGCGCCAGCACCGCATCGACGCCGCGCGCCACGGCCTCGTGCCCGACGAGTTCCCCCAGCCGGCGGCACAAGTCGCGGTCCCACGTCGCACCGAGCAGCGTCGCACAGGGACTGAGCAGCGCGATGTCGCGCTCGTCCACCCGGCCGCTGGCGATGCCGAGCGGGCCATCAGACATCGTGAAGGCCGGAATATCGGCTTCCGGCAAAGCCACGGAAGACCACATCGCCCCGCCCGCCGTAAGCGCACTGGCCTGGGAAAGCGTAATGTCCGTCATGCCGAAGATCCGAATGCAAAGCCCATGATCTGGCGCGCCTGCGCCTGCACGGCGCTGGCGATGCCTTCATCGGCGACAACGCCGTCCGCTCCGAACGGCCTCTGCTCCACCGAGTTGACGGCGATGCCCACCGGCGTCGGCCAGCCTCGCATCGCGTGGACGACGTCGCGCAGGGCGGACAGCGTCGTGCCGCAGGCCTGCCAGCCCGCCGCCGTCACCACGAGGCCTACCGGCATGCCGTCGAAATAGACCCGCGTATCGGCTCGCAAGTCTTCCAGCAGATCGACCGCGTTCTTCACGAGCCCCGAATAACCGCCGTGATAACCGGGACTGCCGATCACCAGAGCATCGCAGGCCCGCACGGCATCGACCAGTTCACGTTCTTCCACGGTTCGCTCGGCATGTTCCGGGTTGAAATGCGGCAGGCGCGCGAGGGCAGGACCGTCGAACATCGCCGTTTCGGCGCCCAGCGCCTCGCACGCGGCCAGCACGGCGCGGACGAGGCGTTCGCTGGACGACGCCGGGCGGAAGGTTCCACCAAGGCCGACCACCCGCTTTCGGCGTGGCATTGGATCTGCTGTCATTGCACTCTCCCTGATCGGCCCGCCCTGTCCTTCGGGGCCTCTATCGTTTCCATCCGTCCGCACTCATCCCTTGAGAGCAGGCATGACCCGTTCCGAAAGGAGGTTCAGCGTCTGGTTGCCCAGCCTGAGACGTTCTTCGGTCAACGGGCCGGTCGTGGTGCCGCACAGGATGTTGCCGATACCCAGATCGCGATAGGGCGTAAGGTGCTCGATCACCGTGTCGGGCGAGCCATAAAGGCACCAGGTGCCGATCCAGTCCTCGGTGAGGGCGTTCGGTGTACGATCCGTCTTGCGATTGGCATCGTCGCTTTCCGCGCGGGCGTTGAATTCCGCCTCACGCTCCACGGCTTCCTGGTAGGAGCGCAGGATCACCTCAAGCTCATCGCGCGCCTGCTCGTCGGTTTCGGCGACATGGACCACCTGATAGGTGTGGGTAGTCCAGTCGAGCGCGGCAGCGACAACTTCGTTGCTGTGGCCCGCTTCCAGCAGGAAACCCTTGTAGATGTCGAACCACTTCTTGACGTGAGCGAACGGCTCGGTGCCACCGATCTTGGGCGGCGTGAACGCCGGGATGAAGGCCGGCCATCCGTTCTCCGCCGCGCGGCGCGAACTGGCTTCCTTCATCGCCACCGGCATCAGCCGCGCATGGCCCGGCGTGTAGGCCGCCGGCGTGATGCGCTGGAGCACGCGGCCGTTGTAAGGGCCGTTCGCGATGGTCACGGCCGGATCCTCCATCTTCTTCGCCCAGAGCTGTTCGGCAATGGCAAGATTGTTTTCCGAGATCGCGCCCGCGTCGCGATAGTCCACGGCGAAGCCGATCATCTCTTCGGGCGTGGTGCCTGACCCTACGCCGACAAGCAGCTTACCGTCGGTCAGCTGGTCGAGGAGATTGATCCGCTCCGCGAAACGCACGGGATGATGCAGCGGCACCGATACGACCGAGAAGCCGAAATGCATGTGAGGCATCTGGGCGGCCAGATAGGCGGCGAAGATGAAGCTGTCGCTTGCCAGCGGCATGTAACCGTTGAAGTGATGGTCGGGCAGAAAGATCGCGTCGTAATCGAGCGTCGCGGCAAGGCGCGCATGCGCCTCCAGATCCTTCATCAGCTTGCGGTCCTGATCGGGACCGAGCGAGCGGGCGTTCAGAAAGACGGAAAAGCGCATGTAACCCTCCCAGGGAATCATCGCGGCACGGATATGCCGACAAATTAGAATTGACGTTCTTATTTCGATAATGTGTTTATTGCTGCTATGTCAACTCGTCCAAGGCCTCGCGCCTCCGAAAAAAAACTGGCCGTCGATACGGTCAGCCGCACCCCGCAGCAGGGGCGCAGCAAGGCTTCCTTCGAACGGATGCTGGTCGCTGCGGAAAAGCTCATGCTCGAACGCGGGAGCGAAGAATTCACGCTTCAGGACGTCAGCCAATCGGGCAACGTCTCGATCGGCTCGATCTACTTGCGCTTCAAAAGCAAGGAGAACCTGGTCAGGGCGGTGATCGCCAACCACCTCGAACGCATGGCCGCAGACGAGGACGCGATGATGGCCTCGGTAAAGGCGAAAGCGACATCGCTCGACACTTTCGTCCCCCGCTACGTCCAGGCATTTGCGGAAGTTCTGCGCGACCACGCCCCGCTGCTGCGCCTCAGCATGCAGCGCGCCTCGTTCGATCCGCTGGTGTCCGAACCCGGCAAACAGAGCGCCAATCGCGCCGCCGCGATGGGTACGACAGCAATGCTCGAATACCGCGACGAATTCGGCGGCGAAGATCACGAACTCAAGGCCGATGCCGCCTACCAGATCATCTTCGCCACCCTGGCCCGCCAGTTGAGCCTCGGCTCCACAGCCGAATCCGCCTATTCCCATGATTGGCAACAGCTGAACAAGGAACTCGGCCGGATGTGCCTGGCCTACCTGAAGGCGGACGTCTGACCGAAGACTGACGACAGCGTCGCTTCAACATAGAGGGGCGCGGCAAGAATGCCGCGCCCCTTCAGTTTGCCGCATGGCCGCAAGGAGGAGAAAGCGCGGCCATGCGGTTGGACCTGCCCCTGCGTCAGAAATTGACGCTCGCACGCACGCCATAAGTGCGCGGAGGCTGGAACTGATAATTGTTGGTATGCGAAACGAAGTTCTGCTGCGCATAGGACAGCACGTTCTTGTCGAAAATGTTGCGCACGAAGGCGATCACCTTCCAACCGCCATGGTTCGGTTCGTAACCCAGCGAAGCATTGGCGATGGCGAAGCTGCCGGTCGAGATGTCGTCCAGGTTGAAGGCGGAGAAGTAGTACTTCGACGAATATTTGGCATCGGCATGCGCGGTGATCTTGCCGGACCCCAGAACGATGTCCTGGTCGATCGACCCTGTCAGCGTGAACGATGGGGCATTGGGCAGGCGATTTCCGCTGATATCCGCCGGATTGCCGTCACCATCGTTGACGACGATGCCGTCCCCGAACTTGGTGTGCAGGTAGGCCGCGTTCAGCCCGAGGCGCGTGTTCTGCCCCAGCAGCGCCTTCACCTCACCCTCGACCCCGAATATCTTCGCCGAACCCACGTTGAAGATACCGCTGCCCTGGAGGACATCGGAAGTCTGCGAAGCCTGGTAACCGCGATAGTTCGAGTAGAACACGTCCCCGTTGAGCTGAAGCGTATTGCCCAGCAATGAGTTCTTGGTGCCGATTTCGAAGGCATCGAGCTGTTCGGGATCGTAGGGCACCGGTGCCGAGCTGCCGTTGGAGTTGAAACCGCCCGACTTGTAGCCGCGATCGTACTTGGCATAGATCAGCGTATCGGGTGCCGGCCGATAGTTGAGGCCGGCGTGCCAGGTCGGCTGGCTGTCGCTCAGCCTGCCGTTGCCTTCGACCGGGAAGGTCGAGGCAGGCGCGAAGGGGCTGGCCAGCGCCTGAAGATCCAGCAGGGCTTGCCCGCTGCGTACTTTCTTGTCCCATGTATAGCGGCCGCCCAGACTGATCTCCAACTGATCCGTCAGGTCATAATCGACTTGCGCGAAGACCGCCTGGGAGCGGGTACGGATCTTGTAGTCGAACTTGATACCGTACTGATCGGGCTGCCCCAGCGCCTCGAGCGGACCGCCAACCGCGAAAGGCCCGGTCATTTCGCGGTTGTAGAGCCCGGAGTCGACCTTGTTGTTTTCGCTGAACCGGAAGTATCCGGCCTGGAAGAACAGACGCGAACTGTTGTCGTTGCTTACGCGGAACTCGTGGTTCCAGGTCTTCGGTCGCTCATTCTGCCGGAACTGGCGGTTGGCGGGATATTCCGGGCCGGTCGCGTCGAGCACGTTGACCCAGTTCTGGCTGTCGTAGCCGCCCGCGTAGATGAAGTTGAGATTGCTGTCGGTCGTATAGGACAGTTCCCAGCGAATGCGATCGCCTTCAAGGGTGGTCTTCTGCGGCGAATTCCCGGGAAAAGCGCCCAGATCGCTGAAGCTCGGCTTCGGTCCGCCCAGCGTGCCGCGCAGGATCGCGTCGCCGTTCACCACGCGGGAATCGTGCTGATAGGAAACCCACGCCGAAAGCCCCCCGGAGTTGTAGAGCGCCTGGATACGGCCAGAGGCAAAATCCTCGTCGTCGCCGCTCCTGGTGGGGCCGTCGATCTTGCGATAGCCGTTGTGGCTGAGATAGGTCCCCGATGCGCGGATCGCGAAAGTGTCGCTGATCGCCAGGTTGGCACCCATCTCACCATTGAAAGTGCCGAAATTGGCGACTTCCACCGAACTGTAGCCGCCATTCTCGAACTTGGGACGATTGGTGATGATACTGACCAGACCGCCGGTTGAATTGCGTCCGTTCAAAGTACCCTGCGGTCCTTTCAACACTTCGATACGCGCAAGATCGTACATCGAGGAGTTCAGCGAGAACGAGCGGTTGGTGTAGAAACCGTCCCGCGCGACCGGAACCGAAGGATCGCCGATCTCGGTCACATCGGTAGAGGCGATGCCACGAACGGCGACATAGGCCGCGCCCGCCGAGGGCGAGATGTTCACGCTGGCGTCGATCGAGGCAAGGTCACGAACCGAGGCGATACCCGCATCGCGCAGCGCATCGCCGGAATAGACATTGAGCGCGGTAGGCGTGTCCTGTGCATTCGATGCAGTGCGGTTTGCCGTGACGATGATGTCGCCAAGCCCACTCGCCTGCTCCTGCGATTCGTCGGCCGCGTTCTGCGCCAGAGCCATTGTCGGCATGGCGAACACGGACACGGAAACAAGCAGGAAATTCAATTTCATGGAATCCTCCCCAATGCGTCTGCTGGCCCTTATGGGCATTCGTTATAAAACCAGAATACGCATTCTAATTAATGGAGGCGCAATCGGTCGTCAAGCAGATCGTTCGATGCCAATTTGCGAGGTAGGGAGGCCGCAAACGCCTTCCACACCTGTTCCATCCCGCCCCCTGCTAGGGCACTTCCCATTTTAGAATATAGATTCTAACTATGAGCCATCGAATCGCATCGCGGTTACGAAACAGGGGAGAGAACAATGATCGACCGACGCTCCATTCTGGCAGGCGCCGCCATCTCCGGCCTGACTGCATTGGCACCTGCAACGACACCTGCGCTGGCGCGCACGGCCAGGCCCGTGGCCCCGGCATTCCCGAAAGGTTTCCTCTGGGGGTGCCGCCACCGCGGCCTATCAGGTCGAAGGCAACAACGTGAACAGCGATGTATGGGCCATGGAACACGCCAAGCCCACGGTCTATGCCGAACCTTCAGGAGATGCGGCGAACAGTTTCGCACTGTGGCGCACCGACCTCGATCTCGTGAAGGGACTGGGTCTCAACAGTTATCGCTTCAGCCTGGAATGGGCCAGGATCGAGCCTGCCAAGGGCGAATTCTCGATCGCGATGCTGGAACACTACAAGGCAATGATCGAAGGGTGCCGGGAACGCGGCCTGAACCCGATGGTGACCTTCAACCACTTCACCACGCCCTCCTGGTTCGCCGCGCAAGGCGGCTGGTCGAACGCCGAGGCCCCCGCGCTTTTCGCGCGGTACTGCGACCGGGCAGCACGCCATCTGTCAGCCGGGATCGGACAGGCTTTGACACTGAACGAACCCAATCTCAGTGGTCTGCTGGACGTGGTGCTGCCTGGCGACATCGGGCAAAGGCTGCTCGGTGCGGACCAGGCCATGCAGGAAGCGGCTGCCAGGGAACACGGCGTGGCACGATACCTGCCGGGCAACCCGCTCTATGTCGCAGATCCGCAAGTCGTGCAGACCAACCTTCTCGCCGGCCACAAGGCCGGGCGCGAGGCGATCAAGGCGGTCCGTCCCGATCTTCCCGTTGGCGTCAGCCTGGCCATCATCGACGATCAGGAAGCGGGCAGGAACAGCCTGCGCGACGCGATGCGGGCAAAACTCTACCAGCCCTGGCTGGAGGCCGCACGCGGCAACGACTTCGTGGGCGTCCAGAACTACGAACGCTCGGTGTGGAACGACAAGGGACGCCTGCCGGCTCCCAAGGGTGCCGAAACCAACGATGCGGGTTCGGAAGTGTATCCCCCCTCTCTCGCCGGAGCGGTGCGCTATGCCCATCAGGTCAGCGGCGTACCGGTCATCGTCACCGAGCACGGCATAAATTCATCCGATGACGGGAAACGTGCCCGCCTGATCCCGGCCGCTCTCACGGAGTTGAAGCGGGCCATGGACGAAGGCGTGCCGGTGCTCGGTTACATGCATTGGTCGCTGGTGGACAATTATGAATGGGTTTTCGGATACAAGCCCCAGTTCGGCTTGCACACGCTGGACCGCAAGACTTTCGCCCGGACGGCCAAGCCATCCGCGCGAGTGTTGGGGGGCATTGCCGCCCGCAATTCGCTCTAGGAACTGCGCAGCGAGATCACGGCCAGACTGTCGGCAGAGGTCAGGAACAGGGACTTGCCCCCCTGCCCGATCGCGCAATTGGCCACGGCCTTGCCGGTCTCGATCACGCCCAGCGCCTGCCCTGCGGCCGTGCAGACATGGACACCGCCGGGGCCGGTGGCGAAGACAGTTCCCGAGGCGCCGGTCTTGATGCCGTCCGGCAGGCCCGGCTTGCCGGCGGCGAGATCGGCGCGCAAATCGAGGAACAGGCGCCGATCTCCCGGCATGCCGTCCGCGTCTAGGGCATAGGCAAGGACTTCAGGCTGCTTCTCGTCCGACAGCGAGAGGTAGAGCGTGCGCTCGTCCGGCGACAGGGCGACTCCGTTGGGGCGGCGATGGCTGCGGTCCAGCAGGTCGACCTTGCCGCCGGGCGAAAGGCGGTAGAGCCCGCACCAAGGCAGTTCGCGCAGCGGCGATTCGTCCCCTTCGGCAAAACCGTAAGTCGGGTCGGTGAAGTAGACGTCACCGGATCTGGCCACGCAAAGATCGTTGGGGCTGTTGAAGCGCTTGCCTTCGAAACGGTCGGCCAGTGTCTCGCGCGCGCGGGACTTGAGATCGATACGCACGATCCCGCGCGATCCGCTGTCCGCCGCGATCAGCCTGCCCTGCCCATCCAGCGCCAAGCCATTGAGCCCGGCCTCGCGGATCGCGGACGGGACCGGCGACTGAAGCCCGGAAGGGCGCAGGAACACTTCGACACCGTTCTTCGCGGACCAGCGGTGGACGGTGTTGCTGGGCGGATCGCCGAACAGCAGGCAGTTTTCGCGCGGGACCCAGACCGGCCCTTCCGCCCAGCGGAATCCCGATGCCAGGCGCCTGACGGATGCCCCCGGCGCAACGATACGATCAAGACCGGGGTCCAGGCGGCGCACGGCACCGAATGCAGGCTCCTCGGCCGCCACCCGCGCGGCATCCAGAAAGGGCGCGACAGAAAGTGCGGCCAACAGGCTGCGTCGGTTCATCATGTCGTCATCTCGATATGTCGGCGCTCTGCGGCCGAACGGTAAATGGCCTCGATCACGCGCATGTCGGCAAGACCTTCCTCGCCCGCGACGATCGGCGTCGTCCCTTTCAGAATGCACTCGGCCAGATGATCGAGCTGCCCTGCGAACTGGTTGCGCGCTGGCGGCGGCAGCGTTCTCGGAGCGGTAACCCCGTCCTTGCGGATCGTCATCGTCTGCCCGACATAAGGCGTGGCCGGTTCCATCGCGATCCAGCCTTGCGTGCCGATCACCCGGTAGCCGTTGTGCGCCGAACTATAGCTTGAAATGCAGTTCGCCTCGATGCCGGAGGGGAAGCGGAGCACGAAGCTGATACGGTCCTCCACCGTGCGGAAGCGCGGATCGCTGCGGTCCGTCGATTCCACCGCGCTCACTTCGACCGGTTCTTCCCCGGTCAGGTAACGCGCCGCGTTGAGGCTGTAGATGCCGATATCCATCATCGATCCGCCGCCGGACAGCGCCTTGTCGATTCGCCATTGTCCCGGCTGGATCGGAAAGCCATGCTCCGCCGTGATCAGCCGGGTAGGACCGACATGGCCGCCGCGCGCCAGTTCTATCGCCAGCCGGTTGTAAGGCTCGAAGCGCGAGCGATAGCCGATCATCAGCTTCTTGCCCGCCTTGCGGGAGGCCGCGATCATCGCCTGGCATTCGGCCACGGAAGTGGCCATCGGCTTTTCGCAGAGGACGTGCTTGCCCGCCTGCGCGGCGCGAATGCTGTACTCGGCATGCAGGCTGTTGGGCAGTACGATGTAGACGGCGTCAATATCGGGATTGTCGCGAATGCGGTCGAACTGATCGTAACTGTAGCGATGACTGGGTAGAATACCGTATTCGCTGCCGTACTGCTCCAGCTTGGCAGGCGTACCGCTGACAAGGGCGACAAGCCGCGCGTTTTCGCAACCGGCAAAGTTCGGCATGATCTGACGCGTGGCGTAATAGCCCAGCCCCACGATGGCATAGCCGATCTTGCGATCGGCCGGGGCATAGCCGATCTTGCGATCGGCCGCGAAGGCCCGGGACGCAAGACCGGGGGCAAGCCCCAGAGCCGCCATACCCGCGCCGATGCCGAGAACTTCGCGCCGAGATCCCATATTCCCGGACCCCATATTCCCGGACCTAAGCCAGACGCCCGGCCGCGATGGCGACCTGGGTGCGGTTGCGCACGTTGAACTTGCGCATCAGCGCCGTCATGTGAACTTTCACCGTCGCCTCCGCCATGCCCAGCTCATAGGCGATCTGCTTGTTGAGCAGGCCCGAGCGCACGCAGCGCAGCACCTTGAGCTGGGTCGGGGTGAAATGGAGCGTCTCGACCGGGGCCGCGCGCGCGGCGACATCCTGGCTGACGGGAACCGTACACAGATCTGCAACGAGGTGCATATCTCTCTCCCTTGGTGACTCGATTCTATGGCGCCGCACAAGGGATGAAAGCCCCGCCGCACCGGAGTTCGTTGATCATGGTGATACTGGAATCAGTCAGACAGGTTCAAGCAAAATCGTACCGCTAACACTAAAATATCTAGAATAAGCCGATCTTGCAGCTATAACCTGTCCAACAGATTTGGGCAGCACCGCCAGCCCAACCACAAAGCAAGGACAAGGGAGAGGCGAGGAATGACGCCGTCATTTCGTCGAGCGCGGCCGCTGGGCCCATGCAGCAATATCCGGTCTTCCTCATGCGAATCGGTCAAGTCATGACTGCCGAGGATATCAGGCTCATCCTGTCGGCCGTCATCGGCATCGCGCTCTCCATCGCGCTGATCGTGCGCGGACGGCTTCACCCGTTCGTGGGTCTGCTCTGCGGCGCCTTCACGGTCGGCATCCTTGCCGGAATCCCGCTGGAGGAAACCGCCAAGTCCGTCGAGAAAGGCGCAGGCACGATCCTGGGCGGCACCGGACTGGTCGTGGCACTGGGGCTGGGCCTGGGCGCCATGCTGCAACTGTCGAACGGCGCTGCCGGGCTGGCCCATGCCGCCTTGCGCGTATCGGGCATCAAAGGCGCGCCATGGGCAAGCCTCTTCACCGCGCTGCTGATCGGCCTGCCGCTGTTCTTCGAGACCGGCCTGGTGCTGCTGCTGCCGATCGTCGCTTCCGCCGCCGCCGCCCTGCCCAAGGGCATGGACGACGACGAATCCAAGCTGCGGCTGATGCTGCCCGCGCTGTCCGGCCTTTCGGTTGTACATGCGCTCGTACCGCCGCATCCGGGCCCGCTGCTGGCGGTGAACGCCCTCGGCGCGAATCTCGGGCTGACGCTGGCCTACGGGCTGCTGGTCGGCATTCCCACGGCCATCATCGCGGGCCCCTTGCTCGCCCGGTTCACCGCGCGCGGGGTCAAGCTCAGCCCGCCGCTCCTCGCACCCGAAACCATCGACGTGGCAACGCCCTCTGTCCTGCGCGCCCTGACCGCGGTGCTGCTGCCGGTCGTACTGATCGCCGCAGGACAGGCGGTCGCGATCGCCCCGCCTGCGGTTGCCGCCCATTTCGCCTGGCTCACCTGGGTCAGCGATCCGGTCATCGCCCTGCTGCTGGCCAATCTCTTCGCCCTGCCCCTGCTGTTCGGCGGACGCCTTGGCGAGCGCCGCATCCAGGACGCGATCTGGCTGGAGGCCATGGCGCCCGCAGGGGGCATCCTTTTGGCCATCGGCGCGGGCGGTGCGCTCAAGCAAGTGCTGGTAACCGCGGGCCTTTCCGACATGCTGGTGCGGCTCGCGGGCGACGGCGCGATTTCTCCCCTGCTGCTGGCCTGGGGCGTCTCGGTCTGTATCCGCCTCGCCACCGGCTCCGCCACGGTCGCCACGATCACCACGGCGGGCGTGATGGAAGGCCTGGTCGCCACATCGGGCGTCGAACCCGAGTGGATGGTGCTCGCCATCGGCGCAGGATCGCTGTTCTTCTCCCACGTCAACGATCCCGGCTTCTGGCTGGTGAAGAGCTACCTCGGCACCGACATGCCCGGCACCTTCCGCACATGGTCGATCATGGAAACCGTCGTGGCCGTGGTCGGCCTGCTGCTGGTGCTTGCGGCGAGCAGCGTCATCTAACTAAGGAGGGGGCATGACGGGCAGGCAGGACTTTCGATGAACCAGGCGCGGCTTTCCGACCATGCCTATGCGGGCATCGTCGAGATCATCAAGTCGAAGGAACTGGAGGTCGGCGCGCGCCTGCCTTCGGAAGCGCGGCTGGCGGAGATGTTCGGCGTATCGCGCGCCATCGTGCGCGAGGCGCTGGTGCGCCTCGCCTCCGACGGCATCACCGAGGCGCGGCGCGGCGCCGGCTCCTTCGTGAAAAGCCGCCCTTCGGACCGGCTGGCCGCTTTCATGCCGATGAGCGAGCTTCCCTCGACGCTGGGCAGCTACGAAGTGCGCTTCGTGCTGGAGGCGGAGGCCTGTCGGCTCGCCGCCACCCGGCGCACGTCGATGGAGATGGCCCATGTCGAGGAAGGCATGGAGATGCTGCGCGAGGCACTGCTGTCCAACGCGCCCGCCCATGCCGAAGACATGGAACTCCACCGCCGCATCGCCGCCGCAACCGGCAATCCCGCCTTCCTGATCGCCTTCGATGCGCTGGAGTCGGACGTGGAGAAGATCATGCGCGCGGGGGTCGACATCTCCCGCTCGCGCCCGCCGGAAGTCATCGCTGCCATGCTGCGCGAGCACGAAGTCATCGTCGACGCCATCCGGGCGCAGGACGCCGAAGGCGCGGCCCTGGCCATGCGCTGGCACCTATGGGAAGGCCGCCGCCGCCTGATGCCCTAGGGTGTGCGGGGATTCAGCTCATGCGGGCCTGCGAACGGCGGCCTTTCGCGCTTCCGGTGCTCACGTACCGAAAGTACGCTGCGCTCCGGGTCACGAAAAGCCACCATTCTCGGCTCCACCTGAACTGAATCCCCGCACACCCTAGGCCTGTTGACGCGACGCCCGCTCAGGCAGGGCGCAGTTCCCGCAGCACCCGGTCGCGCAGGATTTCAGGCGCTTCCTCGCTTGCCAGTACCACGACATGTTCTCCCACCATCGGCGCTTCGAGCGTGGCGAGCTGGCTGTCCAGCAGGCTCGGCGGCATGTAGTGGCCGGGACGGTTCCCGAGGCGCGCGAACAGGTTTTCCCGGCTCGCCTCCAGCAGCACGAACCGCGCTCCATCCCCGATCGCCGCCCGCAGGCGATCGCGGTAGGCCAAGCGCAGAGCCGAGCAGGCAACCACCACGCGTCCGTCCCGCGAAACGGCCTCGGCCGCCGCAGCGCCCAGCCGGTCCAGCCAGGGCCAGCGGTCCGCATCGGTCAAGGCGTGGCCGGCGCGCATCTTCTCCACCGCTTCCGGCGAATGGAACATGTCGCCTTCGAGGAACACGCAATCGAGCGCTTCGGCCAGCAACGCGCCCAGCGTGGACTTGCCACAACCGCTGACGCCCATGACGATGATGGCGCCGGGAACATCGGCGGCGCTTCCTGAGGATTTTGGCAAATCGGGGTCCTTGCAGCCCGGCGACGGCGCAAGGCCCATCGCGATGATGGCCGAGCTATACGGGCGCAGACTGTCTGCTGGGAACTACGACCTTTGTCGCAAGTGCCAAGCCCGACCCCGCGCATTAGGACGGATCGACAAAGAGAATCCGGCAGGGAGACGGCAATGATCGGACGGGGCGCATTGATGACGGCACTGCTGGCGGCGACTGCGCTTGTCCCCCACACGGGCGCGCGCGCTGCCGGAATTTCCGTCTTCCCCGTCGCGCCCAATGAGCCTCGTGCCGTTACAGTGAAGGCCGCAGGCGACGGCCGCACCGACGATACCGCCGCAATCCAGGATGCGCTTGACGCCGCGACCGACAGGGCGCGAGATTCGGGTGGCCACGGCATGGTACTGCTCCCTTCCGGCCGTTACCGCATCACCCGCAGTCTGATCGTGCCGCCGGGCGTGCGGGTCTACGGCTTCGGCCAGGAACGCCCCACCATCGTTCTCGCACCGCGCACGCCCGGCTTCCAGAAAGGCGTCTCGACGATGATCGTCTTCGCCGGGGGAGACCAATACGCGGTCGGCGACGTGCCCGTTCCGGTGCCCACCGTGGTTCCCCGCGACAAGACGGTGCGGGACGCCAATTCCGGCACGTTCTATTCCGCCATGAGCAATCTCGACATCGAGATCGGCGAAGGCAACCCGGCCGCTGCCGGCGTGCGCTTCCGCATGGCCCAGCACGCCTTCCTCAGCCACATGGACTTTCGCCTCGGCTCGGCCTTCGCCGGGGTCTATCAGGCCGGAAACGTCATCGAGAACGTCCACTTCCACGGCGGCCGCTACGGCATCGTCACCGAGAAGACGTCTCCCGCCTGGCAGTTCACCCTGCTCGATTCCAGCTTCGACGGTCAGCGCGATGCCGCCATCCGCGAACACGAGGTGGGGCTGACCATGGTCAATGTCCTCATCCGCGACACGCCGGTCGGAATCGAGGTCGATCGCGGTTACGGCGACAGCCTCTGGGGCAAGGACGTCCGGTTCGAGAACGTCAGCAAGGCAGGCGTCGTCATCTCGAACGAGAACAATGTCTTCACCCAGATCGGCTTCGAGAATGCCCTCGCCAGCGGCACGCCGGTCTTCGCCCGCTTCCGGGACAGCGGGCGGACGGTTGCGGGCAAGGGCCCTGCCTACAAGGTTTCGGACTTTTCCTACGGCCTCGCCGTGCCCGCGCTCGGCAGCGACGGGGCTTATGCGACGAAAGCGGAGATCGAGAGCCTTTCCGCCCTGCCCGCACCACGCAAGGGTGCGATCCGCGATCTGCCGCCGATGAACGAATGGGTCGACGTGCGCAGCCAGGGCGTAATGGGCGACGGCAAGGCCGACGATACCGCCGCGATCCAGCGCGCCATCGACGCGAACCGCGTGCTCTATTTCCCCGCAGGGTTCTACAAGGTGACGAACCGCCTGACCCTGCGGCCGGACAGCGTGCTGATCGGCCTCCATCCGGCAATGACGCAGCTCTACATCCCGGACGGCAATGCCGCCCATGCCGGTCTCGGCGCGGTTCTGCCGATCCTCGAAAGCCCGCGCGGCGGCGACAATATCGTCTCGGGCCTCGGCCTGTTCACCGGCCGCGTCAATCCGCGCGCTGCCGCCCTCCTCTGGCGCTCGGGCGAGAACAGCCTGGTCGAGGACGTGAAGATCATGGGCGGCGGCGGCACCCCGACCGCCGACGGCAAGCCGCTGGGCTCCCTCTCCGCCCGCAGCGGCGATCCCGTCGCGGACGGGCGCTGGGACGCGCAATATCCCAGCATCTGGGTGACCGACGGCGGCGGCGGCACTTTTGCGGACGTGTGGAGCCCGAATACCTTCGCGCAGGCCGGTCTCATGGTGACGGATACCAGCACCCCCGGCCATGTCTACGAGATGTCGGTAGAGCATCACGCCCGCAACGAGATCGTGCTCGACAACGTGCAGAACTGGGAATTCCTGGCCCCCCAGACCGAACAGGAAGTGGGCGACGGCCCGGACGCCGTCTCGCTGGAAATCCGCAATTCGCGCAATCTCCTTTTCGCCAACTACCATGCCTACCGCGTGACTCGCAGCTATCACCCGGCGCACAGCGCCGCGAAGCTGTTCAACTCCGGCGAGATCCGCTTCCGCAACGTCCACGTCAATGCCGAGAGCGGCTATGCCACCTGTGACGACGAAGGCTGCGGCACCTTCCTGCGCGCCAGCAAGTACCCGTTCGACAACGCCATTGAGGACGTGACCGGCAAGAGCGTCGTGCGCGAGCGCGAGTTCGCCAGCCTCGACGTCGCAAAAAGCGGCACCGCTGCCGCCGCTGCGGTATCGTCCGTGCCCGTGGAGAAACTGGCCGACGGCTTCTGGTCGATCTCCGGCGCGGCGACCGACGCCAAGGGCGCGCTTTACTTCATCGACCGCCGCTTCCAGCGCATCCATCGCTGGACAGGCGAGCGCGGGCTGGAAGTGGTGCGCGACAATGCGCTCGACCCGGTGAACCTGGCCGTCGATGCATCCGGCCACCTGCTGGTGCTGTCCTCGCTCGGCGCAAAGGCCGGTGTCTATTCGATAGATCCCGCCGGTCCCAAGGACCAGATGACCGTGATCTCCCCGACCCCGGTGCGCGGCAGGGCTGGGTCCGCCGCCCGGACGCTGGTTCCGGTCAACTGGTGGGTCAACGGCGAGTTCCGCGACCAGCTCGATCACAAGACCTACCAGTTCACCACTCTGGCTGAGTTGTTCGCGCAGGATGCCGGTGCGGCCAAGGCGCAGGAATATGTCTCGCCCGACGGCAGCCTGGCGCTACCGGCCTTCCGCGTCTGGCAGCAGGGCCCCACCGATCATGTCGGCTGGCGCTGGTCCAACAGCCTCAACGCGAACGGTCTGATCTCCGGCCGTGCGGGCGAACGGATCTTCGTCACCAACGGTTCCGAAAACAGGACCTACAGCGCCGCGGTCGGCCAGGGTGGCGCCCTGCAGGACCTCAAGCCATTCGCCGATCGCGGCGGCGAGAGCGTCGCGGTGGACCGGCAGGGCCGGGTCTACGTCGCGAACGGCCAGATCTACGTCTACGCGCCCGACGGCAGGCAACAGGGCCGCATCGACGTGCCCGACCGCCCACTCCAGATCCTGTTCGGCGGCGCTGACGGCGCCACGCTGTTCATCCTGACGCACAACGCACTTTACGCCGCGCATCCGTGACCGCGCCGCACCAGATCGCACGACAATAGTACGGCCGCCCTGGGAAGAGACGGCCGGGAAGGAAGAGGGGAAGGATCGATGAAAATGAGGACCATCATGCACCACCAGCGCGCCGGGGCCAGCCTCGTCGCGCTCGTCGCCGTCTCGCTTGCAGGCGCGGCTCACGCTCAGGAACAGAGCCCACAGCCGCCTGCTCCGACAGAGACTCCGGCCGAACCCGTTTCCGAGCGACAGGCTTCGGAAATCGTGGTCACCGGTTCGCGCATCACCACCAGCGGCTTCAACGCGCCGACGCCCACGACCGTGATCGGCGAAGAGCAGATCACCGCCAATGCGCAGCCCAACATCTTCACCACGATCGCGCAGCTGCCCTCGCTCCAGGGCTCTACCGGCGCCTCCACCGGCACCTTCAGCACGTCGAGCGGACAGCAGGGCCTCAGCTCTTTCTCCCTGCGCGGCCTCCAGCCGATCCGCACCCTGACCCTGCTTGACGGGCAGCGCGTGGTCGGCGCCAACGTGACCGGCGTGCCCGACATTTCCATGTTTCCGCAGTTGCTGGTCAAGCGCGTGGACGTGGTGACGGGCGGCGCCTCCGCCTCCTACGGTTCCGATGCGGTGGGCGGCGTCGTCAACTTCATCACCGACACCCGGTTCGAAGGGTTCAAGGGCAATATCCTGGGTAGCATCACCAAGTACGGCGATGACGAAACCGCCCTCGTCCAGGCGGCCTGGGGCAAGTCGTTCCTCGACGACCGCCTCCATGTCGTGGTCAGCGGCGAGTACGACCATGAAGGCGGCGTCGGCGCGGGCGATTTCGGCACCGACCTTGCAGGCAGCCGCGACTGGTATCGCGCGACCACGCTGATGAACACCGGTCAGACCAACAATGGCCTGCCCCAGTTCAACTACCGCGACTATGCGCAGCCCTACCAATATGCCCGCTACGGCCTGATCAACAACGGCCCGCTCCAGGGCATTGCCTTCGACGCCAACGGCACGCCCTACAATTTCGACTACGGCTCGAACGGACAGCCGCTGGGCAACGGGCAGGTCAGCAACTGCTTCCGCGGCAACAGCTTCTGCGAAGGCGGGGATCTTTCCGGCGCGCCGGGATCGGGCGCCTCGCTCAAGTCCGCACTGGAGCGCATCAACGGCTATGGCCGCATCGGCTACGACTTCGCAGACAACAACGAAGCCTACGTCACCGTCAACATCGCGCAAGTGAAGACCAACAACCAGCCCAGCCCCGGATACAACCGGGGTTCGCTGACGGTACAGTGCGCCAATCCGTTCCTGCCGCAGCTCGTGCGCGACCGCTGCGCAACCGCCGGGATCACCAGTTTCGGATTCGGGAGTGCCAATGCCTCGTTCCCCGATCCCCGCGTCTATACCAACCGCAAGCAGTACCGCTTCGTCGGCGGCCTGAAGGGTGCCTTCGATCTGGTGGGCACGAACTGGAACTACGACGCCTATTACGAACACGGCATCACCATCTCGGACATCAACGTCCGCGACATCGTGCTTCAGAACCGCTACGTGGCCGCAACCAATGCGATCGCGCTGGACGGCGCCATCGTCTGTGCCGATCCGGTGGCGCGGGCCAATGGCTGCCAGCCGATCAACATCTTCGGCAACTTCGCACCTTCCGCTTCCGCCCTCGCCTATGTCGCGCCGCACGAAAACGGCCCGTTCCAGCATACCAAGCTGACGCAGGACGTTCTCAGCGCCAACTTCTCGGGCAATCCCTTCGATTCCTGGGCAGGTCCGGTTTCGGTAGCGTTCGGCGGCGAATACCGCCGCGAATTCTACCGCGTGAACGCCGACCCCTATGGCGCGGGCGTTTCCGATATCAGCCCCAACAGCCCGGACTATCCGGCCGATCCGCTGCTCAATTCCACGCTGGGCAGCAACTGGGCGGCAGGCAACTACAAGAACGGTCGCGGCAAGTACGATGTCTACGAAGGCTACCTCGAAGTCGACCTGCCGCTGCTCAACAGCGACGACTTCGGCCGCGCCAACCTGAACGGCGCCGCGCGCGCCACGCACTACAGCACTTCGGGCACCGTCTGGACCTGGAAGGTCGGCGGCACCTGGGACACCCCGCTCGACGGCATCCGCCTGCGCGCGGTCACCTCGCGCGATGTGCGCGCGCCCAACCTTTCCGAACTCTTCGCCGCGCCCACCGTCACCACGGTGCCGAACTTCAACGACCCGTTCAGCAACCAGGCGGTGCAGATCTTCCAGAACACGATCGGCAACCCAGACCTGAAGCCGGAAGTGGCGCGTAACACCGAACTCGGCATCGTGCTGTCGCGTCCCTCCTGGCTGCCGGGCCTCAGCCTCTCGTTCGACTACTACCACATCAAGCTGGACGGCGTGGTCTCCACCCTCTCGGCCGACCAGATCGTGCGCTTCTGCTTCGACGGCAACCAGGCCTTCTGCGGCGGCTTCCAGCTGGACGGGCCGCAGGGCACCAACTTCGTCAACGTCCAGCCGTTCAACCTCGCCTCGTGGAAGACCAGCGGCTTCGACATCGAGGCCAGCTACCAGTGGCAGCAGCCGCTGGGCCTGCCGGGCAACTTCACCGTTCGCGCGCTGGCCACCCATATCCAGAAGTTCATCGTCAGCGCCGGTATCGCGGGCGTCGATCCGATCGACCAAGCCGGCAACAACGCCGGTGCCACGCCCGACTGGAAGTGGCTGGCTGTGCAGACTTACGACAGCGACCGCTTCAGCTTCACCGTGCAGGAACGCTGGATCAGCGACGGTACTTTCGGCAACCAGTACGTGGTTTGCCAGACGTCCTGCCCGGCCTCCACCGGTAACCACCCGACGATCGACTACAACACGATGAAGGGCGCTTTCTACGTGGACATCGGCGCGACCTTCAAGTTCAACGAGAACCTGCAGCTCTACGGAAAGATCGACAACCTGTTCGACAAGGATCCCACGGCTTCGCCGCAGACCAATACAGGGCTCGACGTCAACCCGGCCCTCTATGACACCCTGGGGCGGATCTACCGCGCGGGCATCCGCTTCAATTTCTAAGCCTGCATTGCCGTCGGCGTCGTCCTGGATTTGTTCCGGGACCGCTGTCGGCGAACAGCCCACCTTGCGGGCTGGCGTCAATGTGATAGCGCTATCAGACTGAGCGAGGCCGTTCCCGACCAGCGGTCCCGGATCAAGCTCGGGACGACGATAATAATACCGCCGATACTACGGAGAAAACTACCGATGCGCGCGATCCTGGGAGCCTCGACGGCGATACTGGCCCTTATGGCGGCCGCGCCGATTGCCGCATCCCCTTCCGTCTATACCGCCATGCCGGACGATCCCTCCGCCGTCACCGTGACGGCCAAGGGCGACGGACGCACGGACGATACCGCCGCGATCCAGCAGGCGATCGACAAGGCCGCACAAGGCCCTGCAGGCAAAGGCGTAGGCGGCGGCATCGTGTTCCTGCCGCAGGGCACCTACCGCATCAGCCGCACCCTGTTCCTCTGGCCCGGCGTGCGCATCTTCGGCATCGGCGAAAAACGCCCGGTCATCGTGCTCGGCGCGAAGACGCCAGGTTTCCAGCGCGGGGTGGGCCACATGCTCGTCTTTGCCGGCTCCGCGCGGGAACGCGATCCCAAGGACGCGCGCGAAGTGGCCTTCCCGCCGCCCGGCTCCGTGCCGTTCAACAAGGATGTGGCAGACGCCAATCCGGGCACGTTCTACTCCGCGCTCGGCAATATCGATTTCCGCATCCTCGAAGGCAATCCCGCCGCCACCGCCATCCGCTTCCACTCGGCCCAGCACAGCTTCGTCAGCCATGCCGATTTCGACATCGGATCCGGTCTGGCCGGGCTCTACCATGTCGCCAACGAGGCCGAAGACCTGCACTTTCGCGGCGGCCGCTACGGCATCCTCGCGGAGAAGCCTTCCCCCGCCTGGCCCTTCGCCCTGGTCGATTCCACATTCGAAGGCCAGCGCGACGCCGCCATTCGCGAGCATGAAGCCGGGCTGACCCTGCTCAACGTCTCGATCCGCGACACGCCCGTCGGCATCGAGATAGACAAGGGCTACGGCGACTGGCTCTGGGGCCAGGACGTGCGGTTCGAAAACGTCTCGAAGGCGGGCGTGATCGTCTCCAACGAGAACAACGTCTATACCCAGGTCGGCTTCCAGAATGCGCTGGCCTCGCGCACGCCGGTTTTCGCCCGCTTCCGCGAAAGCGGCAAAACGGTTCCCGGCACGGGACAGAGCTACAAGGTCGCCTCGTTCACGCACGGACTGACGCTGCCGGCATTCGGCAAGATGGGCGAGTATCGCACGCAGATGGACGCGGCACCAATATCGGCCCTGCCCGCCGCCGCAACCTCGGCCATCCGCGCGCTGCCGCCGGTCTCCGACTGGGTGAACGTCCGCAGCCTCGGCGCCAGGGGCGACAACAGGAGCGACGACACCGCCGCCCTCCAGAAAGCGATCGACACGCACCGCGTGGTCTACCTTCCTTCCGGGTTCTACAGGGTCAGCGAGACCTTGCGCCTGCGCCCCGATAGCGTACTGATCGGCCTCCATCCCAGCCTCACCCAGATCGTCCTGCCCGACGGTTCGCCTGCCTATGCCGGGATCGGCGCGCCGAAAGCGCTGGTGGAAAGCGCGGCCGGCGGGGAAGCGATCGTCGCCGGGATCGGGCTCGATACCAATGGCAACAACCCCCGCGCCACGGCCCTGCTGTGGAAGGCGGGCGCCCGTTCGATGGTGAATGACGTCAAGTTCCAGGGCGGCCACGGCACCAATCGTTTCGACGGCACCCGCACCGATCCCTACAACAACAATGCCACCGCCGACCCCGACGCCTCCCGCCGCTGGGACGGCCAATATGCCAGCCTCTGGGTCACCCAGGGCGGCGGCGGTACTTTTGCCAATATCTGGAGCCCCAGTACCTTTGCCCATCCCGGCATCCTGATTTCCGACACCGCGACCCCCGGCCGGATCATCCAGGCTTCCGTCGAGCATCACGTCCGCACCGAGATCGGGCTCAACCGCGTCTCCAACTGGGAACTGCTCGCCCCGCAGACCGAAGGCGAAGCCGGGGAGAGCGGCGATGCGGTCGCGCTGGAGATCCGCGATTCCAGCAATATCCTGGTCGCCAACCTCCACGCCTATCGCGTCACCCGCACCCGCAAGGCTGCGCCCGCCGCCGTCACGCTCTACAATTCGCAGGATATCCGCTTCCGCAACGTCCATGTGAATGCCGAAAGCGGGCTCGGCACTTGCGATGAGAACGGCTGCGCCACCTTCCTGCGCCTGACCAAGTTCCCGTTCGAGAACGCACTTCGCGACGTAACGCACGGCCTGGACGTGCGCGAACGCGAGTTCGCCGTGCTGGACGTCAAGGCCGCGCCGGAGCCCGTAGCGCCCGTCACCTTCGAAGGCGCGCGCGTCGACAAGCTGGCCGATGGCTTCCATTCCATCGGCGGCGGCGCCGTGGATGCGCAAGGCAAGCTCTACTTCATCGACCGTCAGTTCCAGCGGATCTGGAGCTGGTCGGAAGGCGGCAAGCTGGAGATCGTGCGCGATGCCGCGCTCGATCCGGTGAACCTGACGGTGGACCGCTCGGGCAATCTTCTCGTCCTGTCCTCCTTTGGGCGCAACGGAACGGTCTACAGCCTCAAGCCCGGATCGCCCGATACCGAACTGACGATGATCGCGCCCCGCCCGGCCGGGAAACCGGGCAGTGCCGCCACGGTGCTTCCGGTAAACTGGTGGATCAATGGCGAGTTCAGGGACCAGATCGATCCCCGAACTTACGAGTTTACCACGCTGGCAGAGATGTTCACCCGCAACATGGCCAAGCCCCAGGCCCAGGAATATGCCTCGCCGGACGGCAGCGTGGTCCTTCCCGCCTGGCGCGTGTTCGCACAAGGCCCCTCCGATCATCGCGGCCTACGTTTCTCGGACTCGCTGGACAGCTACGGTTTCATCCAGGGCAAGCCGGGCGAACGCGTGTTCGTGACCAATGCCTCGGAAAACCGGACCTATAGCGGCGTGGTCGGTGCGGGTGGAACCCTGACCGGGCTCAAGCCCTTCGCGGAGCGCGGCGGCGAAGGCGTGGCCAAGGATGCCCGGGGCCGGGTCTATGTCGCCAATGGACAGGTCTTCGTCTATTCGCCGGAGGGACAGGAAATCGGACGGATCGACGTGCCCGAACGTCCCCTTCAGCTGGTGCTGGGCGGCGCGGATCGTGGGACGCTCTACATCCTGACGCACCACGCGCTCTATGCCGCAAGGATCGGCCAGTGAGGCGCGCCCTCCGCGCGCTGCTGGTGCTGCTGGCACTCCTGTGCCCGGCAAGCGCCTGGGCAGACCCGCAGTACCGGCTGCTCGTGCTCGCCATCGCGAACAAGTACCACTACGAATATATTCCGATCGCGCGCGACAGCCTGGAACATCTGGCCCGGATCCACGACTTCGACCTGACTTTCACCAACGATCCGACCAAGTTCGAAGGCGACCTGCGACAATATGCCGCCGTGATGTTCCTCAACACCCCCGGAGAGGAACTGAACGCGGCGCAGCGGCAGAACTTCGAACGCTACATGCAGGGCGGCGGCAATGCGATCGTCGTTCACCGCGCACTGATAATGCCGCCGGACAACTGGCCCTGGTACGAGAAACTGGTCGGCCGCAGCTTCGTGATACATCCGATGCTCCAGACCGGGGTGGTAACCACGGTCGATCCCCGCTTCCCGGCCACTTTCGGCCTGCCGCAGCGCTGGATCTGGAGCGACGAGTTCTACGTCACCTCCAATCCGCACGGCGTAAGGATCGAAACCGTGCTGGGCGTCGACGAGACAAGCTACGACCCGACCCGCATCTGGCCCGGACAAGTCGCTAGGCCAATGGGCAAGGACCATCCCGTCGCCTGGTTCCATCGCTATGAAAAGGGCCGCGTCTTCGTCACGACGCTGGGCCACAACGGCGAAGCCTACCGCGATCCGCAGTATCTTTCCCACCTCATGGGCGGAATCTACTGGGCGGCCACCGGCCTGGGCCAGGGGCGCTGATCGGCCGGAGCCTTGATCAGCCTTTGCCGGACGTCTGTTGCTGAAGGGAGAAGATGCGCGTAGCCACCGTCCATTTGCTTTCGGCGCTTCCCCAGGAGAGCGGGCGCTGGACGCTGTCCATCAGCGTCTCCCATTCCTGCATCGCAGGATCGGCCGCATCCGCCGCAGCCTTCGCAGCCGGATCGAAGCCCGGATCGGTTTCCATCACCATGACCAGCCGGTTTCCGCTGCGATAGATCTCCATGTCGGAGATCCCGGCGGCGCATATGCTGCCCACCACCGCACCCGGTACGGCGCCGGCAGCATGCCAGGCCTCATAGCGCGCAATGGCCTCGGCTTCGTCCTCCAGATCTATGAGCAGAACCTGTCGCATGGCACTCTTTCTCACACTTCGCCTGCTACCGGCATGTTCGTAGCGGTAGCAGGCGAAGTCGTCACTGCAAGGCGGATCAGTAAGTCAGACGCGCCGTCAGGCTGATGCGGCGATCGTTCAGAACGTTGGACTGCGGCCTGCTTGCAATGCCGTAGTAGGTCCGGTTCTCGGTATTCGTCAGGTTCACGCCGTCCAGCGTCAGCGCGAAGTTGGGCGTCACGGTATACGTGATCGATGCGTCGAGCTGGCCGCGTGCGTCGTTGAAGATCGGCAGATTGCCGCTGCCGTTGCCGCGCGTGGTCACGACATACTTGCTGCGCCAGTTGTAGGCGACACGCGCCGAGAGCGGCCCGCGGTCGTAGAAACCGATCAGGTTGTAGCTGTATTTGGAAAGCAGTTCGAGCGGCACCGACAGCTTGTTGCCTTCATTATCGGCTGCATCGGGGCTTGGCGCCTTGCTATCGACGTAAGTGAAGTTCGCCTGGACGCCGAAGCCGGACAGCCAGCCGGGCAGGAAATCGAAGAAGGTATTGCCGCCGATCTCGAAGCCCTTGATCTTGCCGTTGTCACCGTTCAGCGGGCGTGTCACGTCGACGTTGAAAGGACCATTGCCGAAATCGTAAGTCTCGGTGCTGGTGATGTTGGCGATGAAGCCGTCCACCTTCTTGTAGAAGGCCGCGCCGTAGAGCGAGCCCGTCTGCGAGAAGTACCATTCCAGCGAAGCGTCGAACTGATTGGCCTCGAGCGGCTTCAGGAACGGATTGCCGCTTGAAGCGGTACGCAGCCCGCTGCCGGAATTGAACTCGACGATATTGATGTTGGGATTGAGCTGCGAGAAGTCCGGCCGGGTCAGCCCCTTCGACGCGGCCAGGCGCAATTGCAGCTTGTCGTTGAAGTGATAGCGCAAGTTGAGGCTGGGCAAGGCCTTGGTGTAGCTGGAATTGACGCCGAGCGGCACATAGGAGATCGGGCCGTTGCCAGGCTGTCCATCGATGATGGCTTGCGGCGTCTGGACGATAAACCCGTCGGTCGAGACTTTGGTCTTGATCACCCGCACGCCGATATTGCCGTCCAGCGGGAGGCCGGAATCCGCAAAATCGAACTTGGCGAGGCCGTAGGCCGTGTAGGTCTTCTCACCCTGCGTATTGCGGTCGCTGGGGACGTAGCTGACACCGTCGAGCAAGGCCTGCCGCTGTGAATCGCTGACATAGGGTGCCAGGGCCTGGCGCGTCGCATCGTAGTCCAGCACGATGCCGCGGCTGAAGAAGACGCCGCCGTCCGGCACGCCCTGATAGCCGCGATAGAGGTCTCCACGGAACGGATGGACTTCGTAGAGATTGTCGGCCAGCGCCGTCGTGCCGTAATAGGCATAAGTGCTGGAATCGGTGACGGCGGAGCGATCGGTATAGCGAAGTCCCGCCGAGATCGAGCGAAGGAATCCGCCGTCGAAGCGGTACTCCGCATCCAGCCGGCCTGCATATTCCTTGCCTACCGAACGTTCGATGTAATCGAGGTAACCGCCGCCGAGCGGTGCGTAATTGGCCACGTCGGTCACCGAGCCGTTGCCGTTGGTCGGGTCGTTGTCCGGCAGGATGTCCATGGTCGGCACCCCGCTGCCGACCACCTGGTAGAGTCGCTCGGCATTGGAATGAAGGATCACGATCGAACGCTGGCCGTCCGTCGTGCCGCGAATATACTGGAAATCGCCGTTTACCGTAAGGTTGTTGGTCGGGGTCCACTTCATGTTGACCGAGAAGTCGTTGGTCACCGACTTGCGCCGTTCGAGACTGGTGTTGGAATCGATCGGCACGTTCACGAACGTGCCGCTGCGAAAATTGCCGTCGTCATCGAAGCTGAAGGGCTGGGTGTAGTCCGGCGTGATCGGATTGTCGCCGGTATAGGCGAAGAAGCTGTAGTCGCCGTACTGGAACTTGTAATCGGAACGAACATACTCGCCGGTGAACAGCAGGGTATCGGTCGGCTTCCACTGCACCGCCGCGTCGATCCCAAGGCGCCGACGGTCGCCCAGATACTGTCCTATGCCCACGCCGTGGGGCATGTAGGTGTCCTTGCCGAGACGGCCCAGACCGGCGGCCACCGCATAGTCTGTCGCGTCGTTGGGATTGCCGTTCGCGTCGAGCGACTGGTCGAGTTCGTAGAAGGGCTGGCTGGAGATCTGGTCCTGCCGGAATGCGGTCTTCTGATAGGCGAAGTCCACCATCACGCCGATTTCACCGATGCCGGTATCCCAGCGATCCGACAGCAGCAGGTTGGCCTGCGGCGTCGATTTTCCGTAAAGGTCGTAATAGTTGATGCTGGCGCTGGCCGAAGCCTTGAAACCGTCGAAATCGAAGGGCTTGCGCGTGCGCAGGTTGATGAGACCGCCGATGCCACCTTCGATCTGGTCGGCAGACGGGTTCTTGTAGACATCCACCCCCGCCAGCAGTTCGGAAGGCACGTCCTCCAGGCTCAGCGTGCGGCCGCCGTTGGCGGTGAACACGTCGCGGCCGTTCACTTCGGTGCGCACCTGGCTGAGACCGCGAATGGAGACCGAGCTGCCCTCACCGAAACTGCGCTGGATCTGGATGCCGGTAATGCGCTGAAGCGCTTCTGCGACGTTGCGATCCGGCAGCTTGCCGATGTCCTCGGCCACGATGGAATCGACAATGACATCGGAGTTGCGCTTGATGGACTGCGCGCTGCTGAGGCTGGCACGCACACCGGTGACGATGATGTCCTGCGCCTCAGCCTCGCCCACTTGCGCGGGGCCGTCGCCGCTTCCCTGATCCGGTGCGGTCTCTTGCGCACTCGCCGGTGCGATCATTGCCAGCGCCGCAGTCGCGGCAGAAATGCCGGCGAGCAGACGCGCGCGGCGCGATGCCTGAACAATCGTCCTCATGGACTTCCTCTCCCTGGCTCCTGACCGGAGCGCATCCTCACAATCCATATCGCCCGCCCGGCGTGACGCTTTGCCCGGCCTTTGCGGCTAGCGGGTCTTTCCGTGCAGCTCGGATGCGAACGATGTCCGACTCATTACTCCCAATCGAAATATTGTGAAATATAAAAATTGCTTTCATAGGTGGATTATGTTGGATGAGGCATGGCAATTCCGAAACCGGTCGGCAAAGAACATCGGAGCGGAAATCGGAGAGGATCGATGGACCGTTCATGCCGACTGTTGTTCGCCCCTGACCGACGCCAGGGCGTAATGGCTGCGCATTTCACGGAAGACGGTGTCCATCCTCTCGACAACGGCTGCGCCGTCATGGCACCCATTGCGGAACCGGCCATCGAAAAGGCTCTCGGAAAGAGGCTGTAAAGGCCCAGTACTTTCTTACTCACATTATCGATCGACAGGCGCCGACTGCTCCTGAACACTGCAATTAAAACGGGATGAGACGAATGATGGCAGGAAACTTCAAGGCCCGTATCCTGGCCGGTGTGGCGGGAGCATGTTGCCTCGGCCTGGCATCACCCGCATTCGCGGCGCCGATGGCCCTGCTGGACCGCAACGGCACCCGCGTGGCCGTGGAGCCTTACGCGCCCAATATCGTGCGGGTTACCATCGCGCTCGACCCCGAACTGGCCGAAGCGGCTCCGGGTGAAGGCCCCAATGCCAAACCCGACGACGCCGGCTGGAACCACAGCAGCACCTCCGAAGGCGATGTCTTCTCCTCCGCCGCGCTCAGCCTGACCGTCGATACCAAGCCCTGGCCCAAGGCACCCACCCAGATGGAGCGCTACTTCGCGCCCTCGCTGCCGCCGGTCAGCCTTGCCATCCGTGACGGTCAGGGCGAGCTGCTGACCAGGATGTCCGGCTGGGAAATGGCCCCCGTCACCGTCAACGGCGAGAAGACCTTCAAGGTCGGAGCCTCTTTCGAAGCCGCTACCGACGAGCACTACTTCGGACTTGGCCAGAACCAGGAAGGCACTCTGGACCTGAAGGGCCGCCAGATCGACTGCGCCCATTACTATGACGCGCCTGCCGGAGAAACCGTCTGCGTGCCGTTCATGGTCACCCGCAAGGGCAACGGCAAAGTCTGGGGCATCGTCTGGGACAACCCGTCCCGAACCCTGGTCTGGCCCGGACTTCACTCGGCCACGCGCTGGCAATCGCAAGTGGGCGAGCGGGTCTCCTTCTTCGTCATTACCGGCAATACCAGCGACGATCTCTATGCCGGTTACGCCCGACTGACGGGCGCCACGCCCCTGCCACCAAAGGCGGGTTTCGGCCTTATCCAGAGCAAGGCCCGATACGAAACCCAGCAGGAACTGCTCGGCATCGCCGACGGCTATCGCCAGCGCGGCTATCCGCTCGACGTGATGGTGCTGGACTGGTTCTACTGGACGCGCATGGGCCAGATCGACATCGACCGCACCTTCTTCCCCGATCCCAAGGGCATGAACGACCGCCTCAAATCGCTGGGAATGCGCTCGATCATCAGCGTCTGGCCGCGTTTCGAACGGGAATCGCGCTATTTCGACACGCTGGAGGGCAAAGGCTGGTTCCTTAAGGACAAGGAGGGCAAGCCGGTGGACGGTCTGCCGATGCGGTTCGACCGTGCCGGTGCGTTGATCGACAGCACCAATCCCGATGCACGCGCATGGTTCTGGAATACGGTGCGCGACAACATCCTGAGCCAGGGTTTCGACTGGCTTTGGCTGGACGAGACCGAGCCCGACCTGATCCCCGACGGATACTTCTACTCCATCGGTTCCGGCGACCGCTATCACAATCTCTTCCCGCTCGTGCATACGACCGGTGCAGCGGAAGGCTCGGCACGGGACCGGCCCAACTTGCGCAACATGATCCTTTCGCGCGCTGCCTATCTCGGCTCCCAGCGGACCGGGAGCCTGTTCTGGTCGTCCGACGTCAAATCGACCTGGGAAGCGCTGCGCCGTCAGGTTCCGACCGGGCTGAACTTCACGGCTTCGGGGCTGGCCTACTGGGGCAGCGACATCGGCGGCTGGCAATGGCCGAGCGGCCCCAAGGCGGAGCATCCCGTGCTGGTGGACCCCGCCGGGGCGACGGCGATGGCACCGGACTATCCCGACTATCCCGAACTCTTCGTGCGCTGGTTCCAGTACAGCGTCTTCACGCCGACACTGCGCATCCACGGCCAGCGCCCCGCCACCGCGATCTGGGAATACGGCACCGCGGCCGAGCCGATCCTGGCGGACTACCTGCGCCTTCGTTACGCGCTCATGCCCTATATCTATTCCTTGGGGCGGCATACCTACGAAACCGGCACGCCGTTCATGCGGGCACTGTTCATGGACTTCCCGAACGACCCCAAGGCCGCGACGCTGGGCGACGAATACATGTTCGGCCCCGCCTTCCTGGTGGCGCCGGTGACCGAGCAGGGACAGACCCGCAAGACGGTCTACCTTCCCGTCGGCACCGCCTGGTATGACTACTGGACGAACCAGCGCTACGAAGGCGGGCAAAGCGTGGAAGTCGATGCCTCGATTGCGCGCATTCCCCTGTTCGTGAAGGCCGGATCGATCGTGCCCATGGGCGCTGCCGTAAAGTCCACCGCCGAAACCCAGGCGATCGAGAGCATCCGCGTCTATCCCGGCGCGGACGGTCGCTTCACGCTCTATGACGATGACGGCACGACCAACGGCTATCGCAAGAACGACGGCCGCAAGGCGGAACTGGTGTGGAACCAGGCCGCAAGAACCTTGACCAGCAAGAGCAAATTGCCCACCGGACAGTCGGTTTCCGGTCTGGTCCGCGTGATGAGCCCGAACGAAACGACACGAGGAGCAGGACAATGACGGGCATCAATCGCCGCGAACTGGGGCTGGGACTGGGCGCCGCCACGCTGAGCGCGGCCCTCGGCGGGCGGGCGGCTGCGGCACAGGCGCCTGGGACCGGGCCCGGAACCGCAGCGGCGTCCGCGAAAGACGCGCTCTCCTTCCCGGCCGACTTCCTGTGGGGCTGCGCCACGGCTTCCTACCAGATCGAAGGCGCCGTGAAGGAAGACGGGCGCGGCGAGACTGTCTGGGACGCCTATGCCCGTACCCCGGGCAAGATCGCGGACGGCAGCAACGGCGATGTCGCCTGCGACAGCTACCATCGCTATGCCGAGGATATCGCGCTGCTGAAGGCGCTGGGCGTAAAGGCCTATCGCTTCTCCGTCGCATGGTCGCGCATCTTCCCCAGCGGCAGCGGCAAGCCGAACCAGAAAGGCCTCGACTATTACAACCGCCTGATCGACGGCCTGCTCGCAGCGGGTATCGAACCGCACATGACCCTGTTCCACTGGGACCTTCCGACCGGCCTCAAGGGCGGCTGGCAATCGCGCGACACCGCGCTGGCCTTTGCCGACTATGCCGGTTTCATGGCAGGAAAGACGTCCGACCGCGTGAAGCATTTCATGACGGTGAACGAACTGCGCTGCTTCACCGATCTCGCCTATTGGAACGGCAACAAGGCGCCGGCGCTCAGGCTGCCGATGGACCAGGTCAACCAGGTGCGGCACCACGGCGTCCTGGCGCACGGTCTCGGCGTACAGGCGATCCGCGCGCAGGCGAAAGCCGGAACCCAGGTCGGCCTTGCCGACAACGCCACGATCTTCGTGCCCGCCATCGAGACACCCGAACATATCGACGCGACCCGAAAAGCCATGCGCGAGGAGAACGCCATGTTCCTCACCGCGATCATGGAAGGCCGCTATATCGACAGTTACCTTGCGGCGCAGGGCAAGGATGCGCCCAAGGTACAGGCCGGAGACATGGCGGCCATCGGCAGCGCGCTGGATTTCGTCTCGCTCAATGTCTACACCGCCAACACCGTCCGCGCAGCGGATACGCCGGGCGGCTACGAGATCCTGCCCCACCTCGCCAACTCCCCGCGCATGGCCTCTCCCTGGCTGAACGTCAGCCCGGAGGCACTTTACTGGTCGATCCGGCTGGTCAGCGAGTTGTGGAAGCCCAGGAAGCTCTACATCTCCGAAAACGGATGCTCGGCAGACGATCCGGTGGCCAAGGACGGCAAGGTCTATGACGCCGACCGCGTCATGTACTTGCGCAACTATATCACCCACATGCACCGCGCAGCGCGCGAAGGTTATCCCATCGCCGGCTACTTCCTCTGGAGCCTGATGGACAATTTCGAGTGGGAAGACGGCTATACCAAGCTGTTCGGCATCCACCACGTCGACTTCAAGACCCAGAAGCGCACGCCCAAGCTCAGCGCCGACTGGTATCGGGAACTGATCCGCACGAACCGTCTGGTCTGACGTCGTCTGGAGCGGCCGATCCGATTGCATCGGCTCGGCCGCTCCAGGCTTTTTAGTCTGTCACATTTCCCGATTGCGGCAGCCACCCCAGCCCCTCCGAAATGCGCTGGGCCGCCTCACCCAGCATCCGGCGCGTTTCATCGAGGTCGCTGCGCTGCGATCCGTCGATGGTGGTAAGGAAAGGCAGGGTCAGTGCCGCGCTCACCTGGCCGTCGAACCCGAAGACGGGGAAGCTGATATCGGTGACGCCGGCGGCGCGGGCGCTGGGCTGCATTTCATAGCCCTGCCCGCGCACCTCTTCGAGGCGCTTTTCCAACCGGCGAAGCGTCGCGCTGGCCGCGCCCGGCAATTCTGCGATCACGGATGCGCGGCGCTCCACCGGGGTAAAGGCAAGCAGGACATGCCCCGAGCAGCTCGTCATCATGTCGACGCTGGTGCCGAGCCTGATCCCGAAACTGACCGGCCCCATGTTTTCCTGCCGGTGGATCACCGTGGCGTTGCCGCCGGTACGGACCACGAGATGGCAGGACTGGTTGGTATCGACCGACAGGCGGTGCATGATCGGCGCCGCGACATTGCTGAGCGTATGGGCAGGTGTGGCCCGAAAAGCCACGTCCAGCACGCGGTAGGACACCGTGTAGCGGTCGTTCGCCGGATCCTTGCGCAGCCATCCGAGCCGCTCCATCACGATGATGATGCGAAAGACTTCGCTGATCGAGCGTTTCAGCCGCTGCGCGATCTCGCTGATGGTGAGGCCGCCGGGATCGCGCGCGAAGAGTTCGAGGATCTCGATCCCCTTCTCCAAGGCGGGCGCCGCATAACTACGCTTGCCGCTTTCCGCTTTCGCATCGGACGTTCGACCGGACCGACTGCCACCCACTATTTTCGTCCTTCCTGCATCACGTCAACACGCGGTCGAGATGCGTATAGCCGCCATCGGGGAATATCCATTGCCCGGTCGTATGTCCGGCCCGCGCCGAAAGCAGGAAAACCACGCTGTCGGCAACTTCCGCCGCGGTCGTCATGCGGCGACCCAGCGGAACCCGCTCGGTGATTTCCGCCAGCTTGGCCTGCGGATCGTCGAAACTCTCGATCCAGCGGGCATAGAGGGGGGTCATGACTTCGGCGGGAACCACGGCGTTGACGCGAATTCCATCCTTCAGCAGCGCCGCCGCCCACTCGCGCGTGAGGCCGAGCTGCGCCGCCTTGGCCGCGACATAGCCGCTGGTATTGCCCTGCCCGGTCAGCGCGGTCTTGGACGATACGTTGACGATGGCCCCGCGGCTCTCGCGCAAGTGCGGCAGGCAATGATGGGCCAGGCCGTAGTAATGCCCAAGGTTCGCCTGGACCGAGGCCATGAAGGCTTCCGTTCCGGCCTCCAGCCCGACGCCGTCGTTCGCGCCGGCATTGTTGACGAGGCCGTGGATGCCGCGTCCCAGCGCCGCAACCTGATCGATCGCGTCGCGGCAGGCGGCATCGTCCGACACATCGAGCAGATGGAAGACAGCCTCCGGCTGCACGCTGCGCAGTTCCTCCTCGAAACCGGCGGCCAGGGGGCTGCGTCCCAGGATCGCGGGAACCGCGCCTTCCCGTGCGAGCGCGAGGGATACCGCGCCGCCGATACCGGCGCCGCCGCCACTCACGACCACCACTTTGCCTTTCAGTTCAAGGTCCATCAGTCCATCCGATATCGTGCTATGGATTGCGCCTTCATCTCGATCGAGAAGCCGGGCCGGACAGGTGGCATATAGGCCGCGTCGCGGATCACGCAGGGATCCACGAAATGCTCGTGGAGATGGTCGACATATTCGATCACCCGATCTTCCATCGTTCCCGAAAAGCACAAATAATCGATCATCGAAAGATGCTGCACATATTCGCAGAGACCGACCCCGCCGGCATGAGGCCAGACCGGCAGATCGTACTTCGCGGCCATGAGCAGCACGCCGAGTATCTCGTTGACCCCGCCGATCCGGCAGGCGTCGATCTGCACCACGTCTATCGCCTCGCGCATGATGAACTGTTTGAACAGCATGCGGTTCTGGCACATCTCTCCCGTGGCAACGCGGATCGGACGGATCTGCTCGCGAATGGCGCGATGCGCCTCGACGTCGTCGGGACTGGTCGGTTCCTCGATGAACCACGGCTCGGCGAAGGCCAGTGCCTTGATCCAGTCGATCGCCTGCCCGCGCTCCCAGATCTGGTTCGCGTCGATAAGCAGCCTCCGATCCGGGCCGATCACTTCGCGCGCGATGCGGACGCGGCGAATGTCGTCATCCAGATCGCGGCCTACCTTAAGCTTGATATGATCGAACCCCGCATCGACCGCTTCCTGCGCCAGTCGGCGCAGCTTGTCGTCGGGATAGCCCAGCCAACCGGCGGACGTGGTGTAGCAGGGGAAACCGTTCTCAAGCAGATGCTCGGTCCGCCCCGCCTTGCCCTCGGAACGCAGCGTCAGCAGATCGAGCGCTTCCTGCGGATCGATGCAATCCGTCATGTAGCGAAAATCGATGGCGCGGACGATGTCCTCCGGGCTCATGTCCGCCACCAGCCGCCAGAGCGGCTTGCCTTCCACTTTCGCCCACCAGTCCCAGACCGCATTCACGACCGCCCCGGCAGCCATGTGCATCGCGCCCTTGTCCGGGCCGATCCAACGCAACTGGCTGTCGCCCGTGATGCGGCGCCAGAAACGGCCGGGGTTTTCCCTTACCCAGTCGAGTTCGATACCCACCACGATGGGGCGCAGCGCCTCTATCGCCGCCACGCAGATCTCGTTGCCGCGCCCGATCGTGAACGTCAGGCCGTGCCCCTCGATTCCCGGATGGTCCGTTTCCAGGATCACATAGGCCGCCGAGTAATCGGGATCGGGGTTCATTGCGTCCGACCCATCCAGTGCAAGACTGGTGGGGAAACGGATGTCGGCCGTGCGCAGGCCCGTTATGCGGCTCATTCTACTGTCCACCCGCCGTCGATCACGGCTGTCGTGCCCGTCGTGAAGGCGCTCTCGTCGGAGGCGAGATAGACCGCCAACGCCGCGATCTCGGGCGGTTGCCCCAACCTGCCCATCGGTTGCCGTGCGGCAAAGGCGCCGACCGTTTCCTCGAAGCTCGTGCCGGTAGCTTCCGCCTGCGCCCGCATGCGGCCCAGTAGGGAGGGGCTCTCCACGGTTCCCGGGCAGATGGCATTGCAGCGGACTCCCGCCTCCACAAAGTCGGCCGCGACGGACTTGGTCAGCCCGATCACCGCCGCCTTGCTGGCGCCATAGGCGAAACGGTTGCGCACGCCGATGATCGAGGAGGCGACCGAGGCGATGTTGACGATGGAACCGCTGCCGCTGCGCGCCATCGCGGGCAGATAGGCCCGCGTCATCCGAAAGGCGGAAGTAACGTTCAGTTCGAAGGACTGCGCCCACTGCTCGTCGGTACAGTCGAGCAGGGTGCCGGGGTGAACGATCCCCGCGCAGTTCACCAGGATGTCGCACGGACCCGTGGTACGCGCCAGCACGGGGATCGCCTCGGGATCGGTCAGATCGAGAACGTGAGCCTGCACGCCCGCCAGTGTCGTCAGCCCCTCTCCGTCCCGGTCGACCGCGTGTACGACGGCGCCTTCGGCCAGAAACCTTTCGGCGATCGCCCGGCCAATCCCCGCGGCCGCAGCGGTAACCACCGCGCTTTTACCGGCAAGTCTCATCAGTTACCTCGCATGAATGAAATCGGATTCGGTCGGCGGCGCAGGGCTACGAAGCCCCGCCCGGCGCCGTTTCCCGGTAGATCGACGGATCGTTGTGGCGGGATGCCGGCTCCAGACGATAGGCGCGCCGCGCGTTACCGCCCATGATCGCGTCACGATCGCCGCGATCGAGCGGCTCCATCAACCGCAGCGCCAGCGCATGAACTTCGCGGTAGGAGGCCGCGAGATTGCACACAGGCCAGTCCGAGCCGTAGATCAGGCGTGCCGGGCCGAAGCACTGGAGCAGGTGCTCCATGTAGCGCAGGATGGGCGGCTCGTTCCCATCCGATCGCCCATCCCGGCGCTGCACCTGGGTCACGAGCCCGGACAATTTGCAGAATACCGGGTAAGTGCTCGCGACCTGAGCAATAAGACTGGCCCACGGCTCCCATGCATCGGGCGCGATCAGGGGCTTGGCGCCATGATCGATGACCAGGGTTCCCGGCCCCACGGCATCCAGAAACGCCGGGACTTCGGCAAGCTGCGATGCGTGGATCAGCAGGTCATAGGCATAGCCCGCTTCCAGGACCTGCCGCACCCCGCGCCGGAAAACCGGGTTCCTCAGAAAATCGGGATCGGGCTCGTCCTGCACATGGTGCCGAAAACCCACGAGCTTGGGCTCGCAGGCCAAGGCCTCCAGTCGATCCGCCAGATCGGAGGCCATGAGATCGACCCAACCGACCACGCCGACGATCCCGTCATCGTCCGCCGCCAGGTCCAGCAGGCGGCGGGTTTCCGCCTCGCTCTCCCGGGCCTCGACCGCGACCGTGCCGACGATACCGCAAGCCGAGAGATCGTCCCCCACATCCTGCGGCGCGAAATCCCTGTCGAGGCCGGAGCCCTTTCCGATCCATGGGAAATCGGCAGGTCGGTAAGCCCAGAAATGCTGGTGCGCATCGATATCGCCCGATGTCATCGATCGGCGGTCCTCTCATCTACTGCCGTATTTGACAGCTTATTCTATATGTGAAAATCTAACGAGCGATCGCACCATGCGCAAGCCGCAATCTTTCCGATATCGGTTGCACACAATAAGGTGTCGGCGCCAAGGTCCCTGAAGCGGGACGGAGAGGATGAGAATGGAGACGATCCCGGCGGCAGGCTTGCCGACGTCCCTGTCGATGGACCAGTCTGACAGACGGCCGCCGACTTCCGGCGCATCCGATAGCCGCGCCCGGTTCGTATTCGCCGGGTTCTGGCCGGGGTTCCTGCTGGTAACCAGCGTCTTCTTCGCCTGGGCGCTGGCGAACAACCTGAACGACATCCTCATTCGCCAGTTCCAGAAGGCGCTCGCCCTCACGCGCGGAGAGGCGGGGTTCATCCAGTTCGTGTTCTACCTCGCCTATTTCGTCTGGGCGCTTCCGGCCGGCCTCCTGCTCAGGCGCTTCGGCTACCGCGCGGGTCTGCTGACGGGACTGGGCCTCTATGCCCTGGGGGCCTTGCTGTTCTTTCCGGCTGCGGCGCTGCACCGATACGAGGCCTTCCTTCTGGCTCTGTTCGTTCTCGCCTCCGGTGCGGCGTTCCTGGAGACTTCGGCCAACCCTTACGTCGCGCGCTTCGGCGACCCTTCGCGCGCCCCGCAGCGCCTCACTTTCGCACAGGCGTTCAACGGTCTCGGCGCGGTCGTCGCCCCGATCCTGGGCGGATTGTTCATCTTTTCGGGGGTGGAACATACCGCCGCCGATCTCTCCGCCATGAGCCATGCCCAGCTTGAGGCCTGGCGCGCCTCCGAGGCTGCCATGGTGAAGATACCCTACCTTTGCCTGGCAGGCTTCGTCCTGCTCCTTGGTGTGGGCCTTGCCCGCGTGCGCCTTCCGCATATCGAGAGGAGCCTTGGCGAGGGAACCGGCTCCCTGCGCTCCGTGCTTTCCAATCGGCTGCTGCGGGGCGCCGTCTTCGCCCAGTTCTTCTATGTCGGCGCGCAAGTCGGCATCTGGAGTTTCTTCGTCGATTTCACCAAGCATCTGGCGCCGCAAACCCCTGAGCGCACCGCCGCCTTCCTGCTTTCCGCCAGTCTCTTTCTCTTCATGGCAGGACGCTTCGCCGGAGCCGCATTGATGCACCGGGGATCTCCTCCCCGGCTTCTGCTGGTCTTCGCGCTCGCCAATATCGTCATGGTCGCGCTGGCAATGTCCCTCAGCGGACCTGCCGCCATAGCCTGCCTGGCATTCACCAGCTTTTTCATGTCGATCATGTTTCCGACAATCTTCGCCCTCGGCATCCGCGACCTTGGCGAAGGAACCGCGATGGGCTCGTCGCTCGTGGTCATGGCGGTGATGGGCGGCGCGGTCTTTCCGCCGATCATGGGGCTTCTGAGCGAGAAGACCGACTTGCAGGTGGCCATGGCATTGCCGCTCGCCTGCTTCCTGGCGGTAGCGTTCTTTGCGCGCCTCGCGGCAAGAGAGGGCAGCGGGATCGCCTGACCCTTCCCTTGGCGGATCCCGCGTCGAGGTGTTACAGGCGCGCGCCCCACGAACTCAGGAAGATCCCCAAGATGCTATCGACGATACAACAAGGCCCGGCGTTCAAGGACAACCTCCAGCAATTGCCCTCCATCGCAGGCCTCCAACGCATCGACCTCGTCGACAAGACGGGCGCCGTGGTTGCCGAGATAGAGAACAAGCCCGGCAAACAGGGCTCACTGGCGGTCTATCAATACCTGAACCAGTGCTTTCCCGCACTGGACGCCGCTGCTGCGGAGCACGGCCTGGCCGTGTTCGGCGAACATACCGCCGATGCCCGCCAACGCCCCGGCGCCCATCCCAACATAGACCTGCTGATCGCGATCGCGGAGGGCGGCGCTACCCTGCGTATCGAGACCATCGCAGCGCATTGAGGCTCTTGGTCCGGCAGGGGGCAAACCGATCCTCGATCGGCACCCTCCTGCCCGCCATCCCGTATTCATCCTTATAGAAGCGATCCATTTCGCGAAGCGTGAACCGAACGGATCGCGCAATTCCGCGCCGTTCACGTAGCCGACAATCGACGTTACGGATTTGCAGTTGTCTGCAAGCCGCAATCCTTCAGCACGAGCCGGAACGCATCAAGCGGCACTCGGAAGGACGGCATCTTTGGCAATCGTACGCAATCTCCTGGCGGTCACCGCCGTGCTCGGCAGTCTTCCCGCCTGCGCGCAAGCGCCCCTACCCAACCCGGAAGGCCCCTCGGCGGAAACCGGCCTGAAAATCGGCCGGCACGAGATATCGACCGTGCCCACACCCGAAGGCATGATCGTGCGATCGGCCACCTACACACCCTCGGGCAAAGTGCTGGTAAGCTATGCGAAGCAGGCAGATGCGCCCGAGCGGGACATCACGCTGGCGACCATGAACGACGACGGCACGGGGCTCCATGTCTTCTTCACCGGAAAGATCCCCGAACGCCCGAAAGACAACGGCCTGCGCTACATGGTCTTTCCAGACAATCGCCGCATCTTCATGGGCGACTTCGTAATCGAATGCACGGCGCCGCTGGAGGCCTGCACGGATGCCCGGCTGCTTCCGGTGCAATACCCCGCCGAGATAGCCGACGGCGATCATGTCGGACATCGCTGGTCGGAACCGATTATGGCGCCGGACAACCGCCACATCGCCTGGACCTCGCTTCTGGCCAACTACGCCGCCCTCGTCTTCACGGGCGAATTGCAGCGCGGCGGTGCGGGCTATGTGATCGTCAATTCCCAGATCGTCAGCACGCTCGACCCATTCCGCCCTGATCCCGCCCATGCGGACGGCGTCCTGCCCTCCCCGATCCGGGGCGGCGAGGTCAAACAGTTCGTCGGCGGCGGCACGGCGATATCGGCGGTAGGGGCCGTCCGCCGCGATCTGCCCGGATCGGTGGTGCTGGACCTGCCCGCCGGCCGGAACGAGGCCATTACCGATACCCCCGGTTATACGGAAACGACCATCTTTTCGCCCGACGAGAAGCTCGGCATCACGATGACGACACGCTTCTCGGCCGGATCGGACCTGGCGGTGCTGGGCCTGCTGCCGCGCCCATATCCCGACAGCCTCAACATGGCGCTCAGCATGTTCGCCTATACTTACTCCGTCACCGGCGTCAGGCGGGAGCGGCCCGGCAACGTAGGCCCCGCCCTCATCGACATCGCCGCATCGAAATCCACGGCAGGCTATCTCGGCGCGAACCTGAACACCGACCCGGACTGGGTCTACTATTCTCCGATGTCCTGGCACCCCGACGGCCGACGGGCGATGTGGATGGAGGGCCGCCGAGACGGGGGCACACAGCGCATCCAGATCGTACGCCTTCCCGACTACCGCCCCGGACCGTCCATTCCGGCAAGGCGCACCCCTCCGAAGGTTTCCTACGGCATCACCGATCTCTCTGCGGTGAAGGCCTATGCGCATTCCAGCCGCGACATCCATGTCAGGGTCTACGGCCGGACCTCCGGGCATATCGACTACGATCGCACGCCGGAGAAAGTCGA
This sequence comes from Novosphingobium sp. TCA1, assembly GCF_009811895.1. Lineage (NCBI taxonomy): Bacteria > Pseudomonadati > Pseudomonadota > Alphaproteobacteria > Sphingomonadales > Sphingomonadaceae > Novosphingobium > Novosphingobium sp. TCA1. Next base: position 172,085 of record NZ_BLJH01000007.1, on the reverse strand, counting down.
AAAAGTCTATACCAACTTCAGCGACGACGGTCTGAATGTCTTCTCGGGGCGCGAAGTGACCCTGCCCAATCCCCGTGGAAACTCGACATATATGGCCAGGATAGACCTTGCAGGGCCTCGACCGGGCCGCATGGACCTGAAGCTGACATTCGGGCCGCTGGGCGGCAGCATGCCGGCACGGATCGTCTTCGATCAGGGCGCCGACGGCCAGCCACTTTCCCAAGGCTACGCCGAATATGCCGGACAGAGGCAGGAAGTGTCGAAGCTGAACCGATGACCCTTTCCGGGCCGGTTCGGGATTGCCAGTTCGCGCTCGGTGAACCTATTCCCTCTGACCATCGACTCGCCTGACCGGAAATCCTCATCATGCTGCGCTGCTTCATCCCCGTCTTCCTCGCGGCCGCGAGCATCGCAGTTCCGGCCAGGGCAGAGAATTCCGTGAGCATCGACATCTATGCGATACCCTCGGCCCCGGTCGTGGAGGCCGTGGCCAAGGCCAGCCGGGACCTGGCGAAACACGGCATGACGACTTTCCATGCCAAGGGACAGGCCGCCCATGTGACGCTCTATCTCACCCGGTTTCCCGCCGATGCCGAAGCGCGCCTGAAGGCCGCTGTCGCCGATGCGGTGAAGGACTGCCGCGCCATTCCTCTGACCGTCGAGGGCACGCAGCGCACCGCCTCCAACTGGCTGTTCCTGCGCGTGGATCGCAGCCCGGCTCTGCAACGACTTGCCGATCTGGTCACCCTTACCGCCGAACCGTTTCGAGATCATGCCGTCTCCGCGCCCGCCTGGATGCGCGACTACCCGGAAAAGCTGCCCGCTTTCGAGCGCTATGGTTCGCCCAACGTCTTCATGCAGTTCGACCCGCACCTCACCTTGCTGGCGAACGAGACCAGCCCCGGCCTTGCGGCATTCATGGCAGAGGCCGAGAAGAACCCGCCCAAGGCGACCGGACAGGTCGCAGGTATCGGGATCGGCGTGGTCGATGCCAATGGCCAGATGGTGAAAACCCTGGCCGAGTTCCCCTGCGCGAAGCAGCCCTGACGGCCCCTCCGCCGAAGATCCGATCCGTCAGGCGTTTCTCGCCGGGAACCACCTTGCCCTGACATGCTTGTCTAAGGCGAGGAAGGAACCGTCCATGCCTGCACGCGCCTATTGGAAAGGCCAGATCCGGCTGGCCCTCGTGTCGATCCCGATCGAGGTCTACCCCGCCACGCGATCCGGCGCGGCGATCTCCTTCCACCAGATCCACGAACCCAGCGGCAAACGCATCCGTTACGAGAAGGTCGCCCCCGGTGTCGGCCCGGTGGACCGGGACGAGATCATGAAGGGCTTCGAGGTTTCCAAGGGCAGCTATGTCCTGCTCGACGAGGAAGAGATCGAGGCGGTCAAGATCGAGAGCCGCAAGACGCTGGAACTCGTCCAGTTCGTCGATGCCGACGAGATCGACGTGCTCTACTACGAAAAGCCCTATTTCGTCGTCCCCGCCGACGATCTGGCCGAGGAAGCCTATACCGTGCTGCGCGAAGCCTTGCGCAAGACGCGCAAGGTAGGGCTTGGCCAGTTGGCTGTGCGCGGGCGCGAGCAACTCGTCTCCATCAAGCCGTGCGGACGGGGGCTGGTTCTGGAAGTGCTGCGCTACGCCGACGAAGTGCACAAGGCGCAGGGCTATTTCCGCGATATAGAGGACGCAAAGCCCGATACCGACTTGCTCGATCTGGCGACGACCCTGATCGAAAAGAAGTCGGCACCGTTCAAACCGGCGGAGTTCCATGATCGCTACGTCGATGCCCTCCACCGCCTGATCGACAAGAAAGCCAAGTCGAAGACCAACAAGCGCATCCTGGAGGATGTCGGGGAACCCGCCCCGGGCAAGGGCAACGTGATCGACCTGATGGCGGCGCTGAAGAAGTCCGTCGGAGAAGGAAAGGCGGCGCCGAAATCCACCGCTACACGCAAGCCCCCAGCGAAGAAGACCCCAGCCTCAGGCGGCACCCGTGCCCGCAAGCGCGCGTAAACGGCCGGCCAAGCGGGGCGATGCCGACCTGCTGGCGGAGTACAACCGCAAGCGCGATTTCGCAAAAACGGCGGAACCGGCGGGAAGGCGCGAAAAAAGCGGCGGCAACAGTTTCGTCGTCCAGAAACATGCGGCTACGCGGTTGCACTGGGATTTCCGGTTGGAAATAGACGACGTCCTGAAGTCCTGGGCGGTGACACGCGGCCCGAGCGCGGATCCCGACGACAAGCGTCTCGCCGTGCGCACGGAAGATCACCCCCTCTCCTACGGCGCGTTCGAGGGCGGCATTCCCAAGGGCGAATACGGCGGCGGAACGGTGATGCTCTGGGATCGCGGCACTTGGGCGCCGATACCGGGCAAAAGCGCGCAAGACCTTGAAGAGGGCCACCTCCACTTCGTTCTGGCCGGTGAGCGCATGAAAGGCGAATGGCTTCTCGTGCGCATGAAAGGCAAGCCCGGCGAAAAGCGCGAGAACTGGCTGCTGGCAAAGTGCAGGACGCCTATGCCGAAAATGGCGACGTACTGGTGGAGCGGAACCTGACCAGCGTGCTGACCGACCGCACGATGGCCGAGATCGGGGCAGACCGACAAGGTGCCCACTCGCTCAAGGGCGCCAAGGGCGACACGTTCACCCGGATCATGGAGAAAGCCGCCAGACACAACGCCAAAAAGGCGCCGCCAAAGCGCAAGCGAACGGAAAAGCCACCCCCATTCCGCCCACCCCAACTCGCCACGCTTGTCGATGCAGTTCCCACCGGGAACCTCTGGATGCACGAGATCAAGTTCGACGGCTACCGCGCACTCGTGGCAGCGGCCGGAAACCGGGTCGTCATCCATACCCGCAGCGGTCAGGACTGGACCGAAAAGTTCGCGCCTCTCGCCGCCCATATCGCAGCCCTCGACCTGCCATCCTGTCTGCTCGACGGGGAAATCATCGCCCGCGGCAAGAATGGGAACCCCGATTTCTCCGCGCTACAGGCCGTCCTCAAACGCGGGCACGGCAGCCAGTCCGAAACGGACGCGCTGGAACTTCATGCCTTCGACCTGCTCGAACTGGGCGGCGAAGACCTGGCCCGCCTGCCCAACATCGAACGCAAGGAGCGGCTGGAAGCCTTGCTGGCAGACACCTCACCGCCGCTGTTCATCGCCGATCACGTCATCGGCGCGGGGGAGAAGCTCTACGCGGCGATGTGCGATGCCGCGCAGGAGGGGATCATCTCGAAGCGGGTCGATGCGCCCTATGCGGGCCGCCGCAGCAAGAACTGGGTCAAGGTCAAATGCACCCGCCGACAGGAGTTCGTGGTCGTCGGGTGGTCGCGCTCAACGGCAAGGAACCGGGCGTTTTCCTCGTTGCTCCTGGGACAGTACGAAGGCGATAATCTGGTCTATCGCGGGAAAGTAGGCACCGGTTTCGACAGCGACAGTCTGGCCGATCTTGCGGCAATGATGGAAAAACTCTCCCGCAAGACCGCCCCCGTGGAGGTCGATCGCGCGGAAGCACGCGGCGCCGTGTGGGTCACGCCGAAACTGGTTGCCGAAATCGCCTTTGCCGAACTGACCGCCGAAGGGCGCGTCCGCCACGCGAGCTTCCTGGGTCTCAGGACCGACAAGAAGCCCAAATCGGTGTCGCCCGAAAAGCCGCAAGCCTTGCCAATCGCCGAGGATGCCATGGAGATCAGCAACCGCGACCGCGTGATCTTTCCCGAAACCGGCCAGACCAAGGGCGATCTGGCCGACTACTACGCAGCCGTCGCGCCGCTCATGCTACCCTTCCTGGCCCATCGTCCGATCAGCCTGGTGCGATGTCCGCAGGGGCGCGCGAAGAAGTGCTTCTTCCAGAAGCACGACAGCGGCTCTTTCGGCGATCACGTCCATCATGTGCCCATCCGCGAGAAGAGCGGCGGTTCGGAAGACTACATCTACGTCGAGGATCCAGCCGGGCTGCTCGCCTGCGTGCAGATGGGGACCATCGAGTTCCATGGCTGGGCCGCGAAAGCCGATGCGGTCGAACAGCCGGACCGGATGATCTTCGATCTCGACCCCGACGAGGGGCTGCCTTTCAGCGAATGCGTAAAGGCCGCAAGGGATATCCGCGCAAGACTTGCCGATCTCGGGCTGGTCTCGTTCGCAATGCTGTCCGGCGGCAAGGGCGTACACGTCGTTGTACCTCTAAGGCCCGGCCATGACTGGGAAACGCACAAGGATTTCGCGCGCCGCTTTGCCGAGGCGATGAGCCTTGCCGAGCCCGAACGCTACGTCGCCACGATGAGCAAGGCCAGGCGCAAGGGCCGTATCTTCATCGACTGGTTGCGCAACCAGCGCGGCGCGACGGCGGTATTGCCCTATTCGGCCCGCGCCCGTGAAGGCGCTCCCGTGGCCGTGCCGATCTCATGGGACGAACTGGACGCCATGAAGGATGCGCACCCGTTCTCGATCGGAGACGGGGACGCGCTCATCAAGCGAGCGCAAGGGCTGCGAGGCTGGGGCTTCGCAGAACAGGTCCTGCCCAGCCACTAGAGACCGAGAGCCCCGGAATTCCCCGAAGCCGCAGCCAGATCGGCGCTCGCCGCGATCCGTTTCAGGCGCACATCGAGCAGGCCGAGTGCCACGTTGGCGGCGGTCTCTTCGCGCGTGTTGACCAGGAAAAGGTCGCTGGCGCCCATGTCGAACCGGCGGCGTTCCGCCACGGCCATGGCATCGGCGCGCTGCTTTTCCTGTTCGGACAGCGCAATGAGCTGGACGGCAGCATCGAGTGCGATGCCGATCCCGTCCACTTCGGCTCGGATCTGCTCGTCCAGCCACTGCGCGCGGGTGCGGTTGGCGTCGAGTTCGGCCTCGGTCTGCATCAGCTTGCCCCGCGCGGCGCGCTGTTCGAGCGGGACCGAGAACTTGATGCCGAAGCGCACGTCGTTGCCGCTGCGCGAGGCGCCGCCGGGGCCGATCTCGCCGATGTCGCGCGCCACTTCCATGTTGAGGTCGAGGCGCGGCAGCAGCGCATTGCGGTCGAGCGCGAGACGGTCCTGTACCAGCCGGGTCTTGAGTTCGGCCACCAGCAGGTCCGGGCGCTGCACGTCCTGCGACATCGCGGTCAGGACCGGCGCGGGCAGCGCGGCAGGCAATTGCTCGCGCCGGGGGATGGTCGGCCTGCCTTCCGCATCGCGCCAGTAGAGCGAGAGCACGTTGGCGGCCGAGGCCATGGCCTGTTCGGACTGGACGACCATGGCCTGACGGCGCAGCACCATCTGGTCGTTTTCGGTCAGCACGATGCGCGGGCGCAGACCCGCCTTGTAGGCGCGATCGAGGCCGCGCTGACGTTCCTGCGCAAGATCCAGGAGATGGCGATAGACCTTGAGCCGCTCACCCGTCGCCACCCAGTTCAGGTAGGCGTCGAGCGCCTTGCGCTGAACGCCGATGGCCACCATCTGCCGCTCGGCATCGGCCACGGCGCGGTCCGCATCGGCCGTAACCCGGCCGAAGCGGCGATCGTCGATCATCCGGTCGCGCAGCAGGGCGAAGACCGCGCCCGCGCGGATCTCACCGAATTCGTTGGTGTATTTCTTGTCTTCATAGACCGGGAAGCGGCCGCTCGATACGCGGTAGCCGCCGTAAAGGCGCCCTCCCCAGTTCTCGAGCGGGCGCGATACCTCGCTATCGGCATAAGTGCCGCCATAGTAACCGATCAGCCGCGACCCGCCCTCGGCGGAGAACACCGTATCGAACGCACCTTCGGCGGTGAGCCGCTTCGCGTCGGCGGCGCGAGTACGCGCCAGTGCCTCGATGATCTGCGGCGATTGTCGGGCAGAATTGGCCAGCAGGTCGTCCAGCTGCAATTCCGGCGCATCGACCGGCGCGGGCCGGGGCAGCGGGGCGATCTGCTGCGCGGCCGCCGGGGCGAGCGGGGCGCAGAGCACCGCCCCCAGCACCGTCCCCAACACCGGCCCCAGCAGCAGCGAGCCCAAAAGGCGCTTACTTCGCATTGCCGCCTTCCTTGCCGCCGGAGCCGGACTTCTCGCCGCCCTTTGCACTCGCGGTATCCGTATAAGTGGCGGGTTCCAGCGCGTTCACCGGGTATTGCAGCGGGAAGTCGTTGAGCAGACGCCACAGTTCGTAGCCGCTCGACACGGTATCCATCATCACCCAGCCGCGCACTTTGGCGCCAAGGCGCACGAACGGCTCCTTCGGCCAGGGCCGCGCGCCCGGCTTCTGCTCCACGAGCACGCGGAACAGCCCGTTGGTGGAGGCGGCAACGTCGATCGCGCGCACCTGCCCATCGAACATGCCCACCGCCACCGAAGGCCAGCCACTGAACTGTACGGCAGGCCAGCCTTCGAATTCCAGGCGCACCGGGCGGCCCGGATGGATCAGCGGCACGTCGCGCCCATCGACATAGAGCTCCACCACGCGCACCGCCTGCTCCGGCGCGAAAGTGGCGACCACGTCGCCTTCCTTGACCATGGTGGCGCTGTCGCCGCCCAGGATGCGCAGGATACGGCCATCGCGCGGCGCATGGATCATCTGCACCGACTGCCGATTGATGTTGATGTCCAGCCGGTTGCGGTCGGCCAGGCTCTTGGCGACCTTGGCGCCGTAGTCGGCCACCTTGATCTGCGCGAGTTCGAGATCGCGGCGCGGCGCCAGCCCTTCGCCGTAGAGCTGCTGCATGCGCCCGACGTCGCGCTGGGCCACGCCCATGGCCTGGCGCGTCGCCTCGATCTCGGCATCGACTTGTGCGCGCTCGGCCTGGAGGCGGGCGATCAGGTTGGGATCGTTGTCGGCGATGCGGGCGATCCTGTCGCCTTTCTTCACCAGTTCGCCGTCGGTCACGTACCACTGCTCGACCCGGCCGGGCACGAGCGCGGTGATGTTCTGCACCCGGTCACGCGGGTCGAGCGCGATGACCGAGCCGGTGCCGGTCGAAGTCTGCACCCAGGGCACCAGCAGCAGGAAGGCCACGGCAATGGCCATCGCGATCAGCAGCATCCAGCCGAGCACGCGCGCGGGGCGCGGCGGACGCAGGCTCTGCAGCGTCTTGAAATGGACGATGTGATCATCGCGGAAGGGCATGGAAACCTCCCTTTGCGGCGTCGCGGGCGGCGGCGAAGGCCGCGCGGTCCTGTGTCAGCAATTGGGTTTCCCGTCCAAGCCAGAGCATGTGGTCGAATGCGAATGCGTCGGGGCGGCAGGTGAAGACGATGATCGTCGTCTCCCGGTCGTCCAGGCGCCCGAGCGCGGGGCGCAGCTCTTCCACCGGCACCATGTCGAACAGCCCGGAAAGGATCAGCACGCGGGGACGCGCCAGCAGCGCGCCCGCCAGCTTGAGCCGCATGATCTCGGCGCGCGTCAGCGGCCAGCCGGTGGAGGACAGCAGGCAGTCCATGCCGCCTTCGAGGCTGACGATCCGGTCGCCCAGACCCACCACATCCAGCACCTCCAGCACCTGGGCCGGGTCCGCCTGCGGATTGGCGAGGCGCAAGTAGTCGCGGATCGTGCTTTCGACGATGTCCGGCCGGTCGAGCACGATCACGTCACTGCGCAGTCGGTAGATGTTGAGCGCGGCGATATCGGCACCGCCCAGCGTGATCAGTCCCTCGTCCGCGCGGTAATGGCGCTTGAGCAGGCGGGTGAGCAGGCGGTCCACCCCCGGATCGCTCGCCGCCACGGCATGAGTGCCCGAGGGAATGTCGAGATCGAGGCGCGCACGGTCTCCCCCGGCGGTGATCGCCACCCGGCGCAGCGACAGGCCGCCGTCGCGGGGGCGCGCGTCACCTTCGCCGCGCGGCGCCAGATCTTCGACGGGAATGGCGTGGAACAGCGAAAGTTCCTCCACGGCGGCCACGAGGTCGTAGAAAGTATCGAGATAGGGGCCGAGCTGCGCGGCGCCGTAGAACACGCTCGACAGGATCAGCTCCGCGGCCACCAGCTGCCCGATCGAAAGCTGGCCGCGAATGACCAGCCAGCCGCCCAGCGCCAGCAGCGCCGCGCTGGCCAGGGCATAGAGCAGCAGCAGCGCCACGCTCTGCGGGAAAGTCGCGCCGAAATGCTTGCGGTGCGCTTCGACATAGGCGGCCGTGCGCATTTCCGACATGTCCATCGCATAGTCGAGGTGGCGGCTGGACTTGTAGAAACCGTTGGAGGCACCGACGCTTTCCAGCCAGTGGGCGGTCTCGTACTTGCGGTGGCTCAGCGCCACGCCGCTTTCCATCGCGCTGCGCGCCCAGATCTTCCAGATGATCCAGACCGCCAGCACGAAGAGCAGGTTGAAGGCCAGGAACACCGGGTGATAGAACGAGGTGACGATGAAGCCGATCATCGCCTGAAAGAAGATCGTGAAACCGCCGACCAGCAGCGAAGGCACGGATTTCTGCACGGTCGCCACTTCGAAGAAGCGGTTGAACAGGTCTCCCCTGCGCTCGTCCTGGAAGAACGGGTTCTGCGCATGGACCGCCTGCAAGGTGATCTCCGCCACGGAGCGCGCGAAGATGCGGCGGCGGAAGATCTCCATCACGTAAGTGCGCATCGCGCCAAGCAGCGACCATAGCACCAGCAGGCCGAACAGCACCGCCGCAAGGGTGAACAACGGCACCGGCAACGCGGTGTTCGCCACCGAATTGATCAGCATCTGCACCGAGATCGGCGTCGCCAGCGAGAGCAGGCCGATCGCGGCGCCGTAGATCATCGCCATCGTCATGAAAGCGCGATCGGGCGCCAGCACGCCGCGCGCCCAGCTCAGGAAAGTTCCCCAGTCAATCCGCTCGGGGGAATGGCCTGCCATCGGTGATCGTCCCTTCTCGACTGCGCGTCAATCTGCCCGCCCAAGCATGGCGCAGCGGGCGGGGGCTCTACCGAAGGGCTTGTAAAAATGGATGGATTGAAAGTTACATTTGGTTGCGGAGATAGGTCCGACAGGCTGCGCGCCCACGCTTGCACCGCCGGTCGCGCTTCCTATGTGTAATCGGCAACTGTGTTACGGCAACGGCAAACGGAGAACGTCATGGGCTTCACGGGACGCGAACTGAGATCGACCATCGATGACGGCAAACTGACCCTCTCGCTGGAACCGGTCCACATCGACGACCCTGCGGAGGACGAGATCGTCGTGCGCGTGGAAGCCGCGCCGATCAACCCGAGCGACCTCGGCCTGTTGCTCGGCCCAGCCGATCCGGCGACGCTAGAAAGGACCGGCGGCGATGCGCCCAATCTGACCCCCAGCCTGACTTTCGCCATTCCTCCGGCCCGGATGGGCGCGGTAGCGGCGCGGCTCGGCCAGTCGATGGCGGTCGGCAACGAGGGCGCCGGAACCGTCGTCGCCGCCGGGCGCAATGCAAAGGCGCTGGAAGGCAAGTTGGTCGGCATGATCGGCGGCGCCATGTATGCCGACTATCGCCGCATCAAGGCGAGCGAGGTGATCCCCCTGCCCGCAGGTGCGAGCACGGCCGACGGCGCATCGATGTTCGTCAATCCGCTCACGGCCCTCGGCTTCGTGGAGACCGCGCGCCGCGAAGGCCACAAGGCCCTGGTTCACACCGCCGCGGCCTCAAATCTCGGCCAGATGCTCCAGAGAATATGCCTTCGCGACGGCATACCGCTGGTCAATATCGTCCGCTCCCAGCAGCAGGCCGATATTCTGAGGGAGATCGGTGCGCGCCATATCGTCAACAGCAAGGACGACGATTTCTCCGAAAAGCTGGCGCAGGCCATCGAGGAAACCGGGGCCACCATCGCCTTCGATGCCGTCGGCGGCGGCACGCTGGGCAGCGAGATCCTGCACGCCATGGAGAAGGCGCAGGTCCGGGCGATGGCCGAATACAATCGCTATGGCTCGTCCGTATTTAAGCAGCTCTACATCTACGGCGCGCTCGATCCCGCGCCGACGGTGCTCAACAGGCTGGCCTTCGGTTTCCAGTGGGGCGTTTCCGGCTGGCTGCTGTTCCCGTTCCTCCAGAAGGCAGGTCCCGAAGTCGCCGAGAGGCTGCGCGGCCGGGTGGTCGACGAGCTGACGACGACATTCGCCAGCCACTATACCCGCGTGATCGGCTTGGCCGAGGCCCTGGAACCGGACGTGCTGCGCGCTTACGAGCGCAAGGCGACGGGCGAGAAGTTCCTCATCGATCCGACTGCCGGTTAAGGTCTGGCGGTTAAGGTCTGGCGGTTAGGGTTTGGGGGGTTTCGAAGCGGTTGCCAGCCCGGCGCATAGCGGCACCAGGATCAGCATCGCCGCCAGGATCCAGAAGGCGTTCGGCAGGCCGATCGCCTTGGCCAGGAAGCCCACGCCCGCCGGTCCCGCCAGAATTCCCGCGTAGCCCACCGTCGTTACCGAGGCGATGGCGAGGCCCGCGGGCATGACGGTCTGCGCGCCGGCCTGGCGGAACAGCACCGGCACCGTGTTCGATGCACCGAGGCCGATCAGCAGGAAACCGAGGAAAGCCATCGCCGCGAAAGGCGCCGTCAGCAGCACGACGTAACCGGCGATGGCAAGCAGGCCGCCCCACAGCATGGTCCGCCGATCGCCGAGCCGCGCGACCACGGCATCGCCGGTAAGGCGGCCGAAGGTCATGGCGATCGCAAACACGCTGTAGCCCAGGCCCGCCTGCGCCGTGGGCATGAGGCCCTTGCCGCTCAGCAGCAGTGCCCCCCAGTCCAGAATGGCGCCTTCCGTCAGGAAGGTCAGCGCCGCCAGCAGTGCCAGGAGCACGACGATGCCGCGCGGCACCACGAAAAGCGGCGCCTCATCGGCCTTCGGCGTCGTGATGAAGCGCGGCGCCGCCACGATCAGGGTCACGACCATCAGGATCGCGGCAATGACCGTCCCCGCCACCGGCCCGACTCCCGCCGAAAGCGCCAGTGTCATCATCGAAGCGCCGATGAAACCGCCGACGCTGAAAAGGCCGTGAAACCCGGACATCAGCGGCCGACCCGCGCGCTTCTCCACTTCCACCGCATGCACGTTCATGCCGACTTCGATCACGCCGAGAAAGCCCCCGAACAGCATGAGCGCGATCGCCATCGTCCAGACATCGGGCGCAAAGGCCAGGAACGGCAGCAGCACTGCCTGACCCACCCCGCCCGCGACTACGGCAGGCCGCGCGCCGATGCGCGATGTGAGAGGCCCGGCAAGCTGCATGGCCGCGACGGACCCGAGGCCCAGGCAAAGCAGAAGCAGCCCCAGCGTACCATCGTCCACGCCCAGTCTCGCCTTGGCGAGCGGGACCAGCGGCGCCCAGCAGGCCAGCCCGAACCCCGCCACGAGGAAGGCGGCCCGCGTTGCGAACCGCGCGTGGGAATCCTGAGTGATCATCGATAAATCCCGTCAATTGTCCTGGGGCGGCAGCGCGCGCACCACATTGGTTCCGGCGAGCACGAGGGTGGAAATGAGGTCCTCCGGGCAATCCTGCGCCACCACCACATGATCGATGCCCGCCATGTCGACGATCCGGTGCGGCGCCCGCCCGCCGAGCTTCGCATTCGAAACAAGCACAACCGTGCATCTGCTTCGGGCAACGAGCGCGCGCTTGAAGGCAGCGTCGGCCGCGTCGTAGGCACCCGCGCCGTCCTCGACGGAAAGCGTGCAGGTGCCCAGCAGGCAGACGTCGATATTCAGGCGCGATAGCGCCTCGATCGCGGTGCCGTCCGTGCAGCCGCCGATGGCCGGATCGATACCGCCGCCCACCATGACGGTCGGCAGGTCCTGCCGGGTGGCGAGCGCAGCGGCGGCCGCTATCGAATTGGTGCCGACCAGCAGACCGGTATCCTCCGGCAGGACTTCGGCCGCCGCCACATTGGTGCTGCCATTGTCCAGGAAAACGAAGCTTCCCGGCGGAATGAGCGCCAACGCGGCGCTTGCCAGCGCGCGTTTTTCCGCGCCTCCGTCGATCATCCGCGCCGCCATCGGCAAGCCGCCGCCAAGGATCGGCACCGCCCCGCCATAGACGCGCCGGCAGGATCCCGCTGCCGCCAGCGCCCGCAAATCGCGCCGGATCGCGTCTTCGGAAACCGAAAATTCGCGCGCAAGAGCCGTGCTGCTGACGGGCTCTCCGGCCAGCAACCGGGCAGCGATGGCATCGCGCCGCGCGGAAGGAATCTCAATGGACATTAGTGCCGAATAGGCAAGCCCGCGACCACAAACAAGCATAATCATGCATTATCATGCACAATCATGAAAATCGATCGCACAGGCTTGCACGAATGCGTTACTCGCGATCATCTGCGGACATGCAGCCCTCACCCATTTCCGCCCAATGAGCCGCAGACGCGACGAACGCAGCCGGCCGACTCTTCATGCCGTTGCCGCGCGCGCGGGGGTTTCCGCCATGACCGTATCCAACGTCATCAACCGAACCGGCCGCGCCGGTTCCGAAACCCGTGAACGCGTCCTCGCCGCCGTCAGCGAACTCGGCTATGTACCCAACCAGTCGGCGCGCAGGCTCACTGGCGCGGGTGTCGCCCGCGTGGGCCTGGTCTGTGTCGATCTCGACAGCGTCTTCATCGAGATGGCACTGGCGGCCGTGGCCGTGGTAGCCGCCGAATGCGGCGTACAATTGCAGATACGATCATTGGAAAGCAGGCCGCTCACGGCGACCATCGCGGTTGCGCGGGAACTGGTGGACAAGGGTGCCCAGGCACTGCTTCTGCTCCCGCCTTATGCCGAGGACCTGGGGAACGATCCGCGGGCGGCAACCCTGGGCATTCCGATCGCGGCCATCGCGACCGCGCAGCCCTTGCCCCATATCGCGACGATCCGCATAGACAACCGCTCGGCGGCACAGGCCGTGACCCGGCGCGTCATCGCCGCCGGTCGCCGCAGGATCGCGGTCGTGACCGGTCCGATGCTGCATTCGGACAGCGCCGCGCGGCTGGAAGGCTATCGCGACGCCCTGCGGGAGCACGGCCTTCCCATCGATCCCGCACATTGCATCGAGAGCCACTTCACGTTTCAGTCGGGCATCGAGGCTGCCCGGCATCTGCTGGAGGGAAGCACGCCACCCGATGCCATCATCGCCGGCAACGACGATATGGCTGCCGGAGTGCTATGGGCGGCCCACCATCTGGGCCTTGCACTGCCCGCTGACCTTTCCGTCACGGGTTTCGACGACACCATGCTTGCGACACGCGTATGGCCGCCGCTGACGACGATCCGCCAGCCAATACGCGCCATGGCTGCAGCCGCCATGGAATATCTCGCGGACGCGGCACGCCTGCCCTCGATCTCCACCGACGGCTTCGATGCCGTTCTGCCCTTCGAACTCGTCGAGCGGGGATCGATATGAAAATAGCGCTTGTGGTTTAACGATAAATCACCCAGCCCCTGCCCCACAGATATTCAACACGACCTTGGGAGCGATACGTGGAGCAAGCTGGACGGCTGGAGGCCGCAGGCACTTCGATCAGACCGGACCATGCCGGTGCGGCCGCAGCAATCGACACGACGAGCACCGGGAAGCAGCATTTCGAAGTGCTGGACGGGCTGCGTGGATCGGCGGCGATGCTGGTGGTGCTGTTCCACATCCAAGGCATCACCGTCGCCTGGGAAGGCGCGCGCATCATCCTTCACCATGCCGTGCTCGCGGTGGACTTCTTCTTCATGCTTTCGGGCTTCGTGATCGGCTATGCCTATGACGACCGCTGGGACCGGATGCGCGCCCGCGACTTCCTCAAGCTCCGCCTGATCCGGCTCCATCCGCTGGTCGTGCTCGGCGTGCTGCTCGGCTTCGCCAGCTATCTGGTCGATCCTTTCGCCGGAACCGCACAGAACGTACCCATTCGCGACCTGCTTGTCGCCCTTGCCCTGGGCCTGCTGCTACTGCCCTCGCCGATGCTGCCCAACCGCTGGGGAGATACCCATCCCTTCAACGGCCCATGCTGGAGCCTGCTTCAGGAATACATCGGCAACATCGCCTATGCTTTCGCACTGCGGCACATGCCTCCGCGAACCCTGGGCGTGCTGGCCGTACTGAGCGGCGCAGTTCTGATCGGCTGCACGGCCACGCTGGACGGCATCGACCAAGGATCGGCCTGGCCATCGTTCTGGATGGCGCCGGTCCGCCTGTGTTTCCCCTTCGTAATCGGCCTCTGGCTCTACCGCGTCAGGGGCCGCCTGCCTTCCATCCGCCTGGGCTGGTTGCCGCTGACCCTGCTGATGACGGGCATTGCCGCCTTCCCCACGGTTCCCCCGGTCGCGGGCATTCCCCTCAACGGCCTGTTCGAGTCGCTTTGCGTGGTCCTCGTGTTTCCCCTGATCGTCCACGCCGGCAGCCATTCGGACGCGGGGGCCGGCATGATGCGCCTGTGCAGAGCCAGCGGGCGCATCTCCTACCCGATCTACATCACGCATTTCCCGTTTCTCTATATCTGGATGAACTACGTCGCCAACGAGGCGCCCTCCACGGCCAGAATGACGGGCATCGGCCTGGCCCTCGTACCGCTCCTGATACTGGTGGCATGGGCGGCCTACAAATTCTGGGACGAGCCCATCCGGCGCCGGTTGCGGATCGCACTCGCACCGCGTCCGTAGCCGGAAAGCTGTTCGGAAGATTGGATTTTTCTCTCCTTCCTCCTATCCTTGCGACAAAAAGGAGAGAAACCGGATGTCTTTCGCAAACAGGGTCGTTCTCGTGACCGGCGGCGCGCGCGGGCTGGGTCTGGCCTATGCCCGCTGCCTTGCCGAACTGGGCGCGACAGTGCTGATCCACGACGCAGGCGCCGGCTCCGACGGCCAGGGAAAGGATGCCCGCCCCGCCGAGGAAGCCGCCGCTCTCCTGCGTAGCGAAGGCGGCGATGCGATGGCCATTGCCGGTTCGATCGAATCCCGGAACGGCTGCCATGCCCTGATCGCGGCCGGTATAGCCGCCAAGGGACGGCTGGACGGCCTGATCCACAACGCCGGTTGGGTCGCCTATCAGCAGGTCCAGGACATCGATGAAGAAGCCTTCGACCAAATGATGGCGATTGCCGCCAAGGCCCCGCTCTGGCTTGCGCAGGCGGCCTGGCCGCTCATGAAAGAGGCGGGATACGGGCGGATCGTGCTGACCACTTCATGCCGCGCGCTCTATCCGCAGTATGTCCACAAGGGCCTTGCCGCCTATGCCGCCGCGAAGATGGCGGCTGTCGGCATCGTCAACGTTCTGGCGGCGGAAGGCGCGCCGCACGGGATCGTGGTCAACGCCGTGTCGCCGGTTGCCAAGACGCGGATGTGGGGCATAGACGGCGAACCGGACGAACTGTTCCCGGCCGCCGTGGCCCCCGGCGTCGCCTATCTGGCCTCCGAAGCCTGCACAGAGGGCGGCTGGATATTGAGAGCCGCAAACGGCCAGTTCCACGCCGCGCGAGCCGTCGAAGCCCTAGACGTGGACTATCCCCGCGACCTTCGCGCAGTGAAGGCATCGACGGCCGAAGAAGTCGCCGCGCAGTGGCCGCGCATCGCCGCAGCCTCGGTGGAGGCTCGCGGATAGGCGCTCAGGCCCGATCCGCGCCGCCAACCATCCAAAGTTGCCTTCAGAATGCGGGGACGACCGCGCCCGAATACTTGCGCTCGATGAAGGCTTTCACCTCCGGGCTGCGCAGCGCGGCGATCAGCTTTTCCACGCGCTTGTCGCTCCGCGCCTGTTCCGTGCCCACCACGAAATTGACGTAGGGGCTGTCCTTGTCCTCGATCAACAGGGCATCGCGCATGGGGTTCAGTCCGGCATCCAGCGCGTAGTTGGTGTTGATCAGGGCCATGTCGACCTCTCCGAGGACGCGCGGCAGAGTGGCCGCTTCGATCTCCCGGAACTTCAGGTTCCTGCGGTTCTCGACGATATCCTTCGGAGTCGCCGTCATGCTCTTGGGATCCTTGAGCGTGATCAGCCCGCCCTTCGCCAGAAGCTGCAAGGCGCGGCCGCTGTTGCTGGGCTCGTTGGGGATCGCCACCGTTGCGCCGACCGGCACTTCGCCGACCTTCTTCCATTTGCGCGAATAGGCGCCGAAAGGTTCGATGTGAATGCCCGCCAGCGGCACCAGGTGCGTGCCCTTGGCCTTGTTGAACTCTTCCAGATAAGGCCCGGTCTCGAAGTAGTTCACATCGATCCGGCCTTCCGAAACCTGCACGTTCGGCTGGACGTAGTCGTTGAACACCCGCACATCGAGCTTCAGGCCCTGCTTGGCGAGCGTCGGCTTGACGAACTCCAGGATCTCCGCATGCGGGATCGCGGTGGCGGCCACCGTCAGGACGTTCGGATCGCCCGCCCCGCCCGACTTGCCGCAACCGGCAATGAACAGCGTGGCGATAGCGGCAAGAAGCAAGCGTCGTTGCATCGAAAATCCTATTTGCGTGTAAAATGCCGGACCAGACGGTCCCCGGCTACCTGAAGAAGCTGGACCAGTGCAAGCAGCAGGACCACGGTTACCAGCATGACGTCGGTCTGGAAACGCTGATAGCCGAAACGGATCGCCAGATCGCCGAGACCTCCCGCGCCGACTGCCCCGGCCATGGCCGTGAACGAGATCAGCGTGATGGCGGTCACCGTGGTCGCAGCCAGGATGCCCGGCAGGGCTTCCGGCAGCAGCGCCCGGAACACCAGATCGCGCGTGGTGGCCCCCATGGCCTGTACCGCCTCGACCGTGTTGCGGTCCACTTCCCGCAGGGCCGTCTCCACAAGGCGCGCGAAGAACGGTGCCGCGCCGACGACCAGCGGCGGGATCGCGCCCGCAACGCCCAGCGAAGTGCCGACGAGCACGATGGTCAGCGGGATCATCACGATCAGCAGGATGATGAACGGCATCGAGCGCACGAGATTGACCAGCAGCGCGAGCGCGCCGTTGCCCCAGCGGTTCTCCCAGGGCTGACCCTTTCCGGTCAAAAACAGCAGCACGCCGAGCGGCAGGCCCAGAAACACCGTGAGCAGCAAGGAGCCGCCCAGCATGGCCAGCGTATCGAGGCAGGCCTGGAGGATCTCGCTCCAGTCGACATTGCTGAAAAAGCCGCTCATTCGACCTCTCCTTCCAGGCGCAGCGCCGCGATGGCGCGTTCGGTATCGCCGCCGACAAGACCCAGCGTGAGCCTGCCGAAGCTGGTGTTCTTCAGGCGGCCGATCCGGCCGTCGAGAATGATGAAATCGGTCCCGGTGTCCCGGGCGATGCGGGTGAGCACCGGATCGAGCACGGCCTTACCATGCAGGGTCAGCCGCACGACGGGACCGTCGAAACCGATCGGATCGGCATGTTCGTCGGCTTCCGCGATCAATGCCTGGGTTTCGCTGGCCCGGGGGTGGAGGAAGACATCCGCGACGTCTCCCGTTTCCACGGCGCGGCCCGCGTGCAGCACGACGACCCGGTCGCAGACCTGCCGCACCACTTCCATCTCGTGCGTGATCAGAACGATTGTGAGCCCCAGTTCGCGGTTCAGGTCGGCGAGGAGATCGAGGATATTGCGTGTCGTCTCGGGATCGAGCGCGCTGGTCGCCTCGTCGCAGAGCAGGATTTCCGGGTTGGTGGCAAGGGCGCGGGCGATGCCGACGCGTTGCTTCTGGCCGCCGGAAAGCTGGGCGGGATATTTCGCGCCGTGCTCGGACAGGCCCACGCGCTCCAGCAGGGCCGGCACTTTTGCGGCGATCTCCGCACGCGAAGCGCCGCCGATCCTGAGCGGCAGCGCGACATTGTCGAACACCGTGCGGGACCAGAGCAGGCCGAAATTCTGGAAGATCATGCCCACCCGCGAACGCAAGGCACGCAGGCCGTCGGCGGACAGGCTAGCAACGTCGGTCCCGTCGATCAGCACGCGCCCCGAACTGGGCCGCTCAAGCCCGTTGAGCAGCCTGACGAGCGTGGATTTGCCCGCCCCGGAACGACCGATGATTCCGAAAACTTCGCCCCGGCCGATCTCCAGATCGACCCCCGCCAGCGCGGCATGGGTATCGCCGAACGCCTTGTGTACGCCTTCCAGGCGGATCATACTCTATACCTTCTTCGCGCAGACCCGGCACGTCCATGCCGGAGGGCGTCCCTTCACCATTCTCCAGCAGATTTCTAGACAAAATGAGTCGCGGGCCGGGAAGCAGAGCTTTGCGGATTTTCATACCTCACGCCATCGCGCTGATCGTCGAGCGGAACCGCGCCAGAGCGACCGCGAAGAACACGACGCCGATCGCGAAAGTGGCGGCGAATTGCGGCCAGACCACATCGAACCCGGCGCCGCGAAAGAGGATCGCCTGCCCCAGCTCCACGAAATGGGTGGTCGGGGCGAAGAGCATCACGTCCTGCACCAGCTGCGGCATCGATTCGCGCGGCGTGCTTCCTCCCGAAAGCATCTGGAGCGGCAGCAGCACCAGGATCATCAGCATGCCGAACTGCGGCATGTTGCGGGCGATCGTCGCGAGGAAAATGCCCATCGACGTGGTCGAAAACAGCACCAGGGCCGCGCCCGCGAAGAAAAGCGGCAGCGATCCGGCGATCGGCACATGCATCAGCGCCCGCACCACCAGATTGACCGAGAGCGCCGAGGCCAGCAGCACCACCAGCCCCATCGACCAGACTTTCGACATCATGATCTCGAACGGCGTCACCGGCATGACCAGGAGGTGCTCGATGGTCCCGTGCTCGCGCTCGCGGATCAGTGCGGCGCCGGTCAGGATGATCGAGAGCATCGCGATCTGGTTGATGATCTGCGCCAGAGCGCCGAACCATGACTTGTTGAGCGTGGGATTGAACCGCGCGCGGATGGCAAGGTCCACTTGCGGCACCGTATTCGCGCGGTAGCGGTTGACGAATTCGTTCACCTCTCCGTTCACGATCTGCTGGATATAGCCGCTGCCGGTGAAGGCCTGGCTCATGCGCGTGGCATCGGTGTTGAGCTGGATCTCGGCGCCCCGCCCTGCCAGCACGTCACGCTGGAAGCCGTAGGGAATGTGCAGCACGAAAGTGAAGTCGCCCGCGTCCATGCCGGGATCGATCTGCTGCGGCACGATCATCCGGGGCACCACGAACTGCGGCGGATAGAACGAGGAGACGATACGCTGCGACAGCGGGGAATCATCCTCGTCGACGATGGCGATGGCGGCGTTATGCAGCGTTTCGGGCGTCGAATTGGCAGATGTATAAACGGACACCGTGAAGACGAAGGCGATCAGCACCAGCATGATCGGATCGCGCCACAGGCTCCACAGCTCCTTCACACCCAGCCTGTAGATGTTGGAAAGCCTGGTCAGCATGTCAGGCCTCCTGCTTCTTGAGCAGCATGATCGCCACCCCCACGATCACCGGGGCGGAGATCGCCAGCGGCAGGAACGATCCGGCAAGGTCGGAAAAGCCCAGCGCCTTGGCGAAGACGCCCCGGCTGATCGTGAACATGTGGCTGGCGGGATAGATCTCTCCCATGAACCGCGCGCCGCCTTCCATCGAGGAGACCGGATCGGTCATGCCGCCGAAGGTCGTCGCCGGGATCATCGTGCCGATCATCGCCAGGAACATCGCCGCGATCTGGCTGCGGGTGAGCGCCGAGGCAAGCAGCCCCATGCCCGTGGCGGAAATGCAGTAGATCGTCGCGGCCAGCAACAGCGTCAGAAAACTGCCTTTCACGGGCACGCCGAAGATGAAGATCGCCATCAGCACCATCAGCAGGAAGTTGATCAGCGCCAGCCCCACATAAGGCGCCTGCTTGCCCAGCATGAACTCGCTGCGGGTGACGGGGGTGACGTAGAGATTGATGATCGAGCCGATCTCCTTCTCGCGCACGACGGCCAGCGCCGTCAGCATGGCGGGCAGCATCAGCAGCAGGAGCGGGATCACCAGCGGCACCATGGCCGGCAGGCTCTGCACGTCGGGATTGTAGCGATAGCGGTTCTCCAGCGAGAACGTGCCCGCTGAAGACCCGGTGCGCCGGCGCACCTGCTCGGTCAGCCAGTGCTGGTGCAGCCCCTGGATATAGCCCTGCACCGTTTCGGCGCGGCTGGGATTGGCGCCGTCGAACCAGGTTCCGATCGAGACCTGCCGCCCGGCGCTGACGTCCCGCCCGAAGCCTGGCGGGATCTCGATGCCCAGCGCCAATTCGCCGTCCTTCAGCCGCAAGTCGAGATCGTCGTAGTCGCGGATCGGGGCATGTTCGACGAAGTAGTCCGACCCCGAGATATCAAGCGCATAGTTCTGGCTGAGCAGGCTGCCGTCGCGGTCCAGGACGGCGTAGGACAGTTCGTTGATGTCGGTCGTCATGCCGAAGCCGATCACCAGCATCAGGATCAGCGATCCCGCCAGTGCCAGCGTCGCTCTTACCGGATCGCGCTGAAGCTCCAGCGTCTCGCGCCAGGCGTACGTCAGGCAGCGCTGGAGGCTGAAGGCACCGCCGGTATCCGGGTGAGACGGCTCTCCTGACATTGCCGGTGCGCCCTCCTGCAGGGAATGGGCCTGCGGACTGCGCGTATCGCCTCCCGCGTCCACCAGATAGCCGATGAAGGCCTCTTCCAGGTCCTTCGCGCCGCGCTTGTCGATCAGGCGCTGCGGCACGTCGCTGTCCAGCACTTTGCCCGCATGCATCATCGACATCCGGTCGCAGCGCATGGCCTCGTTCATGAAATGGGTGGAGATGAAGATCGTCACCTTGTCCCGCCGCGACAGTTCGACCAGCAGACGCCAGAAACCGTCGCGCGCCACGGGGTCCACGCCCGAAGTCGGCTCGTCCAGGATCAGCAGGTCCGGCTTGTGGACCATGGCCACGGCAAGGCTGAGGCGCTGGCGCATGCCCAGCGGCAGGCTTTCGGGCAGTTCCTCCAGCACATGGGTCAGATCGAACCGCTCGACCATTTCGGTGACGCGCGCGGGGATCTCCTCGCGCGGGACATGGAACAGCCGGGCGTGGAGTTCCAGGTTCTGCCGCACCGTCAGCTCGCCGTAGAGCGAGAAGGCCTGGCTCATGTAGCCAACGCGGCGGCGGGTGGAGATATCGCTGGAATCGACTTCCTTGCCGAACAGCCAGGCCTTTCCTTCGCTGGCGGGGAGGAGGCCGGTCAGCATCTTCATCGTCGTGGACTTGCCGCAGCCGTTGGAGCCCAGAAAGCCGAAAATCTCGCCGCGCCGGATGCGGAAGCTGACATGATCGACGGCGGTGAAATCGCCGAAGCGCATGGTCAGGCCCTGCGCCTCGATGGCGATGTCGTTCTCTTCGGCTTCCAGCGGGGGGATCACCACCGCCCTATGTCCGCGCTTCTTCTCCTCGGGCAGGAGGGCGATGAAGGCTTCCTCCAGCGACGTCGTGCCGGTGCGGTCGAACACTTCCTGCGGCGTGCCGGTGTCCAGCACATTGCCGTCATCCATCGCCACCAGCCAGTCGAAGCGCTGCGCCTCGTCCATGTAGGCGGTGGCGACGATCACGCTCATCTGCCCTTGCGTCTTGCGGATATCCGCGATCAGATCCCAGAACTGCGCGCGGGCGAGCGGATCGACGCCGGTCGTCGGCTCGTCCAGGATCAGCAGGTCGGGGTCGTGGATCAGCGCGCAGCACAGGCCGAGTTTCTGCTTCATCCCGCCCGAGAGCTTGCCCGCCGGACGCGACAGGAACGGATCGAGCCCGGTCGCGCGCGTCAGTTCGTCGATCCGGCGGCGGCGTTCGGGGCCGTCATGCCCGAACAGGCGGCCGAAGAACTGGAGGTTCTCCTCCACCGAAAGCGTGGGATAGAGGTTCTTGCCCAGCCCCTGCGGCATATAGGCAATGCGCGGACAGACATCGAGCCGGTGCCTGCGATCGCGCATGTCGCCGCCCAGCACGCGCACATCGCCCTCCTGCACCACCCGCGCGCCGGATATGAGCGAGAGCAGGCTGGACTTGCCTACACCGTCCGGGCCGATCATGCCGATCATCAGTCCGGCCGGAATGTCAAGGTCGATCCCCCGCAGCGCCTCGGTCTTGCCGTAACGGGTCCAGACGCCCCGGACGCTGACGGCCGGAGGGGACGGCGGAGGCGCCAGCGGAGAAGGGGGCGAGGCGGCGGTCACCGTCACCCTGCCCTCACTGACCCTTGGTCTGCGGCGGCCCCTTGAGTTCCAGCGCGGCCGGCCACTGCGCGCCGGGATCCACCTTCACATAGGCCATGCCCGGCAGACCGGTCTTCACCAGGCTCATGTAGCGGCGCAGCAGGGCGGGATCGATGCGCGCCTTGACGCGAAACATCATCTTCTCGCGCTCGCTCTGGGTCTCGACGGTCTTGGGGGTGAACTGGGCAACGTCCGCCACGAAACTGATCTTTGCCGGGATCGGCGTATCGGGAATGGCGTCGAGCACGATGCGCGCCTCGCTGCCTATGCCCAGCCTGCCGGCGGCCGTGGCGGGCAGGAAGAAGCTCATGGTCACGTCGGTCAGGTCGACCAGGCTGACCACCCGGCCGCCGCCCGCCACCACTTCGCCGGGCTGCGCCAGGCGGTACTGCACGCGCCCATCGCGGGGCGAGCGCAGCGTGGCATCGCTCAGATCCGCCTCGATGCGCTGGATCGTCGCCCGCGTAGCCTCCACGCGCGATCGCGAACCAATCACCTGGTTGCGCGCATTGGTGACCGCCACTTGCGCCGAGGCCACTTGCGCCCGCGCCGCCTCCACCGCCGCCGAAGCGCCTTCGACTTGCGCGGAATCGTCGTCCCGCTCCTGCGCCGAAGTCGCGCCTTCGCGCGCCAGCGTGTCCGAACGGCCGAGCCGCTTGCGCGAGGCGTTGAGTTCGGCAAGCCGCTGGCGCACCACGGCATCGGCGGCGGCCTTCTCCGCTTCCCGCTGGGCGACTTGCGTCTGCGAGACCAGCACCGCGTTCTGCGCCTCCGCCAGTTGCGCCTCGGCCTCGGTCTTCTGGGCGGCGAGCACGTCCACATCCATGTGCGCGATCACATCGCCCGCCTTCACCGTCTGCCCTTCATCGACAGCGATGTCGCGGATGCGCCCGGCCGATTTCGAAGCGACGTCGATCTCCGTCGCCTCCAGCCGCCCGTTGCCGCCGACGATCCCCTCCGGCAGGCCGGACGGCGTGAGCAGCTTGTAGAGCGCGAAAGCCGCGGCGATCAGCGCCGCGACGATCAGCCCCCTGACGATCCAGGTCTTGTTCATCGTCACTGCCCCTCCGTGAGATTACCCGGATTACCGACCGGAAAACCGCCGCCCAGCGCGGAATAGAGCGCCACCACGCTGGCCAGCTCGGCGCGCCGCAACTGCACCAGCGCCTGTTCGGCATCGAACAGGTCGCGCTGCGCATCGAGCACTTCGAGATAGGTGGAGCGGCCGTTGTCGAAGCGAAGCTGCGCCAGCCGGGCGCGTTCGCGCTGCGCCTCCACCAGCGCGCGCGTAGTCACGATCTGCTTGGCCAGCTGCCCGCGCCGCAACAGGGCATCGGAAACATCCCGGAAGGCGGACTGTATGGCCTTTTCGTAACTGGCCACCGCCTGATCGCGGCGCGCTTCCGCCACGTCCAGATTACCCTTGAGCCGCCCCGCGTTGAAGATCGGCAGCACGATCTGCGGCGTGAAGTTCCAGGCCTCGCTGCCGCCCGAGAACAGCCCGTCGAGATCCGAACTGGACGTGCCGAAGGCACCGGTCAGGCTGATATTGGGGAAGAACGCCGCGCGCGCCGCGCCGATATTGGCATTGGCGGCGCGCAGCTGATGTTCGGCGGAAACGATGTCCGGGCGATTGACGAGGAGTTCCGACGGCAGGCCCGTCGGCAGGGTGAAATCGGGAAAGTCCCCGGTCAGTCCCAGCGATCCCGGCGGGATTTCGACCGGAGCCCCCACCAGCAGGGCCAGCGCATTGCGGTTGACACCGCGTTCCTGCTCCAGCGCGTCGAAAGTGGTCTGCGCCTGCGCCAGCAGCACTTGCGACTGCGCCATGTCCAGCTTGTTGCCCGAGCCCACCTCGAACCTGCGCCGCATGATCCGCAAGGTGTCCTCTCGCGTGGCGATCGATTGACGGGCGAGCGCGGCGCGTTCCTCGTACTCGCGTTCCAGCAGATAGCCGAGCGCCACCTGCGACACGAGATCCGTGGCCACGGCCCGGCGCGACTCCTCGGTCGCGAGATATTGCTCGCGCGCCGCCTCCCGCAAGTTGCGCAGGCGTCCCCAGAAATCGATCTCCCAGCTTGCGCTGAGCTGCGCGGTGATCTGCTTGAGATCGACCGCCTGATCGGTGCCCGTCACCAGCGTGTGACCGCGCGTGCCCGAGACGACGCCGTCAAGCTGCGGATAGAGAGAAGCCCCTTCGATCCGCCAGGCGCCGCGCGCTTCGGCGACGCGGGCGGCGGCAAGGCGAATATCGCGGTTGTTCTCCAGAGCCTGCGTTATCAGCGCCTGCAACTGCGGCTCCCGGAAGAAATCGCGCCATCCCAGTGCCGCGATCGTCCGCCCCTCCGGGACGCCCGGATATCGTTCCGGCACGGGTAGTCGCGGCTGCGTATAGTTGGGAGCGAATGAGCAACTGGAAAGCGCCCAGCCTGAAACCACAACGAATGGCGCAAGCAAGGCCCGGGCCGAGCGTGTCCATGGCGAGATTCGGCAGTCCACCAACCTCAACAGCACCAAAATCCCCTTCGCACGCGACGGATCGTGACGCCGGGATGACTGGCGCCCACGGGACTTCTGACTTGTCGATTATTGTTATGAGCACGGGCAGGAAGCCCGGCGACCGCGTTACTCTTTGGAGTGTCTGGTATTTTTCGTCAAATTACAAGCCCGGACAGGCGGTCGGTACCGATCCGGGCCCAAGGTGAAACCAGAAGTCCGCCCTATTGGCCGAGCTTGCCCGCCCAGTCCCGCATGTCTGCCGCGAAACGGGCCAGTTCGCCCTCGTCCTCGAAGACCGAGTGACCCGCCGCATAAGTTTTCGAGGTGCGGCGATCCGGGCCGATCCCGGCATGATCCAGCGCGAACTGTCCGGCGGCGACCGGCGTGGTGATGTCATAGTAGCCGCCCACCGTCATCAGCTTCATCCCCGGCTTCTCGGCCAGGGCCTTGCTCAGGAACGGCGCGAAGCGGACGGTGCGATAGACTTCGCCGCGCCCCCAGTCCCACTTGAAGTTGATGCCCAGGTTGAGCGTGCGATAGGCACTCGGCAGCGCATAGCCGAGGTCCTTGCCGATATAGTCGGCGATCAGGTGGCCGGTTTCCGCGCCGAGCGTCATCGATGGATCGTCGAACGGCGGATGCATGTTCGATTCCGCGGTGGCGCGGGTCGCGCGGCCATCCAACTGGCCGGTACGCAGCCCTTTCGCGGAAAGCAGGCCGAGCATGAAGGCCTGCCGGTCGAGCTGCAGCCCATCCTTCTCCAGCCCCGCCGCGGGAAGTCCGATCAGCTCGGACATCCGCGCGGCGACTTTCGCCCGCTCGCCTTCCAGAAGCGAGGCACCGGCGATCAGCGCGCGGGCATAGTCGTTCTCGGCAAAGGCGCGCGCTTCGGCGAAGTGCTGCTCGACCGACTTGCCCTTGCGGTCGACGGCCTGATGATACCAGGCGACCGCCGCCAGTGTCGGCAGCAGCGATACGTCCGAGATCACCGGGCCGTCGTTATCGCCCAGCGAGAGCGAGAACAGCGCCACCCCGTCGGGCAGCGGCAGCTTCGCCTTGCCCTCGGCATCCAGCATCGCCAGCGCGCGCGCCGTGCCGTAGCTCTCGCCCACCAGCGCGAAAGGCGCATCGGTGCGGCCATTGGCCTGCCGCCAGCGCTGCACCACGTCCGCCACCGCCGCTGCGTCACCGGACACCGAGAACAGGCTGGAGGCATCGGCGCCCTTAACCGGCATGGAGGCGCCCGTGCCGGGAGGATCGATGAACACCAGATCGGCCACGTCGAGCAGGCTGTGCGGATTGTTCTCCAGCCGCGCGGTATCGCCCTTGCCGACGATCCGGCGCGGCCCGAAGGCATTCATGTGCAGCGGCGAAGACGAGGCGCCCGGCCCGCCGTTGAAGAAGAACAGCACCGGCCGCCTGGCGCCAGCCGAACCGCGCGCGACATAGGCGTAAGTGACCACGACCGCCGCCGTCTGGCCCTTGGCATTGGCGACCGGGCTTTCGGTGACGATGGCGTCGTAGGAAAGCTTCCTGCCGCCGAACGTGCCCGAATGGCGCGTCAGCACGACCTTGTCGCTGGCGGCCGCGCGCTCCACCATGGGCTCCATCGCCTTGAGGAATACCGGGGGCATCGGCAGGCTGTCATCCTGCGCCAGGAGCGGCGCCGATGGCAGGAGCGCTGCGAGAGCAAGCAGGCTGGAACGCGCGAAAACGGTCTTCTTGGCGGACATTGCGTCTGGTTCCGATCAGGAGGAAGTGGGCTTAGGATAGAGTCGGCAGGGCTGCGATCAGGCGTTCGATATCGTCCATCGAGTTGAACCAAGAGGGACAGATGCGGAACCGGTTACGGCTGAGCGTGATCGCCATGCCCGCCCGGTTCAGCGGGTCGGAAAGCCTCTTGTAGGCGTCCGGCAATACGCAGGTGAGCAGCGGGCTGCGGCAGTCCCGCGGCGTCACCACGTCATAGCCTTTGGCGGGCAGCGCTTCGTGCAGGCGTTGCAGCATGGGCTTGCGGTGCGCCATGATATTGTCCACGCCGAGTTCGAGCAGCTTGGCCAGCGACCAGTCGAGCTGCGCCATCACCGCATGGGAATGGGTGCCCATCGCGAACAGCCCCTCGGCATCGGCGCGCGGCGTCATGTCCGCGATCGTCTGCCCCGGCGCGTCGTAGGGGTAGACGTGCGGGCTGAAGCCATCGAGCTGGTAATAGCCGTAGCGCTTGCGCTTCAGGCGCGGCAGCCGGTCCGGCCGGACATAGAGAAAGCCCAGGCCGAAATCACCCATCAGCCACTTGTAGCTGGCGGTCGCGGCGAAATCGACGCCGCTGGCCCGGACGTCGATCGGCACGGTGCCCGCCGCATGGATGATATCCGCATAGACCAGCGCACCATGGGCATGGGCGATCTCGCAGATGCGCTTCAGGTCGTGCTCGAAGCCGTTGTAGGTCGAAACCAGCGATAGGCTGACCAGCCGCGTGTCCGGCCCGATCGCCTTCTCGTAGGCATCGGGGTCGATGCGCCCGGCGGTCGGGCGGATCCAGCGCACGTCGACGCCCTGCTTCGCAAGCTGGTCGTAGAGCCAGAACGAGCCGAAGAAGTGCAGCGTATCGGTGACGACGCTGCCTTTCGCCGCGGGCAGATCGAGCGCATCGACGATGGACTGCTCCCCTGCGGTAGTGCTCTGGACGAAGGCCAGATCTTCCGGCGCGGCGCCGATCAGCCGGGCGAAGGCAGCCTTGATCCGCACTTCGGTATCGTGGCTGGACCATTCGCGCATTTCCGCGCGCGACTGGAAATAGGCATCGACCGCCGCTTTCGCGGGCAGCGGCACCGGGTGCATCGTCCCGGAATCGAGATAGACCTTCGCCATCGGCGCGAAATCGCCAGCGCGCGCCAGCGATGCAGTCGCGGGAGCGGCCAGCGCCTCTCCCGCCAGGCCCGGTGCGAGCGGCAGCAGCGCCGATCCGCGCAGCAGCGTGCGACGGGAGAGCACAGGTTCGGGAGACGAATCGGATCGCTCGATCATTTACGCATCCTAGGCAAAGGCTTGCGCATAAGAATTGCGCATTTTGGAGGCCGGGACTTCGTCAACTCCGGTACGCTGTCAGGTGCAGACCCGCGAACACCTCCGTTCGCGCATAAACTTGCCTTCGCAACTCGGCTAGGCTGGGCGCAAAGCAGAACTCGTGAAAGGCCGATCATGCCCTCCAAGACCCACCGCCTGCTCGGCGCCGCGCTGGCACTCGCCGCTTTCGGTGCCGCACCGCAGGTTCATGCTCAAGCGGCGGCGGAGCGGTTCTGCAATCCCGATGCATCTGGCGCTTCCCTCAGGCTCGGCGAGCTGGACTATGCAGCCTGCGCCGGGACAATGCCGATCAGCGATCGCGAGGGCGCCAGACAGGCCGACCTCTTCTACACCGCCTATTTCGCCAGGACCGCGCACCGGGAAACCCGGCCCATCGCCTTCATCTGGAATGGCGGCCCCGGTGCGGATTCGCGCCTGCTCCAGTTCCACGCACTCGGCCCGCGCACGCTGCGGGGAAGCGCATTGGCGGACAATCCGAACAGCCCGCTACCCGCGGCCGACCTGGTCTTTCTCGACCCCGCCGGGACCGGCTTCAGCCGGGCGACTTCGCCGGAGGCGGCCAAGAAGCTCTATGCCACCAAGGCCGACAGCGAGGCCACTGCCGCCTTCATCCTCACGTTCCTGCGAAATCAGGGACGGCAAGGCGCGCCCGTGTACCTCGTCGGCGAAAGCTTCGGCACCTGGCGCGCGGCGAGCGTGGCAGAGATCCTGATCGACAAGAGCCAGTCGGTCGCGGGGATCGCGCTCGTTTCGGGCGGCATCCCGATGGGCGAGGAGCGCGACCGAGCATTCACGCGCGCGCTGACCCTGCCCAATCGCACCGCCACGGCGCTTGCCCTCGGCAAGCTCGACCCGGCCCTCTCGGCCAGCCCGGCCGGAACGCTCGCCGCTGCCGAGAAATGGGCGCGTGACGTCTGGTATCCCGCCCTTTCCCATCCCGAAACGCTGGATGACGCGGCGCGTGCCCGCGTGCTGGCGGGACTCGCCCGTTATACCGGCCTCCCACCGGCCGCAATCGATGCGAAGACGCTCTGGGTCTCGCCCCGCGACTTCCGCACGAAACTGCTGGCTGGCGAGGGCAAGACGCTGGGCGTCTTCGACATGCGCCGAACCGCGCCGCCTGCCGACGAAAAAGCGGGAGACGCCGCCATTCTCGATTTCTACCGCAAGACGCTGGGCTATGGTCAGGGGCACTATGCCGGGATCGAGGTCCCCGAACTGCCGGTAGGCAATGACTGGCAATACGACCAGTCGCCGATCACCAAGGAATCTCTTGCCCGCGCCATGGCGGGCGAGGGCCCGCCCAGCCCCTCCCAGCCTTGGGTCCTGCGCGCCATGGAGAAGGCGCCTGCCCTGCGCGTTCTGGTGGCAACCGGCCTTTACGATTCCCTCAACGGCTGCGCCGCCAACCGGCAGGCCGCCTCCGATTTCCCGAAGGCGCTTGCCGAGCGGATTTCCCCCCACTGCTATCGCGGCGGGCACATGATGTACGAGGAACCGGCAGAGGCCGTGCAATTCACGAAAGACCTTTCCGCCTTCTTTCGCAATTCACACTCCGAGGAAAAGTGAGGCTAGAAATTTCCCCGCACTGCCTCACGGAGAAATTTCAATTCAATTGCGAGCCCTCGCGCTTCCCACAACGCAACCCCCTCGCCGCCCGCCTGCGCTAGTTTCCCTATCAGGGATTGAAAATCGCATAGCGACATGAGGGGTAGTTCGATGAAGCAGTCATGCATGGAAAGGGCCAGAAACGGGGCTGGCAGCGGGGCAGGCAGCGTGAGGACCGGCCTGGCGGCGCTGATGGTTTCCACCGCCGCCGCCGCGCTGTTTGCCGCACCGGCCTTCGCGCAGGACGCAGCGCCTGCCGCAGAAGATGCCGCGCCGGTCACGGACATCGTGGTCACCGGATCGCGCATCCGCCGCGACGCATCGGACGAGACCGCCCCACTCAATGTCGTGGACAGCCAGACGATCGCGGATCGCGGCTATATCAGCGCCTCGGAAGCGCTGAACCAGCTCACCTCGAACAGCCCGATGCTGAATCAGGCCGACGGCAGCGGCGAAGGCAGCGGTTCGGGACAGCAGTTCCCCAATCTCTTCGGCCTGGGCGCCGGACGCACGCTCACGCTGCTCAACGGACGTCGCATGGTCACCAGCTCGTCTGGCCTCGGCGATGCGCAAGTGGACGCCAACATCATCCCGCTCGGCCTGCTGGAACGCGTGGAAGTGGTCCAGGGCGGCGGCGCGGCGGTCTACGGTTCCGACGCCATCGCCGGTGTCGTCAACTACGTGCTCAAGGAAAGCTTCGAAGGCCTTGAGCTCGACGGCCAGAACGGCATTTCCTCGCGCGGGGATTACCACACCTACAGCCTGCGCGGCACGGCGGGGAAGAACTTCGCGGACGGGCGTGGCAATGTCGCGATCGACCTCAACTATGCGCAGTCGCCGACGCTGATGTTCGCCGCGCGTCCGCTCTCGGCGCTCGGCCGCCTGACGGTGAGCAACCCCGATGACACCGGACCCAGCGACGGCATCCCTTCGGTGAAGGAACTGCTCGACGCGCACTTCTGGGAATTCAATGCGAACGGCATCCTGTTCAACAGCCCTGCACCCTTCACGCGCTTCCTGACCCAGTCGAACGGCACCCCGCTCCAGTTCGATTCCAGCGGCAATCTGGTGCCTTACGATCCCGGCACCCAGGTGGGCATTCCCTTCTCCAGCGGCGGTCAGGGCTTCGCCTATCGCGACCTGGCAGGCCTGCGCACCGGCGTGCAGCGCTTCACCGGCAACCTGATCGCACACTACGACCTGACTGACGCGATCACCCTGCGCACCGAGCTGCTCTATGCCCATACCGAAGGCACCGAGATCCCGCAGGGCCAGAGCCGCACGATCCTGAACTACGGCACTTACGCCGGGCCGGTGATCTTCACGATCGACAACCCCTACCTCACCGATCAGGCCAAGGCGACGCTTTCGGCCGCCCGCCCGGCATTTGCCGCCGGGGCGCCGCTGTTCCTGTCCAAGTACTTCAACGACCTGACGCCCGATAACCTCCAGCGCTACAAGACCGATACCTATCGCGCGCTTCTGGGGGTCGACGGCGAGTTCTCGGCAGGCAGCCGGAACTTCTACTGGTCGGTTTCTGGAAGCTATGCCCGCGTGGACGGATCACAGCGCCGCTGGGAAGTGGACAACGTCAAGTACGCGAACGCCATCGACGCGGTGCTTTCGGGCGGCCAGATCGTCTGCGGCATCAATGCCGATGCCGATGCCGCCAATGACGATGCCTCCTGCGCGCCGATCAATCCGTTCGGCAACGGCAATGTCTCCAAGGCCGCGCAGAAGTACGTCAGCGTTCGCGCCGGTCTGGACTACCGCAACGAGCAGACCGACTTCCTCGCCACGCTCGGCGGCGACGTGGTCCACCTGCCCGGCGGTACCGTGAAATTCAGCCTCGCCTACGAACACCGCGACGAGCAGGTTTCCTACACCCCGCTCGCAGCCAACCGGCAGGGCCTGTTCGGCGGCGGCACCCTGGAAGTCGCCCAGTCGGCCGGTTACAATACCGACGAACTCTCGGGCGAATTGCTGATCCCGCTGATCGACAGCGCGATGAACGTGCCGATCGTGCGCATGCTGGAAGCCAGCGCGGCAGGCCGCCTGGTCGACAACTCGATCGCGGGCAAGGAACAGGTCTGGGATCTCGGCCTGCGCTGGCAGCCGGTGGACGGCGTGACCCTGCGCGTCAGCCGCAGCCGCAACTTCCGCGCGCCGACGCTGGCCATGCTGTTCGCGCCGACGACGACCTCGCTCGGTTCGGTCGGCTATGACCCCTGCGATGCGGACCGCATCAACAGCGGGTCCAACCCGTCTGTCCGCTATGCCAACTGCCTGGCCGCCTTCACCGCGAATGCGAACTACGGCGTGGAAGCGGACGGCACCAATGCAGGGCTCAGCCCCGCCGAACGCCTCGCCCGCTTCCAGGACCCGGCCGAGAACTTCGAACGCGCCACCATCACCTCGGGCGGCAATGCGAACTTGCGCAACGAGATCTCGGACACGTTCACCTACGGCATCGTCCTCCAGCCCCGCTTCATTCCGGGCTTGACGATCAGCGCGGACCGTATCGAGATCGACCTCAAGGACGGCCTCTCGGCCTTCACCACCGAGGATTTCACGGCGGCCTGCTATGACAACACCAACCCCGATCCAGCGGTCTGCAACGCGTTCTCGCGCATTGCCTCGTCGGACGGCGTAAGCCCCGGCGGCACGATCCTGGCCGGTACGACGACCACGTTCAACGCCGGCGTCGTCAAGTATCGCGGCGAAGTCTACGCCATCGACTACACATTCGAACCCGGCCGGATCGGCGCCTTCCATCTGGGCGTCAATGCCACCCACAACACGCTGCTGACCAGCTCGGTCACCGGCGAGAACTATATCCGCACCGACAACACCTACGAAAAGCCCACCTGGGAAGGCCGCTTCAACCTCGACTGGACCAAGGGCCCGGTGCGGTTGAGCTACCAGGCCTACTACCTCGACAAGACCAGGGCGGCGTACGACGCCACCATCGAAACCAACCCCAACCCGCTGCTCGACAGCAACCTGACGCACTCCATCTCGGCGCAAGTCGAAGCGGGCCGGATCACCTTCCGCGCCGGTATCGACAACTTCACCGACGAAGCGCCTTCCTACCCGCAGATCGCCTATGGCGACATCCTCGGCCGCCGGTTCTGGATCGGCGCCAAGCTGAAGATGTGACGGGTTCCGGCAGCGCCGGGGAACATTCCCTTCCCGGCGCCGCCGCCACCCACCGCACTCGGCACAAATCCGGCAGATACGAGACAATGGCTTCCCGCCCATACGCCCAGACTTCGAAGTCCTATGCCCAGTGGGTAAGGCGCTCGATCCTACGGAACAGCAATTCCCGCAGCCTCCTCGTCAGCCTGTTCGAAAGTTCGGTTCCCGAACCGAAGGAACTGCTGCGCGAAGTGCTCCTCGAAGGTTTCGCGGACGGGATCACCTCCCGCTACGCCAGCACTTTCGTGAAGGGCAATCCCTACCTCGTTGCCGCGCTGGCGCGTGACTACGGCGTGCGCGAGGAGCAGGTGCTCACCACCACCGGCGCCACCGGCGCGCTGTCGCTGATCTACCGCGCGCTGCTTTCGCCGGGCGACCGGGTGCTGGTGGAAAACCCCAGCTTCGAACTGTTCGGCAGCCTGGCACAGGCCAGCGGCATCGCGGTGGACACCTTCGAACGCCCCGCCCCGCTTTTCACGATCGACCCGCAGGAAGTCGAGGCCCGACTGCGCCCCGAAACGCGCATGATCGTGATCTCGAACCTGCACAATCCCTCGGGCATGGCGGTGGACGAGGCCGCGATCACCGCCCTTGGCGAGATCGCCGAGCGCCACGACCTTATCGTGGTGGTGGACGAGGTCTATGCGCCTTACGCCGGAGCCAGCCTTCGCCCAGCAGCTTGCGGCGGCGCCTCGCCCCGCCTCGTCTCGGTGAACAGCCTGACCAAGATCTTCGGTCTCAGCACCTTGCGCTGCGGCTGGATCGTCGGTGACGAAAGCGTGGTCACCCCGATCCGTGAAATGGCCCAGGAGGTGGATTTCGCCATCTCCAATCTCGCCCACGCGGTCTCCGCGCTCATCGTCGAGAATCCTGCGCGTTTCCAGGACAATACCTTCTCGGTACTGGCCAGGGCCCGCCCCATCATCGAATCCTATCATGCCTACTGGCTTGCCGAGGGGCTGGTCGAAGGCGCCTTGCCGGAAAGCGGCTGCATCGCCTTTCCGCGCCTGGCCGGGATCGGGGATACCGAGCGCTTCTCGGGCTGGCTTTCCGACCGTTGCGGCGTACTGGTGGCGCCGGGGGAATATTTCGGCGCGCCCGGACATGTCCGCCTCGGCTTCGCAATGGAGCCGTCGCGCCTCGATTACGGCCTCCAGGCCCTGACCGACGGTCTCCTCACCTATCGCGAAAGCCACAGGAAGCTGGAAACGCCATGAATTTCACGCCGCCGCAGCCCTTCGGTCGCAAACGGAAATCTTCGCTGCACTTTCGGGTGCTGACGGGGATCGCGCTAGTCGCGGCGTCTGCCGCACCCCTTCAGACACGCGCGGCCGAGCCGCAGGCCGAACGGGTGCTCATCGATGTGCGGGTTTCGAAACCCGACCCCGCACATCCTGTCCGCGCCGAGCTGGGACTTGTCCCTGTCTCAGCCGGCGCGGACAGTTCCCCGGCCACGGCAGGCTACATTTCCTATACCCGCGAGAATGCCGGGCAGGCGCGGCCGGTGATCTTCGCCTTCAACGGCGGCCCCGGCGCTTCGGCTTCCTATCTCCACATGGGCCTGCTCGGCCCCGTGCTCGCGCATGTCCCGCAAGACCCGGCCGACAGCACGAGCGGCGCGGGTAAGCTCCTGCCCGGACCGTCCCGGCTCTACGACCTGGCCGACGTAGTGTTCATCGATCCGCCCGGCACCGGCTTTTCCCGGCGCCCGGCAGGCGCTGAGGCCGCGCCCTACAGCACGGTAAGCGGGGATGCGAACGCGGCGGCGGACCTCATTCGCCAATGGCTCGCTGCCCACAAGCGTCTCGGCGCGCCCGTCTATATCCTCGGCGAGAGCTACGGCACGATCCGCGCCGTCGCCATGCTCGATGCCCTCGACAAACAGGGCCTCAATGCGAATGTGCGCGGCGTAGTCCTGCTCGGACAGGCGCTCAACATGATCGAGACCTCGCAGCGGCCCGACAACGTGGTGACTTATGCCGCCTCACTGCCGACGCTGGCGGCCATCGCCTGCTACCACGGCATGGTGAAGCCGCCCTGCAAGGCGCAGGACGTGGCCGAAGAGGCCGCCCGCTTCGCCCGCGAGGACTATCTGCCCGCGCTCTATCGCGGCCGCGACCTTGCCCAGGCCGAACGCGATCGCCTGGCCGCGCGCCTTTCCGAACTGACCGGCATTCCGGCCGCGTTCTATCTCGCCAACGACCTGCGCATTTCCAAGGAGCGCTTCCGCGTCGAACTGCTGCGGGCGAAAGGCCAGGTCATGGGGCGCTACGATGCCCGCTATCTGGCCGACCGCCCGGAAAACGTGACGACGATGATGCCCGGCGATCCCTCGTCGCCGATCTCCGATGCCTTCGGCAAGGCGATGACCGACTACCTCGCCACCACGCTCAAGGTGCCCGGCGCCGATGCCTACAAAGTGATCGCCCGCTTCGACGGCACCTGGAGCTACGGCGCCGAGGATTCGCCCTTTGCCGACTGGCCCTTCATGGCCACGGTGGAGCGCCACGCGGCCAGCAACGCCTGCCTGCGGCTGTTCGTCGGCACCGGCATCTACGACACGACGACCACGATCGGCGCGGCGGACTACCTCTTCGCGCAGTCCAGCCTGCCGAAGGACCGCTACCGCAACGAGCGCTATGTCGGCGGCCATGTGTTCTATTCCGACGACGGCAGCCGCGCGCGCTTCCAGTCGGACCTGGCGGAATTCATCAAGGCGGACAGCTGCCGGAGGACCGGCAAGTGAGCGAAGCGGAACAGGAGCTTCACGAACAGGAGCTGCGCAAGGGCATCGGCCTTTGGGGCGTCGTCTCGCTGGGGCTGGGTACGGCGGTGGGGGTCTCGATCTTCTCGGCCGTATCCCCTGCCACCGCGCTGGCAGGGCCGGGCATGCTGCTCTCGGTCGTGATCGCGGCCCTGCCGATGTACCTGATCGCGGTGAGCTATGCCTATCTCGGCTCCGCCGATCCGGTTTCCGGCGCCAGCTTCGTCTGGCCTTCGCGCTACCTCCATCCGACACTGGGCTTCTTCATCGCCTGGATGCGCATCATCGCCAACATGGGCGCCATGGTGGTTCTGGCGCTCGTGCTGGTGCGCTACGTCTCGATGCTCGTCCCGCTTCCGGTCAAGCCGACGATGCTGGCCGTGCTGTTGCTGGCGCTGATCGCCAATCTCGTCGGCGTGGGCGTGGCGTCTCGCGCGCAGACGGTGATGGTCGGCGCACTGATCCTGCTGTTCGGGCTCTTTGCGATCTGGGGCGGGTTCAGCATGTCCGATCCGGCCCGCCTCGAACCGTTCCTGCCGCAGGGCCTGCATGGCGCCTTCGCCGCTGCGCCGCTGCTGATGGGCCTGTTCTTCGGCATCGAGGCGGCAACCGAAGCAGGCGGTGAAGTGGCGAACAGCCGCCGCAACATCCCGGTCGGCATTGCCGTCGCCATCGGCTCGGCCACCGTGCTCTACGTCGCCGTGGCCTTCGTGGCGCTGACCGTGCTCGGCCCCGAGACACTGGCAGGCAGCGAGGCGCCCATTCTGGAGGCGGCCAAGCGCTTCATGGGGCCGCTTGCCGTGCCGGTGATCGTTCTGGCCGCCATCGCCGCGATCGGCACCAGCCTCAACGCGATCTTCACGATGTTCAGCCGCAGCCTCTTCGCCATGGCCGAGGCGGGCGTGCTGCCCCGCTTCATCGTCCGCGTCCATCCGCGCACCCATGTACCCCACGTGGCGCTGTTCACCGTATTCGGCATCGGCTGCGTGGGGCTGCTCATGCCGATGGAACTGACGTTCCTGTTCCTCGCGGTGAACATCCCGAACCTGGTGAAGTACGGCAGCATCTGCCTCTCCGCCGCCCGCGTCGCCCATGGCCATCCGCAGTTGCATGAGGGTGCCGGTTTCCGTCCGGCACAAGGGACGATGATCGCGCTGGGCATTGCCGGAGCGGTCTGCGCACTGGGCCTGATCGCGATCGGGCTTGAGGCGGACTGGCGGCCCTACGTCCTGCTGCTGGTCTGGGGCGGCCTGGGCGCCGTGTGGTACTTCGTCCGCCAAAACAGGTGAGGGGAAGGCAAGCAGGCAACCGCCCCTGCCTTCCCCTCTTGTTCAGAACGCCAGATCCTCGTGCGCTTCGGCGCCTGCTCCCTCGATCAGCGCCACCGGCTTCGGCTGCTCCTTGGGAGCCGTGATTTCAGGCGCATCCGCGAAAGGCTTCACGCCGACCTCGCTCCAGATCTCCGACGGGAAATAGACCGTCCCGCCCTTCACCACCATCGCCATGCGGTGGAGCGCCGCCATGTCTTCCAGCGGGTTGCCGTCAAGCAGCACGAAGTCGGCATACTTGCCCTTCTCCACCGAACCGTAGGACTGGTCGCGGTGCATGTAGCGTTCCGGCCCGAGCGTGCCGATCTTCAGCACATCCGCCCTGGGCAGCCCGGCCTCCGCATAGATCTGCAATTCGCGGTGGACCGAAAGGCCGGTGGCGTCGTCGGTGCCGGGCAACAGCGTGATGCCGCGCTTGTGCATGTCCAGCAGCAGCGCCTTGATCGTCGCGAAGGCGCCGTCGTAACCGGCGGCATCCTCGGGCGTTTTGATCGGCGCGATGCCCTGGCGGCGGTTGCGCTGCACGCCGACCGGCAGATGATCGAAATAGCCCGCCACGGCCGGGCTGATCCGTCCGTCGCGGCTCATCATCAGCAGTTCCAGCGTCACCGCCGTGGGATCGAGCGCGATATGTTTCGCCTGCATCGTATCGAGCGTTGCAGCGACGCGCGGCGAAGCGAGGTCCAGGCCCGCCGTCCGCCGCATGGCCGTGAGGCGCAGCGGCGTGCGGGTATCCTCCTTGGGGTCGAGTACCCAGCCCAGCATGAGCTGGTTGATATGGGTCACTTCGTCATAGCCTGCCGCGATCATCGCATCGGCATTGGTGAAGGCCGGGATATGACCCGTCACGCCCATGCCGAGACGCTTCGCTTCGCGGACCACGCTCGGCACCCATGCCGGATTGAAGCTGTTGTAGATCTTCACCTGCCAATAGCCGCGCGCTCCGTACCAGCGCACCGCATCCAGCGCTTCCGCCTCGCTCCCGGCGATGAAGCCGTTGCGCGAGCTATAGGGGCTGCGTCCTTCGAGGAAACCGTTGCGTACGATGCGCGGCCCGGCCACTTCCCCGGCATCGATGCGGCGCGTGAGGTCGATCAGGAAGGCGTTCTCGTTGCCCATGTCGCGCACGCTGGTCACGCCCGAGGCGATGTAGAGCAGCGCGGACTGGAGAGAGACATGGGCATGCATGTCGTGCAGCCCCGGAATGACCACCCGTCCCGCGCCATCCACCGTGACCTCGCCGGGCGAAGCCGGGCTGTCCAGCGGTTCGACCGAGGCGATCCTGTCTCCGAAGACCACCAGCGAAACCGGATCGCCCAGCTTGCCGCCTGCCGGATCGAAGACGCGCACGTTGCGGATGCGGATCGGCGCGTCGTAAGTGTGCGCCACTTTCTTCTGGATCGCAGCAAAGCGCTCCGCCGATCGGGTCGCGGCGATTTTCGCCAGTTCGCCGGCATGGGACGCCAGATCCTCGCGCACCGTGGCGCTGGTGGGCGAATAGGCGGCGACCAGCGCGCCCTTGTCGTCCAGCAGGATCGCGCTCGGCGTCAGGCCGATGCCCTTGACCAGGAACGCGCGGTAGGCCGTGCCGCCCAGCGTGACGGGCGCTTCCTCTTCCAGCGAAAGCGTTCCGCCCGGCGCGGCGGCCAGCACATGGCCGGGCTGGGCCAGCAGCGCGCGGGCATAGATGCCGAGCGAGAACGGGCTGCCTTCCTGCGCCACATAGAGCGTCGGCGCCTTGGCCTGCAGGGCGCCCTTGCCGGTGGTGTCGAACCAGGAGAGCCGCTTGCCCCGGGCCGTGAAGCGCTCATCCACCTTGTTGCCGAAAGTCGAAGTGCCTTGCAGGGTCCAGTCCGTCGGCAGTCCCTTCGCATCGAGCACGATCGCCTCGTGCATCGTCGGTCCCCGGCCGTTGCTCTTGACGTCGTGATCGATGGCGACCTTCTGCCCATCCACATCCGCCTGGACGTGCCCGACGTTCTCGCCATTGTCGATCACCGCGAAGCGCTGGGTTTCCGCGTGAAGCGTGGCCGCGGTCAGGGCGAGCGCGGAACAGGCCAGCATGCGCAGCGCCATGGTCTTCTTCATCGTCATCAGTTCCGCGCCCCCTGCGCTTCGTAGATATGCGCCGCCGCAGCGAGATCCTGCACCGCGTGTCCGAGCGACTTGTAGACCGTGATCTCCCCGGCATCGCGGCGTCCGGGAACCCGCCCGAGCAGGACCTCTCCGATCTCCGCGACGATGTGGTCGTCCTCCACCAGTCCAGCCGCCTTGGCGACGAGGAATTCGGCGGCGGCATCGCGGGCCGAAGCCTTGCTGTCGGCAATGAAGCGGGATGCCAGGACCAGGGCATTGTCCACTTCCACCGGGCCCGGACCGCTCGATCCCACCAGATTGACGTGCGTTCCCGGCCGCAGCCATTCGCCCAGCAGGATCGGCTGGCGCGCACCGGTCAGCGTGCAGATCACATCGGCCTCTCCCGCCGCGATCCGCGCGTCCGGGGCGGCCTCCACCGGCAGGCGATCGCGCCACGCCGCCACGACGGCGTCGATCCTCGCGGGATCACGCCCCCAGATCAGGATGCGTTCGAAACGCCGCACCAGCGGCAGGGCTTCGAGATGCGAATGGACCTGTCCGCCGGTCCCCATCAGCAGAAGCACTTTAGCATCCTCGCGCGCGAGTGCCTCGGTGGCGACGGCGGTGGCGGCGGCGGTGCGGATATGCGTGATCTCTTCGGCATCGGCCACGCAGACGGGGCGTCCCTCGATGGGTTCGAACAGGGTCACGACACCGCGATGGCGGCGCACGCCGGGATTGTCGGGCTCGGCAAAGACGCTGATCAGCTTGGCCCCGAACATGCCGCGATCGGACAAGGCGCCCGGCATCAGCCCGAACGTGCGCCCTTCCCCCATGTGGATCATGGTGCGCAGCAACTGCCGCGTCTCTCCCGACGAGAGCGCCTTCATCGCCTCGCGAACGACCGCGATGCAGGAAGGATAGTCGAGCAGCACGCGCACGTCCTCCGCGTCGAAGATCGCCAGTTCGCTCCGTTTCATAATGCTGACCCGTCCCTGTTACCGTTCGTCGGTTTTCCGAAGCATCAGTGATAGCGCGATGCGGGGAAATATCTCCGTCTTTATTGCGCTCGATCGCATTTCCATGGCATGTTCAAACCAACAAACAGAAACAGGGAGCATAATATTGCCCGCCGAATTGGACCGGCTCGACATGAAAATCCTCGATCGCCTGCAGATCGATGCCTCGGAATCCTCCAGCGAGATCGCAGACCGCGTGGGCCTTTCGCAGTCCCCGTGCTGGCGCCGCATGCAGCGCCTGAAGGAGGAGGGATATGTACGCCATACCGTGGCCGTTCTCGACCGCGAGAAGTTCGGCGAAAGCATGTTCATCTTCGCGCAGCTCAAGATGTCGAGGCTGTCCGACGAGGAGCGCGAACGCTTCGTACACGCCGTGGAGGCCACGCCCGAGATCCTGGAAGCCTATACGCTGTTCGGCGAGATGGACGTCATGCTCAAGGTCCTGGCGCCCAATATCGCCTGGTATCAGAACTTCACGTTCCGCACGCTCCTGCGCCTGCCGGGCGTGGAGGATGTGCGCTCCACCGCGACCCTGTCCGAACTGAAATGCACGCACCGCCTGCCGCTGCCGTCGCTGCCCGGCTGATCGGCGGGAGGGGTGCCGCATATTTGATGCACGCGCGCCCTGCGCGGCACTGCTCTTTGCACATTCTGCTTCGGGACGGACTGATAGCGTAAGCCCCATGACATCGCCCAAGATCTCTTCCGCGCGCGCGTGCCGCGCCGTTCTGGCCGCCCTCTCGCTTTCCGCGTCGTTCACAGCGGCGCGGGCCGCCGATGCGCCGGATCTGGACGTCAGCCTTGCCCCGGTTGCCGACGCCCGTGGCGCACTCACCCGGCTGGACGTGGCGGTTCGTTTCGAGGCACCGCCGCAGGGCGAAGCACTGGCCACGATAGCCGTGACCGCCAACACCGTAGAAACCTCGGCAAGGCACATGAGCGGCCTGGTCTTCTCCGACGCGAAAGGCATCCTGCCGGTGGAAGCGCGGGACACCGCGCGTGACGGAGACAATCTGGAGCGATCGTGGAAGCCCCTGCGCCCCGCCCAGGGTGCGGTGACGCTGGCCTACCGTGTCTCGATCGATCCCGCACAGCCGGAACTGGCGAAACCCCAGTATGAACTGCGCGCCAGCGACGGCGGATTGTCCGGCGCGGGCAATGCCTTCCTGATCCTGCCCGCCGACGACCTGCCGCGCGACATCTCGGTTCATTGGGACCTCTCCCGCGCCGGGGAAGGCGCGCGCGGCATCTCCAGCGTCGGCACCGGCAACGCCCGGAGCAGCCACCCCCTGCGCCCCGAGCAGATCGGCGGCAGCTATTACATGGCGGGGCATATCGGCACTTTTGCCAAGGGCACCTTCTTCGGTGCGTGGCAGGGCCATTTCGGCTTCGACGGGCCGGAACTGATGGATTGGGCGGCCCGCCTCCAGGGATATTACGGCAGGTTCTTCGACCAGCGCCCGGCCAGTTTCGGCGTCTTCGCGCGAACCAACCACCTCAACCCCGGCAGCGGTATCGGCCTTACCGACAGTTTCGCCTTCACGTTCAGCAAAAAGACGCCGATCGCCGATCTGGAAAGCCTGCTGGCGCACGAGATGGTCCACGCCTGGATCAATTCCCTGAACAACTCCATGGACGCACCCGGCGGACTGGGCCTGTCGTGGTTCGGCGAGGGGCTGGCCGTCCACTACCAGCGCCTGCTGCCCTGGCGCGCAGGGCTGATTTCCCGCGAGGCGTTCCTGGACGATCTCAACTCCACCGCCGGGCGCTATTACACCAATGCCCTGATCGCGACGCCGAACGACCGGATCGCCGAGGGGTTCTGGAAAGACACGCGGATCCGCGTGCTGCCTTACGATCGCGGATCCCTTTATTTCGCTTCGGTGGATGCCCAGATCCGCCAGGCCTCCGAAGGCAGGCGTTCGCTCGACGATCTCGTTCGGCAGATGCTGGCGGAACGCCGCGCGGGGCATCCGATGGACCTTGCCTTGTGGAAACGCCTCCTCGGCGCGGAACTGGGCGCGAAGGGCCTTGCGGACTTCGACGCCATGCTGGCGGGCGGCACCGTGCTGCCGCCCTCGGAAGCCTTCGGCCCCTGTTTCGAACGCGTCACCAAGCCGCTCCGGCGCTTCGACCTGGGCTTCGACCCGCTGATCCTCGTCACGCCGGATCGGATCGTGAATGGCCTGAAGCCGGAGTCTGCCGCCGCTGCTGCCGGACTGCGCGAGGGCGACCGCATTCTCAATCGCTTCCCGCAGGACGCCTTGCAGGGCGATCAGGAGGCGACGTTGACACTGGATATTGATCGCGGCGGCGAGAAACTTTCCATCACCTACAAGCCGCGCGGCAAGACCATCGATGCCTATCAGTGGCAGACCGCCGCCAACGGCCTTTCCTGCCCGTAGCGACCGACCAACCCCGCTGCCGCGTTCCGTGAAGTAATGCACGCTTTGGACGCGTCCAAAGGCCGTGAAATCTTGCCGCCTGCGGCGAATGCGCCCGCCTGAGCGCCGGACGGTGGATCGTCCGAATGCCTTGCCTCGTTCCCTATACAGCCGATGCAGAGCGCGCCCGGCAAGCCGGCCGGGTCGGTCTCGGCATATCAGAACGACACCAAGGAGAGCATCGATGAATCGGCGTGATTCCAACCTCGGCGGACAGCAGCCGGGCGGCTATCGCAATGAAGACTCCGATTGGGAATCGCCGCGCCAGGCGAACCAGTGGCAGGGTGACACCCCGCGGCAGGCCGGCGGCGGTTGGGGCAACGAGGATGCGGGGCGCTCGCTCCATGCGGACGAAACCCGTCGTCGCCGCTTTCAACGCAGCGATAACGAAGGGCGCTATCACCCGGATCCTCGCGAAGATGCGGATTATGGAGCCCGCGCACGTTACGGGCGGGATACGAGCTACGGTTAGCGGTCCTATGACGACGACTATCGCAGCCGCCGCGCCGAGCGGGATTACCGGTTCTCCGGCGATCGGCGCCTGTCGCGCGATCAGCCGGTCTATCCCATCCGGGAATACGACGCCAGCGGCGGCAACGACTTTGCCGACTTCACCAGCGAGGACTACGGCGGCAGGGACTTCTACGCAAGGCGCGGCGGCGGTGGCGGGTTGAGCCCCAGTTTCAGCTATCGTCCCACGTTCGATACGTTCGGACGGGGCTACTACGGCACCCGCGACGAGACGCGGGATGACCACAGCAGCCGCGACTATGGCGACTGGCGCGAATATGGCGAGGAGCGCGGCTTCCTGCGACGGGCAGGCGACGAGATCGCCAGTTGGTTCGGCGATGAGGACGCGGCCCGCCGCCGCGAACAGGATCATCGCGGCCGCGGTCCCACGGACTATACCCGATCGGACGAACGTATCCGCGAAGACGTGAACGACCGCCTGACCCAGGACTGGCGCGTCGATGCCACCAACATTCGCGTTCTTGCCAAGGACGGTGAAGTGACGCTGGACGGCACGGTCGGGAGCCGTCACGCCAAGCGCCGCGCGGAGGACCTTGCCGACGAGGTATCCGGCGTCAAGCATGTGCAGAACAACCTGCGCGTGATCGGCGGGACCAACTGGACCGACACCGGCAGGACCGACACTGCGCGGGGCGCTTCCGTACCGACCAGTGGCCGCACCACCGGTTCGGTTACGGGCGGCTCCGCAACGGCCAGCACCGCGGGCAGCACTTCCTCATCGGGCTCGACCATCACGGGCTCGACGAGCGGAAGTTCTTCCTGAGCTAGTCCTCCGGGACGAGAACGGCCGCGACTTCCCCGGAAGTCGCGGCCGTTTTTACATGTGCGCGGGCCTCACTCCGCCTCGCCGGTTTCCCCCTTGCCGCCGATGCGGCGATCGCGGCTCCATCCGCCTTCCACGAAATGAAGCAGCGTCAACATGACCACGCTGACGAGCGTGCAGATCGCGACGAGCGGCCACTGACCGGCGCCGCAGGCCACTCCGATCACGGCCGTCAGCC
Source organism: Novosphingobium sp. TCA1 (assembly GCF_009811895.1). Lineage (NCBI taxonomy): Bacteria > Pseudomonadati > Pseudomonadota > Alphaproteobacteria > Sphingomonadales > Sphingomonadaceae > Novosphingobium > Novosphingobium sp. TCA1. Next base: position 128,521 of record NZ_BLJH01000007.1, on the reverse strand, counting down.
AGAGATTGGCGGCCGTCGTCAGATTATGCAGCCGCCCGCGCGCAAAGACGATGAGACCGGCGCCCAGAAACCCGACGAAGGCGCCGGTCGCCTCGAAGATACGGAGGGGATCCATGCGGGAGTTCGGCCCGTTGCCGAACTGGAAATAGAGCGCGATGACCGAGACCGTCATCGCCGCCGCCGAAACGCAGATCAGGCCGTGGGTGCGCAGCCCTGCGGCATGTCCCCGCAGCTCGCGGTCCAACCCCAGCAATGTTCCCAGCAGCGCGGCCGTGCCAAGCCGGAAGAGCAGTTCCACATCGATCGCGTGGATAGGGGTGGCCGGATTGAGTTCCATCGGAACGCTGCTCCTCGTTTCGTCGGAAAGCGCTCCGAACCGGCGTAAGTTCCTTTCCGGGCCAGCCGCGCGGAACATTATCGCCTTCACATCATTCACAATGCGCAGCCGATGAATGTTTCTGGAGTGTTAAAGATGCGATCCTCAAGCCTGAAGCGTCAGATATCGTCTCCGGCTCCATTCATTCTCGGCATCGTCATCGCGGCGATCGGCGCGGTATTGACGATCGGCGGCATCTGGCTCGCAGGGCTTGGCGGTTCGCTCTATTACATCCTTGCGGGGATTGCGCTGCTGGCTTCGGGGGCCTTGCTGATCCGCCGTAGAATTCTGGGCGGCTGGCTCTATTGCCTGGTTTTCGTGCTGACCGTGATCTGGGCCTTCGGCGAAGTCGGGGCCAACAACTGGGCCCTGGTCCCGCGCGTGGTGGCGCCGCTGGTCCTGCTGGTCGCATGCTTCCTGGTCATGCCGGTGCTATCCGCCCATCCGGCGCGTTGGAAGCTGGGCATCGGCGCCAGCGTGGTCGCGATCGCGCTGACGGCCGTGACGGCCACAATGTTCGCCCGCATGGCCGATACAGGGCCCATGTCGGGGCTGCCCGACCTGCGCTTCGAAATGACCGACCCCTCGCTGGCCTCTGCCGGAGACGATTGGCCCGCCTATGGCGGCAGCGAGGCGGCGCGCCGTTTCTCTCCGCTCGGCCAGATCACCGCCGCCAACGTGAAGAACCTCAAGCGGGCATGGCTCATCCACACCGGCGACACGCCGTCCTCCGCAAAGATCGCCAAGACCTACGGCGGCGAGAACACGCCGCTCAAGGTCGGCGACATGCTTTATGTCTGCACGCCGAAGAACATGGTGCTTGCCCTCGATCCAGCCACCGGCAAGCAGCGCTGGAAGTTCGACCCCAAGGTCCCCGATGACGCCATTCCCTATACGGCGGCTTGCCGCGGCGTCAGCTATTTCGCGGTTCCGGGCGCGCCGGTCGATCAGCCCTGCGCGCGGCGGATCATCTACGGAACGCTCGATGCGCGTCTCTTCGCAATCGATGCCCGCACTGGCGCGCGCTGCGGCGGTTTCGGCACGAACGGCGAAGTCGATACCAAGATCGGCATGGGCGACACGCCCGCCGGCTACGTTTCCATCAACTCGCCGCCCACGATCGTTCGCGGCGTCGTGGTCACCGGCCACCAGGTTCTGGACGGGCAGGATCGCTGGGCGCCTTCGGGCGTAATCCGGGGCTACGATGCCGTGACCGGCAAGCTGCGCTGGGCCTGGGACATGATGCACCCGGACTGGAACGGCTATCCGCCGCAGGGCCAGACCTGGGCGCGGGGCACGCCGAACATGTGGACGATCGCCAGCGGTGACGAGCAGCTCGGCCTCGTCTACCTGCCGATGGGCAATGCGGCGGCCGATTACTATTCCAGCCTGCGCCGCCCACAGGAGCGGGATTTCGCAACCTCGCTGGTCGCGCTCGACGTGGCTACCGGCAAGCCGCGCTGGAAGTTCCAGGCCGTGCGCGACGACGTGTGGGACTACGATTTCGGTGCCCAGGCCACCCTTGTCGACTTCAAGGGCACGCCTGCGCTGATCCTTCCTTCGAAGCAGGGTGACATCTACGTGCTGGATCGTCGCACCGGCCAGCCGCTCACCCCGGTCGGTTCGATCAAGGCCCCCGGCGGCGGCGTGGAACCGGCACAGCGCGCGCCCGTGCAGAAGGTTTCCCTGTGGCACACCTTGCGCAAGCCCGACCTCACCGAACGGGACATGTGGGGCATGTCGCCGATCGACCAGATGATCTGCCGCATCCAGTTCCGCAAGGCGAGCTACAAGGGCTTCTTCACGCCGCCCGAAAGCGATCGCCGTTCGATCGAGTATCCCGGCTATAACGGTGGCACCGACTGGGGCGGCATCGCGGTGGATCCGCGCCGGGGCGTGATCGTGGCCAACTACAACGACATGCCCAACTACGTGCGCCTCGTCCCCCGCGCCGAGGCCGACAAGAAGGGCTGGGCGCCGCGCGATCAGGCACGCGGCGAGATCGGCGGTGCCGAGGGCGCGGGCGACCCGCAGGCCCACACGCCTTACGCCATCGACGTCAACGCGGGCTGGCGCCTTCCCCTCACCGGCATGCTCTGCAAGCAGCCCCCCTACGGCGGCATCCGGGCGATCGACATGGCCACCGGCAAGACGATCTGGGACCGTCCCCTGGGCGAAGCCCGCACCAACGGGCCTTTCGGCATTCCCTCGATGCTGCCCTGGACGATCGGTACGCCCAACAACGGCGGCGCCGTCGTCACGGCAGGCGGCGTGATCTTCATCGCCGCCGCCACGGACAACCTGATCCGGGCGATCGACCTGAAGACCGGCAAGGTCCTGTGGAAGGACGTGCTGCCCGCCGGCGGCCAGGCCACGCCGATGACCTACATGATAAACGGCAAGCAGTATCTGGTGATCGCACCGGGCGGCCATCACTTCATGGAGACGCCCATCGGCGACCAGGTCGTAGCCTACGCCCTGCCCTGAACCGCCTCCGTTTCAATGAACGTGGATTACCCCGCAGCACCGCGACGGGGTAATCCACGATCAGCGAACCAGGGCCACGCCCACGCGAAGGCGGGTCACGCGCCGGTTATAGTCCAGCAGGTTCTCGCCGTAGCCCGCGAAGCTCTGGGCGAACAGGTAGAAGTCCGGCCCACCGCCCAGCAGGCGGCGCAGGGGATAGGAAACATCGGCCGAGATCGATCCCTTGCCGCTGCCGAAATTGAACCTGCTGGATGACGAAAGGCGCAGCCCGTCGTCCTCGCCGATTTCCACGAAAAGGCCGGTATTGCCGCGGTATCGGCGGATATCGGGGTTATCCGAAAGGTCTCCGGCATAGAGCCAGACACGCGGCGCAACCGTCAGGCGGGTGTCCTCGCCGAGCGAGAAGGCCGCGGCCGGTGCGACGTAGATCGTGTTGAGGCTGCGCGAATCGACACCGTCCCGCCCGTTGGACTCGTGCCTCATGCCGATCTGGGCACTGACGGTGGCCTTCTCCGAAAGCGCCTTGCCCGGCGTGACGTAGAAGACTTCGGGCTGGAAATCGATGTTGCGGAACGGCGAGGATTTCGCGCCCAGATCCCAGAACATGCGCTGCGTGTAGGCGAAGAACAGCCCGTCGCCGAGCGCGCGCCCGTTCACGCTGGCCCGGCTGCCGAACAGCTGATACTTGAAGCTGAGCTGGATCCGCGCCTCGGCGTCGGTTCCGGGGCCGTAGACCGCGTAGATCGGCTCGTAGGCGCTCATGTTCTCCAGAAAAGCATTGCCGACGGTGCGATCGCTCGGCGGCGGGGTTGCGGGAACCTGCGGCGGCGCTGGCACGACGATCCCATCGATCCCGGCAATTTGCGCCCGATCGGTCGGGGCACCCGTTTTCATCCGCTCGGGTTTCGGCCCGGCCGCCAGCGTTACGGACTGTCCGCTCCAACCGGGTACGGAGAGAACGGCGCCGTCCTCGAAATCCTTTTCGGCAAGCCGGTAGCGCGCCGTGGCAAAACTGCCCGGCGCCACGGCGACCTCGGCGGGCGTAGCGGTGTCGCGGCGCAAGACGACGGTCCGCCCCCTGCCGAATGCCCCCGGACGGGAAATCCGCGCCTCGACGGTTTCGGACATTGCGGCGGTAGCAGCTTCCGTTCCGGTATTGAGCACGCGCAGATCCACGAACCCGCCGCCGTTCTCGTCGGGCGTAACGTGGCCGATCAGCGTTTCGACACTTTCTTGCGCCAAGGCGGAGCCGGGTAAAGCGGAAAGGGACAGCGCCGATATCAGCGCCGCCGTTGCTAGGGACCCAAGCCTTTTCGTCACGCGAAGCGAACCGGGGTATCGTAGGCAGTTGTCATGCTTCCATTTTAGCCCCCGTGTCATTGCTGGCAAGCTTCTCTATCCCGCCCGACTGCGAATGAGATCAATGAAGGCCCGCAGTTTCGCCGGAACGTGGCGGCGGCCCGGGTAGTAAAGGCACAAGGGCGGCTCTTCGCGCGGCATCCAGCCTGCCATGAGCTGGACCAGCTGCCCGTCGCGAACATGGGGGGCAACCGTCTCCTCGGCCAGATAGCCCAGCCCCATTCCCTTGAGCGCCGCATCGAGCATAAGCCCACTGTCATCGAGCGTCAGGCGTCCCGGCACCTCCAGTTCAAGCCGCTCGTCGCCGCGCTCGAACTCCCAGCGATAGATGCGCCCGCTGCCCAGGCGATAGCGGATGCATTCGTGCGCCAGCAGGTCGCGCGGGACGATCGGAATCGGGCGGTCCTGCAGATAGGCGGGCGAACCGACGACGGCGAGGCGGACCTGCGGTATGATCGGAACCGCGATCATGTCCGGCGGCACGGCGTCCAGCAGCCGCACACCGGCGTCGAAACCTTTGCCGATGACGTCGACCAGCGCCGCTTCGCTGACGATTTCCACCTCCATTCGGGGATAGCGATCAAGGTAGTCACGGATCAGCGGTGCCAGGACGAACCGCGCTGCGCCTGCCGCCATGTTGAGGCGTAGCACGCCCATGGGTTCGCCCTGACGCTCTCCGGCGTTTTCGATCGCGCCGTCGATCGCCGCCAGGGCCGGGATGATGTCCTCCAGGAACTGCTCGCCCGCCGCAGTCAGCACGACGCTGCGCGTGGTGCGGTTGAACAGCCGCAGGTTCATGCGCGCTTCCAGAGCTGCAATCGCATGGCTCAAGCCTGACGACGATACCCCCAGTTCCCGCGCGGCGGCACGAAACCCGCCCTGGCGCGCGACGGTGGCGAAAGCTTCCAGTTCGGCAAGGCTCGTCCGGGGCATTGCGCGATATTCCTCATCAGATCGTCCCGAATTGCCTTACTAATTGGGACAGCCACCGCAATCCATATCGTCCGGGACGAATGGAGACGACAATGCGGAACATCGACAGGATCTACATCGACGGCGCTTTCGTGACGCCCCACGGCAGCGCGCGCTTCGATCTCTTCAATCCGGCCACCGAAGACAGGATCGGCTCCGTCCGCCTTGGCGATGCCGAGGACGTGCGACTGGCCGTGGCGGCGGCAAAGCGCGCATTTCCCGCCATGGCCCGCACCTCCAAGGCGGAGCGGATCGCCATGCTCCATAGGCTGCGCGACGCCGTGAAGGCCCGCGCCGGAGATCTCATCGCCGCGATGACCGAGGGATATGGCGCGCCTGCCTACTTCACCGGATTTTCGGTTCAGAACACGGCCTCGGTATTCGACGTCATGGCGACTTCGGTGGAGAACTATGCCTTCGAGCGGGTCGCCGGTTCCAGCGCGGTGACGATGCTGCCGCTGGGCGTAGTGGGCGCTATCACGCCCTGGAACAGCAATTTCGGTTTCATCGCCACCAAGCTGGCCCATGCGATCGGCTCGGGATCGACCATCGTCATCAAGCCCGCCGAACAGAGCGCGATCCAGACCCAGGTCCTGCTCGAATGCCTGCACGAAGCGAAGCTGCCGAAGGGCGTGCTCAATGTGGTGAACGGCACCGGCCCCGAAGTCGGCGCGGCGCTGACGACACATCCCGACGTGGCGCTCATCAGCTTCACCGGATCGACGCCCGCGGCCAGGATCGTGCAGCGCGCCGCCCTGGAAACGATGAAGCGCCTCGTGCTGGAACTGGGCGGAAAGAGCCCGACGATCATTCTGGACGATGCCGATCTCGATGCCGCGATCCCCATTGCCCTGATGAGCGGCTTTGCCAACAGCGGCCAGGCCTGCGTCGCGGGTTCGCGCATCCTGATACCGCGTTCGCGGCGGGAAGAGATTCTCGCGCGGCTGAAGGACGAGACCGAGCGGCTCAGGATCGGCAACCCCGCCGATCCCGAAGTGCGGATCGGCCCGCTCGCCAATGCCGCACACTGGGAACGCGTACAGGGCTGGATCCGGCTCGGACAGGAGGAAGGCGCGATGCTCCTGACCGGCGGCGAGGGCCGTCCCGAAGGGCTGGACCATGGCTGGTTCGCGCGCCCGACGATCTTCACCGAGGTTGCGGGCACCATGCGCATCGCCCGAGAGGAAATCTTCGGCCCGGTCCTTTCCGTCATCACCTATGACGATGAGGCCGAAGCCGTTGCCATCGCCAACGATTCCGACTTCGGGCTCCAGGCCTATGTCCTGTCCTCCGATGAGCCCCGCGCGCTGCGCGTCGCTCGGCAGCTCATGGCCGGACGCGTCGTCATCAACGGCGCGCCGCACGATCCCCACGCGCCTTTCGGCGGCTTCCGCCAGTCCGGCCTCGGCCGCGAGATCGGCGCTTATGGCCTCGACGCCTTCCTCGAACCGCGCGCGATCCTGACGCCCGCCGCGTGACCCCTTCCCCCCTGCAGAAAGCCGCAGACATGACAAAGACTTCTCCCAAAACCTGGATCATCACCGGAAGTGCCCGCGGCCTCGGCCGTGCCATCCTCACCGCCGCGCTCGAAAACGGCGACAATGTGCTGGCCGCCGCGCGCGACGTTTCGCAGCTCGCCGATCTCAAGGCACTTCATGGCGAGCGCCTTGAACCCTTTGCACTGGACGTCACCGACGAAGCCCGCACCGCAGAGGCGGCAACCGCGACCATCTCCGCCTTCGGGCGCATCGATGTGCTGGTGAACAATGCCGGTTACGGTCATTTCGAGGCTTTCGAGCAGAAGTATCCCACCGATTTTCGTGCCGAAGTCGAAACCAACCTGTTCGGCGTCGTCAACATGACACGCGCCGTTCTGCCGTTCATGCGAAAGAAGCGTGCAGGGCATATCCTCAATGTCTCTTCTGTCGGCGGACGGGTCGGTACGCCGGGACTCGCGGCCTATCAGGCTGCGAAATGGGCGGTCGGCGGATTCACCGAAGTGCTGCGCGGCGAAGTGGCGCATCTCGGTATCCGCATCGTATCGCTGGAACCCGGCGGGATGCGCACGGACTGGGCCGATACTGCCGGGAACAGCGCGCCGAACACGGTCCTGCCGGACTATGCCGAAACGGTGGGCGCCACTCTGGCGCGTATCCGGGCCTATGCAGGCAACGAGGTGGGTGACCCGGCACGGATCGCGCAACTCGTGCTGGCTTTGGCAAAGCGCAGCGATCTACCCGCCCATCTCGTGCTGGGCACCGATGCGCTGGCCTCGTTCGACGCGGCCGAGGCCACGCGGCAGAGCGACCATGCCCGCTGGCTCGACATCGGTCGCGCCACTGTATTCGGCGGCCCCGAGGGTGAGGCGCTTACCGCGCTCCTGCCCCCGGACTGACGGCATGGGCAAGCAGGCCCGCACGATCGGCGGCCACGCGCATCTCCCAGGCGCGTGCGCCCTGTTCGCGGGCGACTGACCCGGCCTGTTCCAGCGCGGCGAAAGCGTCTTCCGCCGCGCCCGAGGTTCCGGCGATGGCCGCTTTCACGCGCAGCAGTTCGGGCAAAGCGATCCGTTCGCCCGTCTCCATGCAGCGCGCGAGCGTGCTCTCCACCAGGCGGCGGGCTTCGTCCGCCCTCCCGCCTGCCGCCAAGGCCCGCGCGAGCGCGATCGAGAACGGCGTGGTCAGCAATTCGTAACGCGCGCCGCGCAGCCGTGCGAGGCTGTCCGCCAGCGCCGCCGCGCCTTCGGCATGGCGCCCCTCGTCGATGGCCAGCTCGCCTGCGAAACCCTGCGCCACCGCGATATAGGGGCCTAGCGCATTGATCTGCGCGCAATCGCGAAACGTGCGCAGCGCCTGTTCGGCGCGCAGCCTGTCCCCCATCCACAAGTGGATCGAGAGCGACCAGATCAGCGCAATGCAATGCGTGACCGGATGATCGAGCACCGCCGCCTCCGCCACAGTCTCGGCAGCCAGCCGCTGCGCCGCGTCCGCGTCGCCCGTCAGCCACAGCACCCGTGCCAGTGCGATCCCGGAACGGTTGCGATGATCGAAGCCATAGGCAATCGTCCGGTGGCGCTGCGAAGGCGCGGCATTCTCCAGCGCCCGCTCCAGATCGCCGCGCGCGCGGATCTGGTCCCCAGCGAGATGATGGGAAATGCCCGAGAGCGAAAAGGCCACGGCCAGCGCTTCCGGCTCGCCGATCTCTTGCGCCACCATGATCGCCTGCCCGGCATATTCCATGGCGACGGCATATTCACCGATCCGCTCGTGGAAGATATGGAGCCTGCCGAGCATGCAAAGGCGGCTCCAGCGATCCTCCACCACGGCGGCGACCTCCAGCGCACGGGCCAGCGCCTCCCCCGCCTCGGCACTGTTGCCCCGCGTGAACATCAGCGCGATGCCGAGCGCGCCCTGGAGTTCCAGTTCCATCGCCGTTCCGCGCTGCCCCGGCTCCAGCGCGGCGATCGCGCGGGCGGCCCAGGTGCGGCACTCAACGAGGTGCGAGAGATTGAGGAACACCCGCATGCTCGCCGTGGCCAGACGCACGGCCAGGCGGATGTCGCCCTCCGGCCCGAAGCTCCAGTCGAGCGCGCTGCGGATATTGCCCAGTTGCGGGCGCAGCGAGCGGGTGTCCTGGAACGCGGCGCTGTCCTGCGCGGCCAGGGCTTCCAGTTCGGACAGGAAGAACATCGCATGGCGGCGCCGCGCGGCGCGGTGTTCCTCGTCCCCGCGCGCGGCCAGCTTTTCGCGCGCATAGGCGCGGGTCATTTCGAGCAGGCGATAGGTGCCCGCGCCGCGCGCGCGATTGGGAGAGACCAGCGACTTGGCGGCCAGATCGTCCAGCGCCGTCGCCGCTTCGTCCGACCCCAGGTCGTCGCCGGTGACCACATCTAGCGCGGCATCCACCGAGAACGGCCCGACGAATACGGCCAGCCGGTCCAGCACCGTGCGCTCGACCGGAGAGAGCAGGTCGTAGCTCCAGTCCAGCGCCGCGCGCAGGGTCTGCTGGCGCGGCTGCGCGGTGCGGCGGCCGGACCAGGCAAGGCTGAACCGCTCCCCGATCTGGCGCGCGGTGGCGGCGATCCCATGGGTGGCGACGCGCACGGCGGCCAGCTCCATGGGGAGCGCCATGCCGTCCAGCCTGCCGCACATCTGGGCGATCAGGCGCAAGTCGCCGTCGTCGATCTCCAGCGTGCTGTCGGCGGCGCGCGCGCGTTCGCAGAACAGTTCCACGGCGGGGTAGCCGAGCAGGTCCTCGCGCGTCAGCCCTTGCATGTCCTGCGGATAGTCCAGCGCATCCAGTCGGTGGACATGCTCGCCCCGCGCCCGCAGCGGCTCGCGCGAGGTGGTGACGATGCGGGCCTGCGGCGCGGCCTCGATGATGCGCTCAACGATCTCGGCCGCCTGCTCGATCACATGCTCGCAATTGTCGAGCAGGAGCAGGAAAGGCCCGCCGCGCAAGTGGCCGAGGATGACGGCGGCGGGATCGCCGCTCTGCACCGATATGCCCATGGCGCCCGCGATCATCGGCGGCACCAGCGCGGGGTTTTCCAGCATACCGAAATCGACGAAGGCCGCCTGCCCTTCGAAATGCGCGGTCAGCCTGTGGCCAAGCTCGATCATCAGCGAAGTCTTGCCGACGCCTGCCGGGCCGGCGACAGTGAACAGCGGCGTATCGACCACGCGGGCCATGAGCAGGTCGAGATCGCGCGCGCGGCCGATCAGGTTCGGCAGCGGCGGGGGAATATTGGTGGTGAAACCCACCGCAGGCGAGGCAGGCTTTACCGCAACGGGATCCTCCTGCCGCTGCGTTTCCAGCCGCTCCACGGGCGCGACGAAGGCATAGCCCACGCCGACCTGCGTGGCGATGAAACGGCTGCCGTCCCCCTCGCCCAGCAGCTTGCGCAGGCCCGCCATGTGGAAGCGCAGGCTGCCGTCCTCGACGACGACATCCGGCCAGACCCGCTTCAGCAGTTCGCGTTTGGAGAGCACCCGGCCCGGCTGTTCAGCCAAGGCCACGAGCAAGTCGAACGAACGCCCGCCGATCTCCACCGGCTGCCCGTCCCGCGTGAGCAGGCGCTCGGCCGGGTGGAGGCAGAATCGCCCGAAGGCCATCCTGTCGCCCAGTTCGTGCCCACCGGCCTGCCGATTTTCGCTCTGCGTCACTTTAGCCGTCCTGCCCCAGTTGCAACGCCACCATGCCGCAGCGCTGCCTGATGCGGCTACCTATACGATGGTTTCCGCTTGCGGGAGGGGGATCGACGGAATTGAGGCCGAGTAGCGGGGGCCTTTCGGATCATCCGAAGGTGAAGGAATAGGCTCGCACGCCGGGGCGCGAGAACTCTATGCGCACAGTGCGATCGGTGACGGTCCCGTGCTGGCGCACCAGTTGATAGAGCCGGTCCTGCCGCAACTCGCCCCATCCGGCCGCATCCGTGTCGGTTCCGTGATCGGCACCGGGGGCCTTTCCGTCGATGGTCACCCGGAAGCGGACCGGCTGCCCGTCGGCAGGGGCGCCGAGCACGGCATGGGCATCGCGCGCATGGAAATGAAAGCCTATCGCGCCGCCTGCCTTGTCGAGCCGGGCGAATTCGCGGGAGACCCGCCAGCTTCCGGCAAGGTCCCAGCGGTTCAGCGGCAGTAAGGATGCCGGGGCGTAAGTCTTCGACGCATCGCGCGCCAGTCCGCCCGGAGAAGCCATGCCCTGCGCCTTGGCATAGCCGATATAGGCCTCGGGCGAGCGCAGGCTGGCCCAGTCCGCCTGCGCCTCCACGCCCGTCGCCTCCACCGGCGCGATCGGCACATCGGAAGTATCGTGCCCGGCTTCGTCCAGCAGCTTGCGGATCAGCCGCTCCGCTTCGGCATAGTTGCCTTCGCCAACCGTGTAGCCGCGCAGGCGACCGTGGGCGTCGATGAAGAAGAACCCCGGCCAGCCCTCGTTCCCGAATGCGCGCCAGGCGGCAAAGGCGTTGTCCTGAAGGTTGGGATAAGCGACGCCGAGCGCCTGCGTGGCCGCGCGCACTTTGGCCGGATCGTGCTCGAAATCGAACTCCGGCGCATGGACGCCGATGACGGCAAGGCCCTTGTCGCCATAGCGCGCTTCCCAGGCGCGCAAGTACGGCAGAGCGCGCAGCGAGTTGATGCAGGAATAGGTCCAGAAATTGACCACCACCACTTTGCCGCGCAGCGACGGCGCAGGGCCGGTCAGCCAGGGACGCGCATCGGCCAGGACCTGCAAGGGGCGCGGCGGTGAATCGGTGCTTGCCGAGGCGGCGGTTTCGCCCTGCGCGGGGCCACGCGCCAGCGCCTCGCGGCAGCACAGTGCGGTCGTGGTGCCCGCCGCCATGAGCGCGGCGGCGATGAAACCTATCGAGCGGTTCGTGGTCATGATCTCTCCGATTGAGCCTCTGTCGATCGCTCGGGATCTAGGGCGCACGAGGGCGCCCATCACGCCAGTTTCCGAAGGGCGGCGTTAGGCTTCGATAGGGCGGCAGGCAGGCGCTAACGCGGCATGACGGCAGCTAACGGGCGCCCGGCCGACGCGCCTTCTATCTTCCCGCCATCGGATCGAACGATCGGCGGAAGGATAGAAAGATGTTTGCAGACTGTTCCACATCGCGGCGCGGCTTCGTCGCACGGATCGGAGAAGGCGCGGCACTTGCAGGCCTGGCTGCGGGACTGACGCGCGCCGTGCCCGCTGCCGCCCACGCGGCCATGGCGCAGGGCAGTGTCCGCCCCTTCCGCATCGCCGTTTCCGCCGCCGAGATCGCCGCCATGAAGCGCCGGATCGCCGAGACCCGCTGGGCCGATCCGCAGCCGGTCAGCGATGACAGCCAGGGCGTGCGCCGACAGACCCTGCAACCGCTGATGCAGTACTGGGCCGGCGCCTACGACTGGCGCAAGGTGGAAGCGCGGCTCAATGCCTTGCCGATGTTCATGACCGAGATCGACGGGCTGGACATCCACTTCATCCACGTCCGCTCCCGCCATGAAAACGCCATGCCCATGATCCTGACCCATGGCTGGCCGGGCTCGGTGCTGGAGTTCCTGAACGTGATCGCCCCGCTCACCGACCCCACCGCTCACGGTGGCCGTGCGGAGGACGCCTTCCACCTCGTCATTCCCTCGATCCCCGGCTTCGGTTTTTCCGCCAAACCGACCGAGCCGGGCTGGGGTTCGGACCGGATCGGGCGGGCCTGGTCGGCACTGATGCTGCGCCTCGGCTATGACCGCTATGTCAGCCAGGGCGGAGACTGCGGCTCGGTGATCTCGCAGCGCATGGCCTTGCAGAAAGTGCCGGGATTGCTGGGCATCCACCTCAACATGCCCGCCGTGGTGCCTGCCGATGTGGCCCGCACCCTTGCTGCCGGAGATCCCGCCCCGGCCAGCCTTTCCCCCAAGGAACGCGCCGCCTTCGACCAGTTGGAAGCCTTCTACCGCGACAATTCCGCCTATGCCGCGATGATGAACACGCGGCCCCAGACCATCGGCTATTCGCTGGTGGACTCGCCCGTCGGCATGGCGGCCTGGATGTACGAGAAGATCGCGCAGTGGACCCTGAGCGACGGCCAGCCCGAGCGCGTGCTGGGCCGCGATGCGATCCTCGACGACATCTCGCTCTACTGGCTCACCGCCACCGGCGCCTCCGCCGCGCGGATCTACTGGGAAGACCATAGCAACAACTTCAACGCGCGCGGGGTGATCGACCTGCCCGTCGCCGTCAGCGTCTTTCCCGGCGAGATATTCCGCGCGCCCAGGACTTGGGCGGAGCGCTGCTACACCAACCTTTTCTACTTCAACGAGGCGACAGGCGGCGGCCACTTCGCCGCCTGGGAACAGCCCGCGCTTTTCGCACAGGAAGTGCGCACCGCCTTCCGTTCCCTGCGCTGATTTCTTTCAAGGAGACCTGCCATGTCCGACAGCAAGACCCTCTACACCGCCCATGTCCTCGTGACCGGAGGCCGCGAAGGCGCCGCCCGCAGTTCCGATGGACGCCTCGACGTGAAGCTTTCCACCCCCGGAACTTCCGGCGCGGGCACCAACCCGGAGCAACTGTTCGCCGCCGGTTGGTCCGCCTGCTTCGAAGGGGCAATGGCGATCGCCGCGAAGGCGCGCGGCGTGGACCTGCCCGAAGCTCTCGCGATCGATGCCCAGGTGGAACTGCGCCTGGGCGAAGACGGCTACGCGCTCGCGGCCCGCCTCGACGTCCACGTTCTCGGCCTGGATGCGGATATTGCCCGCCAGATCATCGAGGCCGCGCATCGCACTTGCCCTTATTCGAAGGCGGTGAAGGGCAACATCGACACTGTCGTCGCACTCGTCTGAATTGGAGCATACGCCATGAAGAAAACGCTCATCGCGGGCAGTCTCGCCGTCCTTGCCGCCGGTTTCCTTGCGCCTGCCGCAGAGGCGCAGGATAAGCCCACCGTCGTGCTCGTCCATGGCGCCTTCGCGGATTCCTCGAGCTGGAACGGCGTTATCGCCGCGCTCCAGCATGACGGCTACCGCGTCGTCGCCGCCCCGGACAACTTGCGCGGCGTCCGCGCCGACGCCGATGTCGTGGCGGACGTGGTGAAGGGCATCGCCGGCCCGGTCGTGCTGGTCGGCCATTCCTACGGCGGATCGGTGATCAGCGAGGCGGCCGAGGGCGCGCCCAACGTCAAGGCGCTGGTCTATGTCGCCGCTTTCGCCCCCGAGGTGGGCGAGACCGCGCTGGGGCTGACCGGCAAGTTCCCCGGCAGCACCCTGGCACCAACGCTGGCGCCGCCCGTGCCGCTCGCCGGTGGCGGGAAAGACCTCTACATCCGGCAGGACCGCTTCCCCGCCCAGTTCGCCGCCGACGTGCCGGCAGCGCAGGCGCGGCTCATGGCCGCCGGACAGCGCCCGGTCGCGGAGGCCGCCCTGTCGGAACCCTCGACCGCCCCGGCCTGGAAGCATGTGCCTTCGTGGTTCGTCTATGGCGATGCCGACCGCAATATCCCCCCGGCGGCCATGAAATTCATGGCCCAGCGGGCCGGCGCACGCGAAACGCTGGTGGTGAAGGGCGCCTCCCATGTCGTCATGGTTTCGCACCCGGCCCACGTGGCGGAACTCATCGAGCGCGCGGCCAAGGCCTTATAAGACGCGGACGCGGAGGCCGATGCCGCTTCCCCTATAGGTTGATGCATCGGCCTCTCCCATGGCCACAATCTTTGAAACGCCCTCAATCCTTGCGGTACAGTACTTCGCCCGCACGGAACGTCATCGCCACTTTTGCGAAGGCAGCCACGTCTGCGGCGGGATCTCCATCCAGCAGCACCATGTCAGCCGCCAGCCCCGGTTCGATCCGGCCACGTTCACCGGATTGACCGAAACGCCGCGCAGGGGTCAGGGTGAGCGCCGCCAGTACGTGGCGCCAGTCCATCGCCTGCGCCATAAGGCGGTATTCCGAGCTTGGATCGAACACATCCATGAAACCGGCATCGGTGCCGAAAAGCACGTCTCCCCCTGCTGCGCTCAGCGCCCGGACCTGCTGCACGACCGTGGAAACCGGCGTGCTTTCCGCCGGATAGACTTCGAACAGCATCATCGTCGGCACCAAGGCGACATCGGCATCGATCAACTTGCGCACTTGCGCCGCATCCCATTCCCCGGCGATCGGCGTGGCATGGGCAAGGACGTCCACGCCGTTTTCCACCGCAGCGGCCATGCCTTCGCGATTGGTGGGATGGGCGAAGACCGGCAGGTGATGGCGATGCGCTTCGGCCACCAGCGCGCCGATCTGATCGGCGGGCATGACCATAACGTCCTCGGCCCCGAGAATCGCACCCGTGAACAGTTTGACCCCATTCACACCCGCCTGCGCCTGCCGATCCAGCCGCGTCACGGCTTCCGAGGTCGTGCGGATTTCAGGGCTTGCGATATGCTCCGCCTCGTAGATCGGCCGCGCGTAAATCGGCATTCCGTCCTTCGGAAAGAAAGGATCGCCTACCGTCAGTATCTGCGGCCCCAGCAGGGCCCGCTTCGCGATCATCTGCCGCAGCGTCACGGCGCTGGCGGTGGTGGAGGTGAGATCGAACACGGTGGTGAAGCCCCACCGCGTGAACATGTCTCGCAGCCCCGCTTCCAGCTTGAGCGGATCCGCTGCCTCCGGGTGCAACAGATCGTGCGTCATCAGGTGAACATGACTGTTCCAGACGCCTGCAACGAGCGTGCGCCCCTTGCCGGAAATGACCTCCATGCCTGGCGGGATGGCCAGTTTTTCAGACGTTCCCACCGCGGAGATCCGGCCGTCGCGCACGATCACGAGGCCGTCATCGAGCGCTGCCGCCGCTGGATCGGCATAGACGCGCGCTCCAACGATCGCGAAGTCCCGGCCCGGCAAATCGTCCGCAGCAGCCGGTTTACCCAGACCCAAGGCAGCAAGACATGCCGCAAACAATGCCAGCCTTTTCATGCATATCCCCCATCGACCGCTGCGGTCCGTCCACAATGGAAGACCAACTTGACGATCCGCGCAAGAGACCAAACCGCCTCTTCAAAAGCGCCATGACGATATGACCGCCACCAAACTTTGCCCTCCGTCGATGTAATGTGAAACAGCAGTTCAGCATCCGATCGCAGAATCGGGCGGGCGAACAACGG
This sequence comes from Novosphingobium sp. TCA1, assembly GCF_009811895.1. Lineage (NCBI taxonomy): Bacteria > Pseudomonadati > Pseudomonadota > Alphaproteobacteria > Sphingomonadales > Sphingomonadaceae > Novosphingobium > Novosphingobium sp. TCA1. The sequence continues at coordinate 112,705 of NZ_BLJH01000007.1, read as the reverse complement.
GAGGGAACAATGTCTATCGATTTCTGGCGTCACGCTTCTTCGACGGCAGTACTGGCCGCTGCATTCCTGGCGCATGATGCGGCCGCACAGGAAACCGCAGGCGTGCCCCAGACTGTCGATGCGCAGACGTCCGAACCTCAAACGGCCGACTCCGTTATATATGTTACCGCCCAGCGCCGGTCCGAACGCTCGCTGGACGTGCCGATCACGATCACTTCGGTCAGCAATCAGGCCCTGACCGATGCCGGTGTCCGTCAGCTTTCCGATCTGTCGAAAGTCGTTCCCGCGCTTCGCTTCGATAAATCGGGCGTCTACACGCAGCCTACCATTCGCGGCGTCGGCACGGCGATCGCGACGTCTGGCGGCGGCCCCAACGTCGCCACTTATGTCGACGGCTTCTTCTCGCCCAGCGCCGCTGCAACCGACTTCCAGCTCATGAAAGTCCAGTCGGTCGAAGTCCTGAAAGGGCCGCAGGGGACGCTGTTCGGACGCAATACCACCGGCGGCGCGATTCTCGTGACCACCGCCGATCCCAGCGAGACGCCGGGCGGCGAGATGCGCATTGGCTATGGCCGGTTCAATACCGTGGAGGTGCAGGGATATGCCACTTCCGGCATCGCACCGGGCGTGGCTTTCGACGTAGAGGGGCTCTATCGCCGCAGCGACAGTTTCCAGACCAATATCATCGACGACAACGACAAGGTCGGCAAGTACAACCGCTGGTCGGTGCGCACCGGCCTGAAGGTGGATGTTTCACCCGATGTCAGCTTCCTGCTGCGCTACGTCCATTCGAAAACCGACGATCCCTCGGCGCTGATGCATAATGCTTTCGTTGACGAGGAAGGCACGCGCTGGGTCTACCAGTACACGCCTACCGGCTTCTACGTTACGAAGCCCGACGAGGTGGCCCTGCAACCGGGTGACCATATCGGCGCCACAAGCAATTCGGGCATCGTACAGGGCACGATCAAGGCCGATCTCGGCTTTGCGAACCTCACATCCTACACCCAGTACCGCAACGAGCGGGTAAAGAGCGTGCAGGATCTGGACGCAACCGCGCTGCCGATCTTCACCATCGGCATCGGATCCAACAGCGAAACCTTCACCCAGGAACTGCTGCTGAATTCCAAGGCCGGCTCGCCGCTGCAATGGACCACGGGCGTCTACTACTTCCGCAACCGGGACACCTGGCCCACCGACGCCAAGCTCGGTACCGCACCGTTCGTACGCAACGGCGAATCCGGTACGCTGACCCAGTCCATCGCCGTCTTCGCCGATGCGACTTACGAGATCACACCGCAGTTCTTCGTGACCGCGGGCGCCCGCTACAGCCACGACTGGGTGACCGATGCCCATTTCCAGAGGGCCCTGACGGCATCGGTATACGAAGATGCCAATGGCAATCCGGTGCCTTTCCCCGCCAACGTGCCGCTCTACACCCGCTATGACGTGCCCAACCTCACCAACGACCGCGTAACGCCGCGCTTCGTGATCCGCTACAAGCCGACCGAGGAGATGAGCCTCTATGCCTCCTTCACGCAGGGCTACAAGGCGGGCCTGCTCAATGTCGGCGGCTATTCCTATCGTCCGGTGAAACCGGAAACGATCAATGCCTACGAACTGGGCTACAAGTACGCGCAAGGCGGTATTTCGGCGGAGCTGTCCGGGTTCTATTACGATTACAAGAACCTCCAGGTCTCAAGCTTCCAGGCGGGCACCGCGCGGATCACCAATGCCGCCAGCTCCGAGATCTACGGCATCGAAGGGCAAGTCAGCGCCAAGGTGACGCCGGACCTGACGTTTTCCGCCGGCGCGGCCTGGACGCATGCGCGCTACAAGAAGTTCCCCAACGCCCCGTTCTACCAGTTCTGCGATCCGGGGGCAGTGTTCGGCAGTTCGCCCGTGGCCTGCGTACCGACCAGCCTCGGCGGTCTTGGTCCCGGTTCGCTGGTCGAGACGACGACCGACGCCAGCGGGTTCGAAATGCAGCGCTCACCGGCATTCACGGCCAGCCTTGCCGCGTCCTACGGCATCGACGTGGCCAAGGGGCGGCTCAATCTTTCCGGCAATCTCTATTACACGTCCGCGTTCTACTTCGGCATTGCGGAACAGTTCAGGCAAGGCGACTACGCCTTGCTCGGGTTGCGGGCCGAATGGACCGACGCGAGCGAGAAGTTCACATTGGCGATCTTCGGTGAGAACGTGACCGACCATCGTTATCGCTCGGCCGTGAACTATGCGTCGCTCGGCATCGGCAGCGTCTGGGCCGGACCCGCAACCTGGGGTGTTTCATTTGGCGTGAAATATTGAATCCGCTGAGAGCCCGTTTGAAAAATGCCCATTCGGGCATTTTCTTGCGGCACCAGCCCCCAAGTCTCTTAGGCGCCCCCACCCTACCACCCGCAGGATAATACCGTTGGGTGGTAGGGTGGGGGCGCCTGAGTCAAAATGGGCTGGTGCCGCAAAATTCGCGTTTCGCGAATTTTCAAACAGCCTCTGAAGCCGGGTTCGCGAAAGCCGCATCACCCCATGATTTCACGGATGCGCTGAGCGAGAGCCTCCATCGCGAAAGGCTTGGTGATCAGCGCCATGTTGGGGGCTAGTTGCCCGTTTCCGATGACGGCGTTCTCGGCATAACCGGTGATGAAAAGCACATTCAGGTCCGGCATCAGGGCCAGCGCCGCGTCCGCGACCTGCCGTCCGTTCATGCCCCCGGGAAGGCCGACATCGGTAATGAGAAGATCCAGGTCCGAACCGGCCTGCAGCAGGCGCATGGCGGAGGGACCGTCGAACGCCTCCATTACCGAGTAGCCCAGCTCCTGCGCGACTTCGGCAACCAGCATGCGGACCGTGGGTTCATCGTCGACGACCATGACGCGCCCGGTCCTCGCCTCCGCCATGTTCTCGAGCCCGGCAACGAGCGCCGCGTCGGCCGTACCTTCCCGGCAATCTTCATCGGCGAGGTATCTCGGGAGGTAGATGGACATGGTCGTTCCCATGCCCACTTCACTCTGAATACGCACATGTCCGCCCGACTGGCGGGCGAACCCGTAGATCATCGACAGGCCGAGGCCGGTTCCCTCGCCGATGGGCTTGGTGGTGAAGAATGGGTCGAAAGCGCGCGAGATCACCTCGGGCGACATGCCGCTTCCCGTATCGGTAACGCTAATGGATATGTACTGCCCCGGCTCCAGGTCGCGTTCACGCGAAGCGGCGTGATCGAGCCACCTGTTCGCCGTCTCGATGGTGATGCGCCCGCCGTCCGGCATGGCGTCTCGCGCATTGATGCACAAGTTCAGCAAGGCGTTTTCAAGCTGGTTGGGATCGACGAGCGTCATCCAGAGCCCGGCCTTGCCCACGGTTTCCACCTCGATCTGCGGGCCGACCGTGCGCCTGACCAGTTCTTCCAGGTCGAATATGAGCCGGTTCACGCTGGTAGGCTTGGGATCGAGCGTCTGTCTTCGGGAAAACGCCAGCAATCGATGCGTGAGCGCGGCGGCGCGGCGCACGGCGCCTTGCGCGGCCACCGAATACTTGTCGATTTCCGCGACGCGGCCCTGGGCGATGCGCATCTGCATCATTTCCAGCGCCCCGGAGATGCCGGTCAGCAGGTTGTTGAAGTCATGCGCGAGGCCGCCGGTCAGCTGCCCCACGGCCTCCATCTTCTGCGACTGGCGCAAGGCTTCCTCTGCCTTGTCCCGTTCCGCGGTGGTCACTTGCACTTCCTCGGTCAACCGCTGCCGATCGCTTTCCAGCTGCCGCTCGATGGCCTTGCGATCGGATACGTCGAGCATCGCGCCCACCATGCGCAGCGGTGTTCCCGCCATGTCGCGCAGGACATAGCCGCGATCGAGAACATCGGCGTAACGGCCGTCTGCCCGGCGAAAACGATATTCATCGCTCCAGTCCGTACCGGAACCGTCGATCACGGCGTGGATGCTGTCGTCCACGCGCTGGCGGTCCTCCGGGTGGATATGTTCGAGCCACCATTCGCCGGTAGGCGCGACGGCCTCCGGTTCGTGCAGGTAGATATCCCGCAGCGCGTCGTTCCAGGTGACGTGATTATGGCGAAAATCCCAGTCCCAGACGGCATCGTTGGTGGCGCGGCCCGCCAGTCTCAGGCGTTCCTCCACTTCGCGCAAAGCCGTTTGCCGGGCGCGATCCGCCGTGACATCCTGCACCGTACCGATCAGGCGGATGGGCCGGCCGTCCTTGAAAAAGGCAAGCCCCTGGGCATGGACATGGCGCTCGATGCCGTCCTCGATCCCGATCGTCCTGTATTCGGTATCGAAGATCCCCGTTCCCTGCGGATCGAGCGCAATCCGCACCGCCTCATCCGCGTTCTCGCGGTCATCAGGGTGAAGCCCTGCAAGATAGGCGCTTTCATAAGTTACCGCAGCGCCGGGACTGAGCCCGAACAGCTCGCGGCAACGATCGTCCCATTCCAGCCTGCCATCCTGCGGCCAGAAGTCGAACTGGCCAAGGCGGGCCGCACGCGTGGCCAGTTCCAGCTTCTCCCGGCTGGTGGCCAGGGCATCGCGGGCCTCGTGCGCCTGCGTCACATCCGTGGCAGTGCCGAACCATTCGAGAATCCCGCCATCGGCATCGAGGATCGGCACGGCATGCGAAGCGGTCCACCCGATCTCGCCATCCGCCTGCACCACGCGGTGTTCGAGAATGAACGGCGACTTGGTGCGAACGGCTTCGTCTATGGCCGCGAGCACGACCGCGCGTTCGTCTTCGGGCAGGTAGACATCGATCCAGGATCGCCGCGATTCCAGCGTGTCGAGCAGGAAACCGCGACCATCGAGCTGGTGCATTTCCTGCCAGTCGGCGCTCATCCGATAGATCGCATCCGACGTCGCCTCGACCAGAGCACCGAAGCGGCTTTCGCTCTCCGCCCGCTTCTCGCCTTCGAGGGCGATCCTTCGGGAATCGATGAATTTCTGCGTGGTGTCCACCGCGATGTCGAGAACGCCGCCGATTTCGCCCGCATCGTCTCGCAAAGGGCTGTAGCAGAAGGTCCACCAGGTATCCTCGTCCGCGCCATTGCGCGTCATGACGAGATGCATGTCCTCTACCGATATCGTCTCCCCGGCACGCGTACGATCGATGAGGGGTTCGAGTTCGTCCCAGATCTCGGGCCAGACCTCCCGCATCGGCTTGCCGAGCGCTGCGGGGTGCCGTGCGCCCAGAAACGGCGCGTAGGCATCGTTGTAGAGGAAGGTATGCTCGTCGCCCCACGCCACGAACATGGCGAAATGCGAAGCAGTGGCCATGTCCACCGCCGTCCGCAGGGACACCGGCCAGTCCTGCCGTTCGCCAAGCGCGGTTCCGCCCCAGTCGAAGCGGCGGATCCGCTCGCTCATCGGCTCCGATCCGGGCGACGCTACGGTAAACAGGCTGGCCATTCGATCAGGATAGGGCGGCTTCGCCGGAGAGTCATCGCGCAAGAGGAAGAGCTTTCGAAGAATTCCGCGTAAAAACGCGTCAGTGCGACCGAAGCTCCCACCGATCTTCCAGACTTTGAAGCGTTCTCCGGCGAGACGACGCCGAACGCATTGCGCGCAAAATTGTTTGCGCTACCATAGCGACACAAACGGAGGGGAAAAATGCTCAAGATAGGCCTCACGGCTCTTGCAACAGCCGTTCTGGCGCAGCCGGCCATGGCTGCCGAAACACGCGAAATCGCCATCGACGCCGCCGCGCCGACCGGGCCGGTGGATCGGTTCTTCGACCTCTCGGTCGGTTCGGACTATCCCGGGACGCTGATCCGCGAAGACAGCCAGGCACAGCTCAAGCTGGCGTCCGACGAACTGGGCTTCCGCTACATCCGCTTCCACGACATCTTCCATGACGTGCTGGGCACGGTGCGCAAGGTGGACGGCAAGATCGTCTACGACTGGACGAAGATCGACCAGCTCTACGACGGACTTCTGGCCAAGCGTATCCGGCCGTTCATCGAACTCGGTTGGACCCCGGCGGTCATGCGCACCTCAGACCAGCAGCTGTTCTACTGGAAGGGCAATACCTCCCACCCCGATCCCAGGATGTGGCGGGACCTGATCCAGGCCTTCGTCACCCACCTGCGCGCGCGCTACGGCGCCGAGGAAGTGCGCAGCTGGTACTTTGAGCTGTGGAACGAACCCAACCTCGACGGTTTCTGGGAAAAGGCGGACCAGCAGGCCTACTTCGAACTTTACGCGAATACGGCAGCCACCATCAAGGGGATCGATCCGAGCCTGCGCGTCGGCGGCCCTGCCACCGCAGGCGCGGCCTGGGTGCCCGAGTTCCTGAAGTATGCCTCGGACAACAAGCTGCCGGTCGACTTCGTGGCGACGCATACATACGGCGTCGACGGCGGCTTTCTGGACGAGCAGGGCAAGCAGGACACCAAGCTCTCACCCTCGCCCGATGCCATCACCGGCGACGTGCGCAAGGTGCGCGGCGAGATCGAGGCGTCGGCCTTCCCCGGCATCCCGCTGTTCTTCACCGAATGGAGCACCAGCTATACCCCGCGTGACTTCGTTCACGACAGCTACTTCAGCGCGCCCTATATCCTCAGCAAGCTGAAGGCGACGCAGGGCATGGTCCAGGGCATGAGCTACTGGGCCTATACCGACCTGTTCGAGGAACCCGGTCCGCCGCCCACCCCGTTCCACGGTGGCTTCGGCCTGATGAACCGGGAGGGCATCCGCAAGCCCGCGTGGTTCGCCTACAAGTACTTGAACGCGGTTCGCGGGCAGGCCCTTGCCACCGGTGATACGCAGTCGATGGCGGCGCGCGACGGCAAGCGCATCGCCGCGCTCGTCTGGGATTTCCAGCAGCCGGTGCAGACCGTCAGCAACAAGCCGTTCTACACCCGGCAAGTGCCCGCCACACCCAGCAAACCGGTGACGTTCCGGTTCAGTCACGTGGCCAAGGGCAATTACCGCCTGCAAGTCCACAAGACCGGCTATCGCCTGAACGACCCGCTTTCGGCCTATATCGACATGGGCATGCCTGCCGCGCTTTCGCCCGCAGAGCTGGCGCAGCTTCAGCAGGAAACCGCCGACCGGCCCGAGCAGGACCGGCTGGTCCGCGTCGGCAAGGACGCCGCCGTAACGGTCGAAGTGGCGATGCGCAGCAACGACGTGGCGCTCGTCACGCTCGAACCTGTCTCGAAGTAAGGAAAGCGCGATGGACGTTACCCGCCGCACGATGTTCGGGGGCGCCTTGGCCGGGACGGCCCTGCCCGCCCTTGCGCCCTCGCTGGCAAATGCCCTGACCGGTGCCAAGCCCGCTACCCCGCAATGGGGCACCGGCGCCGAAGGCCAGCGCAAGGCCGATCTCGGCAACGGGCTCTATCGCAATCCGATCATCTCGGGCGATCACGCCGATCCGACGATCCTGAAGGACGGTAGCGTCTATTACATGACGCATTCGTCGTTCGATTCCTATCCGGGGCTGGTGATCTGGCGCTCGACCGATCTGGTCAACTGGGCACCGGTGGGACCGGCGCTGCACCGCAATCTCGGTACCATCTGGGCGGTCGATCTGGTGAAGCACGAGGGCCGCTACTTCATCTACATCCCCGCCGATCCCAAGGGCGAAGGCTGGTCGATCTACGTGATCTGGGCGGATGACATCGCCGGGCCGTGGAGCGAACCCATCGACCTCGGCATTCGCGGCGCCATCGATCCGGGCCATGTGGTCGGCGAGGACGGCAAGCGCTATCTCTTCACCAACGGCATCCGCCGGGTTCGCCTGACCGACGACGGCCTCGCCACCGACGGCACGCTGGAGCAGGCCTACAACCCCTGGCGCTACCCGGACGACTGGGTGGTGGAGAACTTCGCGCCCGAAGGCCCCAAGCTGCTGCGCAAGGGCGAATGGTTCTATCTCGTCACCGCCATCGGCGGCACGGCCGGGCCGGTGACCGGGCACATGGTGATCGCCGCCCGCTCGCGCTCGATCAACGGGCCTTGGGAGCATTGCCCCCGCAACCCGCTGGTGCGCACGGTCAGCGTGGACGAACCATGGTGGTCGCGCGGCCATGCCACGCTTGTCGAGGGACCAGGGGGCGACTGGTGGATGGTCTATCACGGCTATGAAAACGGCATGCGCACGCTGGGACGCCAGACCCTGCTGGAGCCGATCGAATGGACGGCGGACGGCTGGTTCCGCGCGAAGGGCGGCGATCTTTCGCTGCCCTTGCCCAAGCCCAAGGGCGGCACTCCCAGCGCCTCGGCGCCGGGCCTGTCGGACGATTTCGCAAAGGACCGCTTCGGCGTGCAATGGAGCTTCCACGCCCCCAAACGCGGCGAGGCCGAGCGCGCGCGCTACGAAACGGGCGGACTGATGATCGCGGGCAGCGGCACGTCGCCTGCGGATTCCTCACCGCTGACCTGCATTGTGGGCGACCGCAGCTATGAAGCCGAAGTCTCGATCGACCTGACCGGAGACGGCGAGGCGGGCATCCTGCTGTTCTACAACCACAAGGCTTTCGTCGGACTGGGCTTCACGCCCGAGAAGCTGAAGATCTACGAATATTCCGAAGACCTGCCCTGGGCGGGGGTGCCGCACGAGGCCCGCAGCGTGCGCCTGCGTGTCACCAACCACGAGAATGTGGTCACGTGGTACTATTCGTATGACGAGGGCAAGAACTGGCAGCGGCACGGCACCCGCATGGAAGTGTCGGGCATCCATCACAATGTCTTCGGTGGCTTCCTCAGCCTGCGTTTCGGCATCTACGTGGCGGGCAGCGGTCAGGCCCGCTTGCGCGACTTCCGGTATCGGGCGGTGAACGGTTGATCTCGGGCAGCGCGGCGGTTCGACCGGCGCGCTGCTCCTGTCCCTTGGCCTCTAGCGGATCGGATAGGTCGCCAGCTTCACATGCAGCACTTGCGGGGCGGCAGTGAAGTTTAGGCCCCAGTCCACCTGATCGCCGTTCCACACGCGCTGGAACTGCCACTTGCCTGCGGCATCGTAAGTGCCCTCCTCCACCCGGTCGAAGATCACGTTGGCGGTCTTCGGATTGGAGAGCGCGAATTCCACCCGGGCGAAGTAGCCGGTGACAAGGTATTCGTCCGGGCCGATCTGCGCGATGGCGACACCGCCCGAGGGTTTGGCATTGCCTTTGGGATCGGTGGGGCCGAAGTCTCCGTTGCCGAAATTGGCGGTGGCGACGTACTTGCCCAGCGGGATCACCTGCTTGTGACCATCGGCGGGGTCTTCGGGTTCGGACGCGCCCCAGACTTTGCCTTCGAAGGCGAGCTTTGCCCATATGCGGGCCATCGGCGCGAACAGGGCGTAATTGGCCGCGAAGGGGGCGATCGCCTCTTCATCCAGCTTCGATGCCAGCGGCAGGTTGGGGCGATAGCGTAGCGGATCGATGCCGAAGGGCGACCAGCCGATCGCACCCTTGCCGAGGGCAGCGAAGAAGTGGCGCGCATATTCGGGGGCGTGGCCGGTCTCGGGCACGAACAGCGGATTGTCGGTGCGGCGATAGGCCTCGAGGAAGCCGAGGTAGGCCTTGTGCTTCGGGTTGTAGATGTCCGGCGCCACCAGATCGAGGTGCGGTGCGGCGGCCTTGTAGACGTCGATCACCGTATTGGCCGGGCCGCCGCTGGCGTAAGTGTTCGGATCCTGCCAGGTGAAGGGATCGCCGGGCAGCGCGGCGTTGACGTACATCGGCAGCGGCTTCACCGCCTTGCCCGCCGCGGCCACCTTGTCGATGTAGCTGGCGACCTTCCAGGCGTGGAAATAGAGTTCGGCATCGCGGCCGAACAGCGCGGTCCAGTTCCCGGCAGGTTTGCCGAAGCGCTTGCGCAAAACGTCGGGCACGGGCGCGGCGAAGGCGGCATTGGCTTCGGGCGAATGATCGCGCGCGAGGCCGTAGGAGCCCGCCTCGTTCTCCACCTGCATCATGATGACGGTGTTCTGCCGGTCCACTTCGGCCAGATGCGTCATCAGCGCGGCAAAGGCCTTGCTGTCCGCCGCCAAGGTCGCCTTGCCGAAGGGGGAGAGGGCGTAATGCAGGGTGCCGTCCGCACGGCGCATGCGCGGGAAGCGGGCGTTGTCCAGCTTCACCCAGCGCGGGGCATATTGCGGGTTGGTGTTCTTCCAGGTGCCGAACCACAGCAGCACCAGCCGCACGTTCTGCGCGCGAGCCTGTTGGAGCAGCCGGTCGACGATCGTGAAATCGAAGCGGCCTTCCTCGGGCTCGATCTGCTCCCAGCCGATCGGAACTTCCACGGTGTTGACGTGCATCGCCGCCATCATGGGCCAGACTTTGGGCAGCGTGGCTGGCCATGCGCTGGAGTTGTTGATCTGCGCACCCAGCATCAGGAAGGGAGCGCTATCAACGATCAGCGCATGACGGCCTTCGCGGGTGGCGATATGGGGCCCCTCGTCGGATGCAGCCGACGCCGGCAATGGGGCCGCAGCAAGCGCGGCGCAGAGGGCCGCGCCAAAGGTCGTGGCGGTCTTCCAGGTGCCTCTCATGTCGCGTTAGGTTCCGTTTAGGGTACGTCTAGGTTCAGGCCACACCGCGACCTTCGATCTTCACCACCGGCACCGTGCCGAGCCCTTGCGGCAGGTCGATTTCCATCGCCTCCGCCCCCTGCCGGAACCGCACCGCGCCGCCGCCCAGCAGCGTGACGCGTGCCACCTGTCCCTTGCCCGCCTGCGCCATCGCCCGGCGGCCCAGGGCCTTGACGGAGAGCGGCTTCTTCGGCGCCGCCAGTGCGAACAGGTAGAGCGCACCGTCCTTGACGGTGAAGCGCACGTCGCCCTCGACGAAGCCCTTGAATCCGCCCTCGTTCTGCATCCCCACCGAGAGCACTGTCGGCCCTTCGCCATATGTATGCCAGGGGCGCGATCCGAAGACGGCCTGCCCGTTCACCGCCATCCAGCGGGCGAGGTCGTCGAGGATCTTCTCCTCCTCGCTATCGATGGTGCCGTCGCCGCGCTGGGGGATCGAGAGCAGCAGGTTGCCGTTCTTCGAGATCACATCGGCCAGGCGCTGGAGCACGCCCTGCGCCCCGACATAGCTCTTCTGCGTGAAACGATCGCGGTTGTAGAACCAGTCGCCGATGCAGGTATCGGTCTGCCAGGGCTCGTCCCAGAGATGGTCGGTAAATCCGCGCTCCACGTCCTGCACCAGTCCGAAGCGGGCGTAGGATTTCAGCTGCTTGGCGGTGAGCACCACGTCGATCTTGCCGTGCCATTCGATCGAGCGGTTGTAGTAGTCCGCCGCCGCCGCAAGGCCGTATTGGCCGAAGGGCAGTTCGTAGTTGTCGAAATAGCAGAAATCCGGGCGATACTTGGCCACGAGGTCCATCTGGCGCAGCAGCCACTGGCGCGCGAACGTCTCGTCCCCCGGCGGCGCGGTTTCGATCCACTGGCCGTCGTTCTTGTCGTGCCAGGCGTTCATCGTCTCGATGGAATCGATGCCGTCAGGGGCGACCATGTGGCGGCCGGTGTAGAGTTCCTGCGGGTCCAGCCCGTCCCACCACTTGCCTGCCCCATCGGCCTTGGTGAGGCGGTAGGCGTCGTAACGCTCGCCCTTGCGCGGACCTTCGGGATCGTAGGCATAGGCCGGCTGATACCAGTGCCAGGCATGCGAGATATGGTTGGAAACGCCGAACTTCAGCCCCGCCGCGCGCGCCGCCTTCTCCCAGGTGCCGACGACATCGCGGCCCGGCCCCACGCGCTGCGAGTTCCAGGCATGGTGCGAACTGTCGAAACAGTCGAGATTGTCGTGATGGCAGGCGAGCGAGACGAAATACTTCGCGCCCGCCTTCACGAAGCGCTGCATCAGCGCTTCCGGGTCCCAGGCTTCCGCCTTCCAGAGGTTCTGGATCTCCATCATGCCGGTATCGGCCGGATGGCCGTACGTCTTCAGGTGATGTTCGTACATCGGATGCCCCTGCATGTAGAGGAAGCGTCCGTACCAATCGCCCTGCTCGGGCACGGCCTGCGGGCCCCAGTGCGACCAGATGCCGAACTTGGCATCTCGGAACCAGTCGGGATAGCGATAGTGCTCTACCAGCGAGGCCCAGTTGGCCTGCACCGGGCCCGCCGCCGCGCCAGTCGAGGCGGCAGCGGCAGCAAGCGGCCGGGCCGAGGCCCCTGCGGCAAGCGCGCCCGCCAGAAAGCGGCGACGATCCGACCTCAGCCCCTTCACGGGTTGCACCTGCTGCGAAAGGCTGCACCGACCATCGTGATTATCCCCTTCCTGATTCCATTGGATTATTCCCCGACCCTGCCCGTTTCAGGCAGGGTCGGGAGCATATCACTCAGCGCTTGGGGCGCTTCACCTGCAGCGCCTTGCCGGTCCAGCGCACTTCGCTGTCGAAGCCGTTCTGGTCGGTGACGGCGGTGCCGGGGACGATCCACTTGATCCGCACGGTGCGGGTCTGCGGCATGCCGGCATAGCCCTTGCCCTCACGCGCGCCGATGGAGACGGTGCCGGTGGCATCGTCATAGCGCACGGGCATGCGTTCCCACGCGCCGGTGCGGTACTGCTGCGAGCGGCCATCGTCGTTGTAGACCGAGAAGGAACCGTCCGCACCGGTGTAGACGACCAGCGTGATCGGGGCATCGGGCTTCTCGTCGGTGTACTGCATGACCGGGCCCATCGGCACGATCGAGCCTGCGCGCACGAACAGCGGCATGCGTTCGGCCGGGGCCGAAACCGCGATGCTGGTGCCGCCCTGATAGGCCTTGCCGCTGGCGAAGTCATACCAGGTCAGGCCCGCATCGCCGGGGAAATAGACCTCACGCTCGCGCGCCTTGTAGGTGGTGACCGGGGCGACCAGGAAGGCCTTGCCGAACAGGAACTGGTCGTTGGCCTTGCGGGCCTTCGCATCGTTGGGGAAGTCCATCACGAGGCCGCGCATGATCGAACCGTCGTTCTGGTACGTGTCCGCGCCCAGCGTGTAGATGTAGGGCATCAGGCGGTAACGCAGTTCGTCATACCACACCATCGAGGCGCGCATGGGCGAACCTTCGGGCGAGATTTCGTAGATCTCGCGCCAGGGCTGCTCGCCATGGCTGCGGAACAGCGGGCTGAACGCGCCGAACTGGAACCAGCGCAAGTTCAGTTCGCGCCACTCGTCGAGGTCCTCCGCCTTGGGCTTTTCAGCGGCAAAGCGCGGTTCGACCGAGAAGCCGCCGATGTCATGCGTCCAGTTCGGCAGGCCCGACAGCGCGGTGTTCACACCGGCAGAGATCTGCGCGTGCAGATCGTACCAGCGCGTCGCCACGTCGCCCGACCACACCGCCGCGCCATAGCGCTGGAGGCCGCCAAAGCCCGAACGGGTCAGCAGGAACGGCCGCACGTCCGGCTTGAAGGCGCGCCAGCCGTCGAAGAACGACCGCGCGTTCATCAGCGGGTAGGAGTTGAAGAACTCGGTGGCCGGCCCCATCGCCGTCGGGCCCATGGTGTCGATGCGCTTTTCGATCGACAGGTTCGAATGCATGTCGGGCTCGCTGGCGTCCGCCCACCATGCGTCGAAGCCGAACTTGGCGATGCGGTCTTCCACCTGGCGCCAGAAGATCTGGCGGCCCTTGGCCGAATAGGGATCGTAGAAGGTGTTGGCAAAGCCCGGGCCGACCCAGTCCTTGTTCCCCTGGCGCAGATTGCCGTGATAGATCGCGCCCGCCGCATCCAGTTCCTTGAACGTGTCGGTGGTCGGATAGAACTTCGGCCAGACGGAGATCATGATGTTGGCATGATCGCCGTGAACCGTGCTGACCATCGCGGCGGGATCGGGGAAGCGGCTGGGGTCGAACTTGTGGCTGCCCCAGGAATCGTCGGTCCAATAGCGCCAGTCGAGCACGATATTGTCCAGCGGGTACTGCCGCTTGCGGTATTCCTGCACAACGCCGGTCAGTTCCTTCGCGGTGTCATAACGCTGGCGCGACTGCCAGAAACCGTAGACCCACTTGGGCATCATTTCCGACTTGCCGGTCAGCTGGCGATAGCCCGCCACCGCGCCATCCATGTCGCCACCGGCGATGAACCAATAATCCTTGTCACGCGCGACTTCGCTGGTGAACCACACCGAATGGCGGTCCGCCTCAGGCAGCGGATCGTTGTGGAGCAGCGCCATGTAGCCGGCGTTGGGGTCCCATTCGATGCGGATGTGCGCAGGCTTGCCCGAGGTCATCGGCACTTCGAAATTGGCGTACCAGGGGTTCCAGTTCTGGCGCCAGCGGTCCAGCTTCAGCTCACCGTCTACATAGACCTTGTAATAGCTGGAGCCGTAGAGCTGGAACTTGTGTGTGCCGGTCTTGTCGGGCTGGAGATCGCCTTCCCACACCACCTTTTGCGTCTGCACGGCGTTGCCGGCGGTGTTCTGGCCCTGCTCCGACGCGACGGTCTTGGCCTTGGCCGCTTCCGGCCACTTCGCCTGATCGTCGAGGTACTGGTAGTCGATCGTCGTTTCCTGGCGTTCCACCGCCAGCTTGTCGTCGAGGTAATAGCGCGCGGTGAAGCCGGGCTTGCCGCCGCTCGTCACCTTCATGCCCGTCTTGTCGCCGACCAGCGTGTAGGGTGCCGGATTGCCGACGCGGGTTATGCTCTCGTTATCCCAGAGCAGGCCGTAACCCTTGCTGGAGACCAGGAAAGGAACGCCGATGTCCATGTTGTGCTGGGCGAGTTCAACGTCCTCGCCATTGTAGTCCATCACCGCCTGCTGGTGCTGGCCAAGGCCGTAGAGGCCTTCGCTGGTGCCGCGGTTGAACTGCTGCGAAACGGTGACGTAGGGGGTGCCGTCCGCCTTGGTCTGGGTGAAGACGGTAGAGGCCGCCTCGCCCAGCAGTTCCTTGCCCGCCGCGTCCAGGAAACGCACCTGCCCGCTGGCAAGATCGATGTCGGCGGTTGCCTTCGCCGCCTTTACCTGCACGTGGCCGCCGGTCTGGCTGACGGTGTACTTGCCCGAGGCCGGTGGGTTCGGCGCCATCAGGCTGGCGCGGGCGGGCGGGGCCTGAAGGCCGCGCGGATGGGCGACGACGTGGAAGATCCCGTCACCGTGCAGCGTCACTTCGACGCGGTCCGAAGGGCCGCTCTGCGGCGTGACCGCCACGCCGCCGGGCACGTTCTCCACGCCGCCGTCGGCAGCCAGTGCCTCCGCCGGGATCAGGCCGATTGCCGAGCCCGCCAGCAGCGCGGCCATTGTGAATTGCTTCATGTGTAGATCCTCTGCCGCTCAGGCAATTACTTGGAAGAATAGAAACCGGTGGTGATCTTCAGCACCTGCGGCCGGTCGATCAGGTTGATGCCGTAGTCGGTCTGGTCGCCGTTCCAGACGCGCGTTGTCACCCACTTGCCGTCCTTGAACGTGCCTTCCTCCACGGCGACGATCACGCCATTGCTCTCCCCCTTCGCGGGCGAGAAATTGACGCGGACGTGATCGCCCATGACGAGGTATTCGGTGTCCGAAAGCTGGGCCACGGCCACGCCGCCCACCGGCTGATCGGCCCAGGGTGCGGGCTTGGTGGGAATCCAGGTCCAGTCCTTCTGGCCGAACTGCCACTGGCCCCAGTCGGCCGAAATCTTCCACTTGCCCATCACGGTTTCGCGCACCGCGCCGTCATCCGGCTTGGCGGCGCCCCAGGTGGGACGGTCATAGGCGATCTTCGCCCAGTCGCTGGCGATCGGCGCCAGCGTGCCATAGGGCAAAGCGAAAGCGGCCATCGTCTCCTTGTCCAGCGCGGTCGCGCCGAGCGGGTAGTTGAAGTAGCCGGTGTCATCCATGCCGAAGGGCGCGAAACCGATGCCGCCACGCCCGATGGTGGCCCAGAAGAAGCGCGCGAACTCCTTCGCATTGCCGATCTCCGGCACCATCAGCGCATTGTCCGGGCGGGCATACTGGTCGAGATACTTGACGGCGTTGGCGCTGTTGCGATCGTAGATATCGGGCGCGGCGAAGTCGATCGCCGGGGCGCCCGCCTTCCAGATGTCCAGCACGTCCCACTGCGGGCCGCCGCTGGCGACGCCGGTGGGATCGGGCACGTTCGACGGCCCGGCGAGCGAGGCGTTGACGTACATCGGCAGCGGCTTCACCGCCTTGCCCGCCTCTGCCAGAGCATTCACGAACTGCGCGACGTACCAGGTGTTGAACGCGCGCGGGGCCTGCTTGCCGAAGGCGGCGTCCCACGAACCGGACTTGCCGACCTTCTTCGCCAGCGCCGCCGGGATCGACTTGGCGAACAGCGCGTTCGCCTCTGCCGAAAAGTCGCGCGGCACGCGGTAGGATCCGGTCTCGTTCTCCGGCTGGACCATGATCACGGTGTTCTGCCGGTCATGATCGCGCAGGTATTCCATCACCTTCACGAAGGCGCGGCGGTCCGCCGCCATGGTGTTCTGCGACAGCGGCGTCAGCACGTAGTGGTCCGAACCGTCGGGCGCCTTCATCCGGGGAAAGCGCTTGTTGTCCAGCTTCACCCACGACGGCGTGTAGCTGGGGCTGGTGTTCTTCCAGGTGCCGAACCACAGCAGCACCACCCGCTTGTCATGCGCGCGGGCGGCATCGAGCAGGGTTTGCAGGTAGCTGAAATCGAACTTGCCCTCGACCGGCTCCACTTGTTCCCAGGCGACCGGGATTTCCAGCGTATTGGCGTGCATCGCATCGAGCACCGGCCAGACCGCATCGAGCATGGCGGGATAGTTGCTGGAATTGTTCGCCTGCGCGCCCAGCATCAGGAACGGCTTGCCGTCGACGATCAGCGCGTGGCGGCCGTTCTTGCTTTCCAGACGCGGCACGGGCGTTGCGGCATCCTGCGCCTGACCCGGCGCGGCCACGCTGAGGGCGGCCGCGAGCATGAGCGATGCGATGAAGTCCTTGCTTTTCATTCTGTCCCCTCCGCAGACCGGTTTGCGGGATCGCCATAGACGATCCCCCGGCCATCGGTTCCTATGTAGATGCGCCCGAACTGGCGCGGGTCGCCGGAAATCACGCGGATGCGCAGGCCCCACTGGTGGCCCTCGTCATTGATCCGCTGCCATGTCGCGCCGCCATCGATGGAACGCCACACCGCGCGCAATCCCCCCACGGTGCCCAGCGCATAGAGCGCCGCGCTATCGCGGCCGGGCGCGGCTTTGCCAAGCCCGTAACGCTCGATGGTGATGGTCTGTCCGGTACGCTGCCAGCTGTTCCCGAAGTCGGCCGAACGATAGAGCGCACCGCCCAGATTGAGCCACAGCGCTCCGGCCCGGTTCGGATCGGCCAGAATCGGCGCAGGTGCTTCGCGGTTGCTGTTCTGGGCGGCGGAAAGGTCTGCCGGCAGGCCCTTACCCGTGAGCGCGTGGAACCGGGCGCCGCCATCGTCACTGCGCACCACGCGGTTGTTCGCGAAATCGATGGCGTAGAAGCGCTTGGCGTCCTGCTTGTCAGACGTGACGCGGGTGCGGCTGGGTAGGCCGCTTACCGCCTGCAATGTCGCGCCGCGATTCTGAGTCAGGCGGGGCTGGTCGGTCTCGACAAGGAATGTCTGGCCATCGGCAGAGACGGTGATCGCCGCATTGCCGGTCTCTTCCGGCAGCGGCGTGCCATCGGCATGCGGCGCGCCCTTGGGCACATGCAGAGGGCTCCACGTCGCGCCGCCATCGGCCGACCATGCCAGCGAGGTATCGGGCACCACGCGGGCATGGGTATTGCCGCTGCGCACCATCACCAGCGGCGCGCGGCCGCCGTAATCGAGCGTGTTGGTGTTCGACAGGAACGGGTTGATATGCTGGT
Source organism: Novosphingobium sp. TCA1 (assembly GCF_009811895.1). Classification (NCBI taxonomy): domain Bacteria; kingdom Pseudomonadati; phylum Pseudomonadota; class Alphaproteobacteria; order Sphingomonadales; family Sphingomonadaceae; genus Novosphingobium; species Novosphingobium sp. TCA1. Next base: position 94,976 of record NZ_BLJH01000007.1, on the reverse strand, counting down.
GCGCGGGCGAGACGGTGAAGTCGTCATGGCGGAAACCGCCGATGTCGCCGAAGCCCGAAACCAGATGCGCGCCGCCGGTGGGGCTGACCAAGGTGATGATCGCGGTCTGCTCGATCCCCTGCGTCCACGGCGCCCATTGCATGGTGCCGGGCTTCTGCAGTTCCTCGGTCGCATAGACCGTCGCGCCAGTCACATAGGCGGCGTGGTTCGCGTCGAAGGGATCGATGGCAAGGCCCGCGATCCAGTGCCCGAAGTTCGCCTTGCCGCCGAAATCGAGGAAGGGCGTCGCCGAAACGTCGCGCACCGAACGCTGCCACAACTCGTCCCAATGTGCGCCGCCGTCATGGCTGAGCCACACCGTATCGACCGGCTTGCCCCGGTCCACCGTGCTGACCGCGATGGTCTGCGGATCGCTCGCGGCCACCGCCACGCCCATGTAGCCGCCAATGGGCGCCTGCGCGCCCTTGATCGGCGTGACATCAAGCCATGCCTCGCGCGCCGGATCGAACCGCCAGACCGCGCCGCGCGTGATGCCGTTGGGGCCGATGCCGTCGCAGTAAGTGATCGTCAGCACGCCGTCGCTGCCGATGACGGCCTTAACCGGCAACATGTCGGCCGCCGGGCCGCCCGCAACCGCGTTCCAAGTCTTGCCGCCATCGTCGGAGCGGAACAGGTGCCGCTCGCCCGGATCGGCACTGCCCACGAAAACACGTCCGCGCAGTTTGGCGTCGAAGACCACGAACGACAGCCCGCCATGCGTCTCGCGCCGGTTGCTCGGCAGCCCCAGCCCGGCGAGCGGGAAGGCATCCAGCTTGCGCCAGTTCGCACCCGCATCGTCGCTGGCCCAGAGGCCCTGATGGCGCGATCCGAACAGCAGCCGGTCATGCCCGAAAGGGTCGATGGCCAGCCGCTCGCCCAGCCCGCGACCGTTCTCGTTGCCACCCATCGCGAAAGGCACACGCGTCTCGCGCCAGGTCTTGCCGTAGTCTGCAGAACGGAAGATCGCGGCCGGGGCGGACCAGCTCATGCCGGCGGCAAGATAGACGGTGCCGGCATCGACCGGATCGGCGGCAATGCTCTCGATCCCCATGAAGCTGCCTTCGGATACGCGATCCTGCAAAGGCACCCACCGCTTCGCCGCCGCATCCCAGCGATAGGCGCCGCCCATGTCGCTGCGCAGCCAGGCGAGCCCGCGTTCGACCGGACTGAAGACGATGCCCGGTGTGAAACCCCCGCCGCCCACGCGTACATTATGCCAGTCGTAGATGGTCCGGGTAGGAAGGGTCGCAGCCTTCTCGGCCACCACGGGCGCAGCGCTTGCAGCAACACCTGCCGCAATCGCCATTGCAAGCGCGACCCATGGCGCCCTGTTTGCCCCGCTGATGCCCACGGCCTCCCCTTTTCCCCTCGTTTCCACTTGCGGCCAACGGGTTCATGGACCCGTCCGATGCCGCGCGGCGGCTTATCGATACCGCTAACATTGGCCGAGAGGAATAGCGGAGCGCAAATAAAGTGCCCCCTAACCGGATTAAGTCGCACCGGACAAATCCGGCCAGCTACCTGTTCAATAGGTGCGGTAGTGACATTCTCTACCGAGAGGAGAGACGCGGCGCGGCATCGGACTGACGCCGCACGAGCTTGTACTCCAGTTCGATTCGCTGATCGCCGATCTCGTCCTCGCGCTTGTTGCGCAACATCGTGACGAGCAGTTCCACCGCTCGGCGGCTCATCTCCACGATCGGCTGCTGGATCGTGGTCAGTTCCGGCCAGATCGTCGTGGCCAGGGCGACATCGTCGAAACCGCAGACGGTCAGGTCGCGCGGTACGTCCAGTCCGCGGCGGTGGGCGATCGCCACGGCCGCCGCCGCCATGTCGTCGTTGCTGGCGAAGATGGCCGAGGGCCGATCCTCGAACGAGAGCAATCGCTCCGCCGCATCGAGGCCCGAACGATAGGTGAAGTATCCCTGCGCCACGAGGGCTTCGTCGAAGGGAATCCCCGCTTCCGCCAGAGCCGCACGATAGCCCTCAAGCCGCGCGCCGCTGGCCGACAGCGCGGGATGGCCCAGGATGAAACCGATCCGGCGATGGCCGAGGCCGATCAGATGCGCGGTCATCTCGCGCGCGGCGCTGCGATCGTCGATCATGATCGTGGCAATTCCCGCGTGCGGAACGGCCGTGGTCACCGCCACCGTCGGCACATTGGCCTCGCGCAGCACTGCAAGCACGTCGTTCGCCTCGTTCAGCGGCGGCGGCAGGATCACGCCGTGGACACCGCCCGCCACCATGCGTTCGACGGCAAGGCAAACGTCCTCGCCGTCTTCCACCTTCTGGATGACGATCTGCACGTCCGAGCGCCCCGCCTCTTCGAGACTACCGACCACGAAAGCGCTCAGAAAGGCTTCCGATGGGTTCGAATAAAGCAAGCCCAGCCGCAGTTGCGACGCGCCCGCCAGGCTGCGTGCCGCGCGATTCGGGGCATAGTTCAGCCTGGCGATAGCCGCCATCACGGTTTCGCGGGTGGATTGGCGGACTTTGGGTTCCGAATTGATGACGCGGGAAACCGTCATGATCGAGACGCCAGCCAGCGCCGCCACATCGGCGATCGTCGGGGCCTTTACCTGGCGGGATTTCGAACTGCGGCGTTTGCGCTCACTCTCGGACATGGCGCATGTCTCTAGGGCAGTTGCCCCGTTCCTGCAAAGCCCGCCCCAAGTGGAAAAACGTCATTCCCGAACGGCTCAATCATTATGGTAGCGCAATCATTTCTCCTGACATAGAGAAAGGGCGATTGAGAACAGAGGGGATATCATGAGGGCTATTCGTCGGATTCTGCAGGCTGCCGCTCTGGCGTCTTGCGCAACTGTCGCACTCGCACAAGCAGAGGCGCCGCGAACCGCACCGGCTTCGACCCCGGTTCATCCCGAACGTTGGCCCGCCGCGAAAAGCCCCGGCCTTGTCGATGCGAAGACTGAAGCGCGGATCACCGCGATCATGGCCCGCATGAGCCTGCGCGAGAAGATCGGCCAGATGATCCAGGGCGATACCGCCTCGATCAAGCCGGAAGACCTGAAGGAATATCCGCTCGGCTCGATTCTCGCAGGTGGCAATTCACCCCCTATCGGCGCACCGGACCGTTCGCCGGCCTCGGCGTGGGTGGCGACTTCGCGCGCCTTCAACGCCGTCGCCCTCGAAAAGCGCGCCGGGCACGAGCCGATTCCGATCATGTTCGGGATCGACGCGGTCCACGGCAACAGCAATGTCGTTGGCGCGACCCTGTTCCCGCACAATAGCGCGCTGGGCGCCATGCACGATCCGACGCTCATGCGCGAGATCGGCAAGGCCACTGCTGCCGAAACCGCCGCATCCGGCATCGACTGGGCATTCGGCCCGACGCTCGCCGTGCCGCAGGACGACCGCTGGGGCCGCGCCTACGAAGGCTATTCGGAAGATCCCGAGGTGGTCGCGGCCTATGCCGGGCCGATGGTGGAAGGGCTTCAGGGCGCGCCGGGCACGCAGACGACCGTGCAGGCCGGCCGCGTCGCTGCCAGCGTCAAGCACTTCCTGGGCGACGGCGGCACGCACGACGGCATCGACCAGGGCGACACCCGCGTCGATGAAGACACGCTGATCCGCATCCACAACGCCGGTTACCCGGCTGCCGTCAATGCCGGAACGATGACCGTCATGGCCTCGTTCTCCAGCTGGAACGGCACCAAGATGCACGGCAATAAAGCCCTGCTGACCGATGTGCTGAAGGGCCGCATGGGCTTCGACGGCTTCGTGGTGGGGGACTGGAACGGCCACGGCCAGATTCCGGGCTGCACCAACACCGATTGCCCGGCGACGTTCAACGCCGGGCTCGACATGGCGATGGCGCCGGATAGCTGGAAGGGCCTGTTCGATTCGACGCTGGCCGCAGCCAAGGCCGGCACTATCCCGATGAGCCGTATCGACGATGCCGTGCGCCGCATCCTGCGCGTGAAGATGAAGCTGGGCCTGTTCGAGGCCGCGCGTCCGTTCGAGGACAAGCCGCAGGAAATGGGCTCCGCCGCGCACCGCGCCATCGGCCGTCAGGCGGTGCGCGAGAGCCTTGTCCTGCTGAAGAACGAAGGCGTGCTGCCGATCAAGACCAGCGCCACCGTGCTGGTCGCGGGTGACGCGGCGGACGACATCGGCCGCCAGTCCGGTGGCTGGACGCTGTCTTGGCAGGGTGACGGCAACACCAATGCCGATTTCCCCGGCGCCACCTCGATCTACGCCGGCATTGCCGATGCGCTGAAGGCGGGCGGCGGCAAGGCCGTGCTTTCGCCCGACGGCAGCTTCACCGCCAAGCCCGATGTCGCCATCGTCGTCTTCGGTGAAGAGCCCTATGCAGAGCTGCGCGGCGATATCCGCACGCTGGAATTCCAGCCGGGCAGCAAGAAGTCGCTCGCGCTGCTGAAGAAGCTGAAGGCGGCAGGCATCCCCACCGTCTCGGTCTTCCTTTCGGGCCGCCCGCTCTGGATCAATCCCGAACTCAACGCTTCGGACGCATTCGTCGCCGCGTGGTTCCCCGGCTCGGAAGGCAATGGCGTTGCCGACGTGCTGATCGGCGGCAAGACCGATTTCCACGGCACCCTCTCCTTCTCCTGGCCCAAGGCCGCCGCGCAGTTCACGCTCAACAAGGGGCAGCCGGGCTACGATCCGCTGTTCCCGCTCGGCTACGGCCTGACGTATGCGAAGGGCGCCCACGTCGCCGCGCAGAGCGAGGAAGCCGGCATCGATGCCAGCGCCTTCAACTCCAGCGTGTTCGTCGCCGCCGGCATCGTCGCAAAGCCGTTCCGCCTTGAGACTGGGCCCGCCGTCACGCAGAAGCTGGTGGACAGCGCCAACCGTCAGGAAGGTGCGATCCAGCTGGCGTTCTCCGGCACCGGCAAGGCCTCGATTCTCGGCCCCAACCTGACGCTCGAGCGGGAGGCGAATGCCGACATGAACGTGGAAGTGCTCTACCGCGTGGACAAGGCGGCAAGCGGCCCGGTGACGCTGGCGCTCGGCTCGGGCGCGGTGCGGATCGACAAGGTGGTGGCGCAGCCCGGCAAGTGGGCGTCGCTGCGCATTCCGCTCAAGTGCTTTGGCAACCACGGCACTTATCTGGGCGGCATCAGCCAGCCCTTCACGCTGGCCGCCGACGCGCCCTTCACGATCACCATTTCCGACATGCGCCTCGCCACCGATCCGGCCGGCGCCGTCTGCCCCGAATAAGCGATAAGGAAGCACCGCTGTGAGCGACCAGACCTCCACCTCGCGCCGCGCCCTGCTCGGCGGAATCGCCGCTGCCGGAATGGCTGCCGCCGTGTCTTCGGGCAAGGCCATGGCCGGGCCGACGGCGATCACTTATTCCGGCCCGACGATCACGCTCTGGCCGGGCAAGGCGCCGGGCGCGCCCGCAAAGCTGCCCATCCGCAAGGTCCAGCAACAGAGCAAGGATGCCGCCTTCGACGACCGCTGGATCACCGGCATCGCCGCACCCAGCCTGGAAGTGCGCCAACCCGCCTATCGCGACGGTTCGGCGGTGATCCTGCTTCCCGGCGGCGGCTATGGCTTCCTCTCGTGGGACAACGAGGGCGAGGAACAGGCCCGCTGGCTTACCGCGCGGGGCGTCACCTGCTTCATCCTGTCCTATCGCCTGCCCGGCGAAGGCTGGGCAAGACGCGAGACGGTGCCGCTCCAGGACGCCCAGCGCGCCGTGCGACTGGTACGGGCACGGGCGGCCGAATTCGGCATCGACCCGAAGCGCGTGGCGGTGCTGGGCTTCTCCGCCGGCGGGCATCTCGCCGGATCGATAGCGACGCGTTTCGGAGAGGACGTCTACACGCCCGTGGACAAGGCCGACGCCCTTTCCGCGCGGCCGGATCTGGCCGGGATGATCTATCCGGTCGTCAGCCTTTCGCAGAGCTTCACCCATGGCGGTTCGCGCGACAATCTGCTGGGCGAAAATGCGAGCGAAGCGCTGCGGCAGGCCGGATCGGTCGAGAACCGGGTAACGGCGGAAACGCCGCCGGTCTTCCTCACCGCCTCCAGCGACGACGGTCTCGTGCCGATCGGCAACAGCCTTGCCATGTACGGCGCCATGCTGGCCAGGCAGCGACCGGCCGAGTTCCACGGCTTCGACAAGGGCGGCCACGGCTTCGGCGCCCGTCTGGGCAGCGCTACGCCCGCACATGCCTGGCCGGACCTGTTCCACGCCTATGGCAGGCGCCACGGCATCTTCACGGCATGAGGCGGCTCATTCCGCTGCTGCTGCCCGCCGCCGCCGCGCTGCTGATCGGCGCGCAAGAGCCGCAGCACTACCAGTCCAGCCCGGAACGGCGCACTGTCGTCGATACGCGGGATTGGGGCCCCTGGGCCGGGCCATTCCGCGAAAAGCTGGTGCCTTCGATGATGCAGGACTTTGGAGAGCGCTACCTTTACGCCTCCGCCAATGCCGCGCTTCCGCCTCCGGCAAGGAACGAGCAGCGCGTGGTCTTCATCGGCGATTCGATCACCGACCTTTGGGATCTACCCCGCTATTTCCCCGGCAAGCCTTATGTGAATCGCGGCATCGGCAGCCAGGTCACCGCGCAAATGCTGGTGCGTTTCCAGCAGGACGTCGTCGCGCTCAAGCCCCGTGCCGTGGTGATCCTGGGCGGCGTCAACGACGTTTCCGGCTTTCTCCAGATCGAGGATGAGGACGGGATCGTCGCGAACATCGAATCGATGGCCGACATCGCCGAGCGTCACGGCATTCGCGTGGTGCTCTGCTCCATCCTACCGGTAACCAATACCCCTACCGCAGGTCATGTGATCGAGGAGCGAAAGCCCGAAACCCTGCGCCGGATAAACAGGCGGCTGGAAACACTGGCACAGGCGCGCGGCTTTGCCTTCGCGAACTACGCTACGGCTCTGGCGGATGAGCAGGGCCTGCTCGAACAGTCGCTTACCAGCGACGGCGTGCATCCGCTGGCCGCCGGATATACCCGCATGGCCCCGATCGTGCAGGCCGCCATTGCCAGCGCTCTGAAGAAAAACACGGCGCCCGCCAAATAGAACGCGATTCTGTTCTGGATGAAGGGGCTGACGGCCAGTTGTTGGTCTTGTGGCTTTTTGAGCACATCCACGTTGCCGAGCGAGCCCAAAGATAGGCAACGCCTGCAAAAATAACTCTTTAAAACAATGTAATAGATGACGATATCGATTTCCTACCACGACAAATGATATCGCTCACATTTTTCGTTGCCCGATCACCGGAAGTCATTTAACAGCAACATACGAAGATCGCCTGGGGCGACGGCGTCTGCAGGGAAACAATCTCCCTCGCAGTGTTCAGGAGGGGAATTTATGCGCAAGTTGGGCTTTCGCACGCACGCCAGTGTCATCTGTCTGGGCATGTTGTCGATCGGCGTAGCGCCGCAGGCGATGGCGCAGGACGATACTGCGCAGGAACCGGCTACGTCCGAAACGGATGCCATCGTCGTCACCGGCCGCCGCGCCGCGCTGCAATCCGCCGACGACCGCAAGAAGAACGCGATCTCGATCGTCGATTCCGTCGTGGCGGACGATGCGGGCAAGCTGCCCGACAACTCGATCACCGAAGTTCTCCAGCGCGTTCCCGGCGTCACGATCGTCCGGTTCCAGTCGCTGAACGACCCTGATCACTATTCCGCCGAAGGTTCGGGCATCCAGATCCGCGGCATGTCCGGCGTGGCCTCGCGCCTGAACGGGCGTGACATCTTCAGCGCCAACGGCGGCCGTTCGCTGCAGTTCAGCGACGTAACGCCCGAACTGATGCAGGCTGTGGACGTCTACAAGTCCTCCACGGCGGACCAGATCGAGGGCGGCACCGGCGGCTCGGTCGACCTGCGCACCAAGCTGCCGTTCGACTACGGCTACGGCCTGCACTTCGCGGGCAGCACGGACGTCAGCTTCGGCGATCTTTCCCAGAAGACGGACTATTCCGCCTCCGGCCTGGTCGCAGGCAAGTTCGACACCGGCATCGGCGATCTCGGCTTCGTGTTCGACTATGCGCACAGCCAGTTGTCCACCAAGTCGCAGTTCGTGCGCATGGAAGAGTTCTACCGGACCAACATCCAGGGCAACGACTACTTCATCCCCGGCGGCTACACTTACGGTGAGGAAAACTACCAGCGCAAGCGCGACGGCATCTACGGCGCGGTGCAGTGGGCGCCCACCCCGGACCTGACGCTGACCGGTATCTATTTCCAGTCGAAGTACAGCAACACCGATTCCGAATACGGCTCCTTCGTCACTTCGCAGAGCCTGGCGGTAGACCCGTCGCAGAGCGTGTTCGACGACAACGGCGGCCTGATCTCGTCGCCCGCCGTGTTCCAGCGCGATCCCGCAACCGGACTGCCCAACGGCGCTGCCATTTCGAGCGGCGGCACGTCGGCCTATTGGGAAGGCAAGAACAAGACCGAGGACTTCTCGGGATCGTTGAACTGGGCCCCGGCTGACCTGCCGATCACCGTGCAGGCCTCGTACCAGCATACCAAGTCCACCGCCACGGTCGATCGCATCTCGGTGTTCCGCACCGTCAACTTCCCGACCAGCTACGGCCTCGACCTGAGCGGCAGCCTGCCCCAGATCTCGCTGCCGGCCGGCACGCAGGCGGCGCTGCTCGATCCTGCCAACTACGCCTGGCAGGCGGTGATGCCGCACAACAACAACAACTCCGGCAAGATGGACTCGGCCCAGGCCGACCTGACCTATGATATCGGCGAAGGTTTCTTCAAGGCCGTGAAGGTCGGCGGGCGCTGGTCGAAGCGTACCGAACGCGATCTCGACAACGGCTATGCCTGGTCCGCGCTGGGCCAGGGCTGGAACGGTTCGCCGGTCGTCTCGTTCGCCGATGGCCGTCCGGGCGACTACGAAACGCACGTCTTCAAGGACTTCTTCCGCGGCGATATCCAGCTTCCGGGGACGCAGTATTTCCCCGCGCAGGACTTTATCCGCAGCACCAGCGTCCAGGGCTTCTTCGACCTCTACGGCGGCGCGCCGGGCCGTACGCCCGGATATATCCTGCCTGACGACCGGACCGACTATCGCACCGAAACCCTGGCGGGTTACGCCATGCTCAACTTCGGCACCAACTGGGGTGAATCGCAGTTGACCGGCAACATCGGCGCCCGCGTGGTCAACGTGAAGAACGCCAGCAACGGCTCGGTCATCCAGTCGGTGACCTCGTTCGAACGCGACGGGCAGATCTACACTCTGGCCGCCACGGCTTCCCCGATCTCGGGCAAGGCGGAATTCACCCGCGTGCTTCCCGCGATCAACGTGAACTATTCGCCGATCGAACCCGTGAAGATCCGCGCCGCCTACAACATCACGATGGACAATCCGTCGTTCTACGATCTGCGCGCAAGGCAGGTCATCGGCGTCAATGCTTCCAACCGGACGGACGGCACCACCGGCCCCAACATCTTCAACAACTACACGATCGATGCCGGCGACCCGACCCTGAAGCCGACGATGTCGAACAACTTCGACCTCTCGCTGGAATGGTATCCCAAGCCCGGTACGACCCTGCATATCGCCGGTTTCTACAAGCGCATCACCGACCTGGTCGTTTACGGCGGCGCGCCGAAGGAATTCACGGTCACTTTCGCGGACGGGACCACCGAAACCGGACTGGGAACAGCCAACACCGCCCGCACCTCGGACAAGGCCGCCACCGTCAAGGGCATCGAACTGGGCGCCCGCACCTTCCTCGATCAGCTTCCGGGCTGGCTCGCGGGGATCGGCGTGGAGGCCAACTATACCTTCATCGACAGCAAGAACCCCGGCGACCTCTACTTCGACATCGACGGCGTCCAGCGTAACGACGTTCCGCTCAAGGGCCTGTCGAAGCATAACGTGAACGCGGCCTTCCTCTACGAAAAGGATCCGTTCTCGCTGCGCATCGCCTATAGCTGGCGCTCGAAGTATCTGCAGTCGACCACGGCAAGCGGCACGAACAACACCTATACCTACTACGACGCTTCCGGTGCGAGCAGGAGCGTGGCCACCAACCTGCCGGTCTACGGTGCCAGTTACGGCACTCTGGACGCTGGCCTGACGCTGCGCGTGAACGAGAATATCAACGTTCAGCTTCAGGCGCAGAACATCCTCAACGCCACCCAGAAGACCCTGATGGGCGGCAACCCCGGCGGCGTGCTCTACGGCCGCAGCTGGTTCCAGAGCGATCGTCGTTACCGAATGGGCGTGAACGTCACGTTCTGATAAAATTACTTCGGGCGGGCCCAAAGGTCCGCCCGATCCACATCGGGGAGCGTGTGGGACAATGGATGCCAAAGTGAAGCGCGTTCTCGTGGTCGGCGGCGGCACGGCCGGATGGCTGACCGCAGGCTATCTTGCCAAGATGCTGGGCGCGGATCTTCCTGGCGGGGTTGGCATAACCCTCGTCGAATCTCCCGAAATCGGCATCATTGGGGTGGGCGAAGGCACTTTCCCCACGATCCGCCGTACGCTGGAGCGGATCGGCGTTCGCGAAAAGGACCTGCTGCGCCGCTGTGAGGCGACGTTCAAGCAGGGCGTGAAATTCGTGGACTGGCTCCATCCGGCCGGACACGGCGGGTCCGACAATTACCTCCACGGCTTCCAGGAAGCGGACGACCGCAACGGCGGCCCCGAATACCTGCCGTACTGGCTGCTCGGCGAAGCGGGCAAGATGCCATGGGATGAAGCCAGCACCCCCCAGAAACGCGCGGTGGACGCGCTGAGGGGGCCGAAGCTGGCCACGCATCCAGAATATGCCGGTGTACTGAACTACGCCTTCCATTTCGATGCCGGCGCACTCGCGGAATTGCTGCGCGATCAGGGCGTGGCCAATGGCGTCACGCATATCGCCGATACCGTGCAGGAAGTGCTCTGCGGCGAGGACGGCGCCATTGCCGGTGTCCGCACGCAGAAGAACGGCATGCTGGAAGCGGATCTCTATATCGACTGCACCGGCTTTCGGGCCGAGCTGATCGGCAAGGCGATGGGCCGGAAATGGAAGAGCTGCAAGGACATCCTGTTCTGCGACAGCGCCATTGCCGCGCAAGTCCCCTACGACAGCCCGGATGCGCCGATCCAGTCCTGCACGCTGTCGACGGCGCGCGATGCCGGTTGGATTTGGGACATCGGCCTCCAGACCCGCCGGGGAACCGGCTACGTCTATTCGTCCGCCCACTGCGACGCCGATGAGGCCGAGCGGACCCTGCGCAGCTATCTCGGCGCGCAAGGCCAGACGGCAACGACGCGCCGCCTGCAGTTCGATGCCGGTTACCGCGAAGTGAACTGGTACAAGAACTGCGTGGCAGTGGGCCTCTCCAGCGGGTTCTTCGAACCGCTGGAAGCCACGGGCATCGTCTTTTCGGAAATTGCCGCCGGGGCAATCGCCAACCTGTTCCCCTGGGCCGGAGACTACGAAACGTCCGCCCGCCAGTTCAATGCCACGATGCTGGAGCGCTACGAACGCGCCCGGGATTTCCTGAAGATGCACTACAGCCTGACCAGACGCACCGATACCGACTTCTGGAGGGACAACGTGCGGACAGAAACCATTCCGGGCAGCCTGCTGGAACTGCTCGACCGCTGGCGCCACCGTCCGCCGAACGAAAAGGACTTCAATCCCAACATCGACATCTTCCCGGCCACGAGCTGGCAATGCGTGCTCTACGGGATGGGCTGGAAGACCGACCTCTCGGCGAAAGCCGGAGTCATGCGCCTGCGCCGGGAAGCCCGCCAGGCTTTCGAACAGGTGCAGCGCCAGAGCGACTACGCGGTAGCCAATCTCCCGGATAACCGGGCGCTGCTGCAGCAGATGCTGGCGGGCGACACGGTTTCGACCATCAAGGCCTTTGCTGCCACAGCCGGATAGCGGAATTCCCTACGGAGCATGGGCCGACTTTGCAGCCGAGGCCGCGCCTCGTTGCAATTCCTGCAAGGCCCAAAGCGGTATCCTCAGGATTCATTGCGGATCGGATGGTGCAATCCGCGCAACTCGGTGGCAATATCCCAAGATGCAACAGGCCTCATCCACGCAGAAGAAGACCCAGATCGTGATCGGCGGCGGCGGGGCCGCCGGGTTGGAGCTGGCGCGCAAGCTGGGCGCGCGTTATGGCCGCAAGCACCACGACATCATCCTTGTCGATCGCAACCGGACGCATATCTGGAAGCCGCTGCTGCACGAAGTGGCGGCGGGTTCGCTCGACGCCAGCCTCGATGAAGTGGGTTATCGCAGCCATTGCCGCCGCTGGGGCTATCGCTATCTCTACGGCTCGCTCGACGGTATCGACCGCACCGCGCGCCGCGTTCACATCGCACCGGTGCTCGATCCGAAGGGGCGTGAAATCGTCGGCGCCCATTCGGTTCGCTACGACTATCTCGTACTGGCCTATGGTTCGGTCACCAACGATTTCGGAACGCCCGGCGTTGCCGAAAACTGCCTGTTCCTCGACAGCCGGACCCAGGCGGACAGTTTTCGCGACCAGTTGCTCGACCATTGCCTGCGCGTTTCCCGCGCCATGACCGAGGACCCACAATCGGACGCGCGCGTGCGGATCGCCATCGTCGGCGGCGGCGCGACCGGGGTGGAACTGGCGGCCGAACTCTACAATGCGGCGGATGGGCTGAGCTACTACGGGCTTGAGGTGTTCGACCGCAATCGGCTCGACGTCACCCTGCTGGAGGCCGGTCCGCGCATCCTGCCCGCATTGCCGGACAGGTTGGCAGGCGCCGCTCATGAAGAGCTTGAAGTACTGGGCGTGAAAGTCATGGCGGGAACCTCGGTTACCGCCGCGACCGCTACGGGCATGGAAACGGGAAATGCCGGGTTCGTGCCGGCCGATCTGATGATCTGGGCCGCCGGCGTCAAAGCCGCCCGCATTCCCCTGGGCCTGGACGGGCTTGAACTGTCGCGCGGCGACCAGATTATCGTCCGCCCGACCTTGCAGAGCGCGAACGACGATCGCGTCTTCGCCATCGGCGACTGTGCCTCCTGCACCCTTCCCGGCCGCGAACGCCCGGTGCCGCCCCGCGCGCAGGCAGCGCACCAGATGGCCGACACGGCCTTTCACAATCTCGTGCGACTGCAGGAAGGCAAGCCGCTGCGCGATTTCGTCTACCGCGATCACGGCTCGCTGGTGTCACTGAGCCGCTTCTCCACGGTCGGCTCGCTCATGGGCAAGCTGGTCGGCGGCCGCATGGCCGTGGAGGGACGGCTGGCCCGCTTCGTCTACTTGTCGCTCTACCGGATGCACCTGCTGGCCGTACATGGCTGGCTGCGCGGCGCGGCGCTGATCACGGTCAGCCACATCAATCGCATCGTCAGGCCGCGCCTCAAACTCCACTGAGCCGCCTCACATCTCCCCGCAAGGCGCTGCCGTCCTTAGAGACTGTTTGAAAATTCGCCGTAGGCGAATTTGGCGGCACCGGCCCCCAGTTTGACTCGGGCGCCCCCACCCACCACCCGCAGGATACTACCGTTGGGTGGTGGGTGGGGGCGTGGGCCGGTGCCGCACAAAATGCCCTCTTAGGGCATTTTCAAACAAGCCCTGACCGGATTGCAGCGCTCGGCGGCACCGCCGGGAAGCGCGACGCGGTAGCCGGGAAAGCGCGGGTCTTCCCAGAGGTAATCGGTGGAGATGTACTGCGCCCCGCTGGCGAGGGCCGCGCGCAGGCGCAGGAGACTGCCTTCGCGCGCTTCCCAGGTGTCGGCGTCGGCGCGGGTGCGGACGATGAAACCGGCCCTCACATCACGGGCGATGCGTTCACCCTCGGCCACCGGGTCGTTGATCGTGAGATAGGCGGCAGCAGGGGAATTTTCGTCCGTGTTGACGAAGAACACCCGGCCTTCCAGCGACTTGCGCTTGCCGCGGTAGAGGGCGACCTTGGCCTCGTGCTCGTCGAGCGCGAAGAAGATCTTCCCGCGCGCGGCGGCCAGGCTCGGCCAGTTTCCGGCCAGCACGGCATCGCGCAAGGTCGGATAGCTGCCCTGCACATCGTCCGGCAGGATCAGCTTGCCGCGCGGAAGGACGGAGAGGATTTCCCGGTCCAGCGCATCGAAAGCCTTCTCGTCGAAGCGCAGCGCGGGCTTGCCGTGCTCGGGGTCGGCATCTTCCTTGGCATTGAACATCAGCATGATCGGCGCATGATCGGGGTGGGCGTCGGACCAGTCGCGGATCACGGCGAGGCAGGTCACGAGCCTTTCGCAGCTGCTGGCCGCGTCGCTGAAGGCCATGTGCAGGACCTTGAAACCCGGCTTCAGAAGTTCGGCATCGCTCTTGCCCTTGGCGTAGTAGCCGCCCTCGGGATCGTAGTTCACGTCGATTTCCAACTGGCGCGCGCCGCGATCGAGCTGCTCGGCCAGCGGGCGATGGGCATAGTCCAGCGCCTGGGCCAGTTTCTCGCTCTTCGCGCGAATGCGGGCGTGAACGTCGTCGCGCATCGCCTGCTTGTAGCTGTTGTGCGTGCCGACAGCCTGGATGTCGTTCATCTTCGGCGCTTCGGCGGGCACGGAAGACGAGGGAAGCGCGGCGGCCGCGAAGAGGAGCGGCGCCAGGGCGAGGGAAATGGACATGAAGGCTCCGCGATTTGCAGGGACGATGCCCGCCGCCAGATGTGCCCGAACAATGACAGTATTCTTACGGCTGACCGATTTTATCCCGGCCTGCCAAGAACAGTGATGTAATTAAAATGACATCGAAAAGTCATTGAACTTTCACAACTTTTTTCTGTCCCCGTTTGCATTGCCCCGGCCTCTCCCCGCCCGAACGCCGCATGCAGGTCTTGCCGTGCGGCGCATTTTTCGGATCGGAACAAGGGGAGTTTTTGCAATGTGGACGAAGCGCAGCCTGTGGGCGGCATCGACGGGACTGGCATCGACGGGGCTGGCGCTGATCGCCCAGCCGGTACTGGCGCAGGACGTAGCTCCGGCCGGGGATGCCGAGCAGACGGCGGGTGAGGCGATCGTCGTGACCGGCTATCGCGCCAGCCTCGATCTCGCCCGCGACGTGAAGCGCAACGCGACGATCATCCAGGACTCGATCGTGGCCGACGACATCGCCGCCTTCCCCGACCTCAATCTGGCCGAAGCGCTCCAGCGCCTTCCCGGCGTGGCCATCAACCGCGAGGCGGGCGAAGGCCGCCGCGTCAGCCTGCGCGGGTTGGAGCCGGACTTCACACGCGTCCAGCTCAACGGCATGGAAGTGCTGGGCAACGTCGATTCCGCGCAGGACAGCCGCGGCCAGGGCACCCGCGACCGCGCTTTCGACTTCAACATTTTCGCCGCCGAACTATTCAACCGGGTGGACGTGCGCAAGTCCTACTCGGCCGAGCAGACCGAAGGCGGCCTGGCGGGAACGGTTGGCCTCTTCACCGCCCGCCCGCTCGACTACAAGGGCGACAAGTTCGCCGTCTCGGCCTCGGGCGGCACCAATAGCCTCACCAAGGATTTCCAGCCGCGCCTGACCGGGCTGGTTTCGAAGAACTGGGGCGATTTCGGCATTCTCGTCTCCGCCGCCTACAGCCATCGAAAGACGCGTGAACAGGGCTTCGACACTTACCGCTGGCGCCTCAACGGCGCGAACGGTTCGGACATTTCGGCACTGACGCAGGATGAGCAGGACAAGGTCAATTCCGGCACCTTGCGCTTCGCGCGCGGCAACCGTCTTTCGGTCTGGGACAGCACGCAGGATCGCCTCGGCATCACCAGCTCCATCCAGTGGAATCCCGGCAGCAACACCCATATCACGCTTGACGGGCTCTACGGCCAGTACAAGGCCGACCGCTTCGAAACCCACCTCGCCTCGCGCGGCGGCGGCGGTTCGACCTGGCTGGGCGGCGGCCAGACGTTCGCGGGCGTGACCTACCCCAGCTCGAAGATCAATGCGATCGAGTGGAACGACCAGAACGAAGTCACGTATCTCGACGTGACCGGCGGCCAGACCGCCACCGAAACCCGCATCCAGAACACCAAGAACACTTTCAAGCAGGTGGTCCTGAGCGGAGACACCGGCATTACCGATCGCCTGACCCTGCGCATGCTGGGCGGCATCGAGCGTTCCAGCTACGACATGCCGGTCGACGATCACTTCTACACCGAGGCTTACGGCGACGTCGTTTCCGACTATCGCGGCGGCAACTACGCGCTGGCGAACAGCTATGGCTGGGATACCGCAGACGCGTCGAACTACCACGCCCACGAGATCGACATCGCTTCCAGCTTCCAAGATACCGCCTTCGACACCGTCAAGGGCAGCCTGGAGTTCGCGGCGACGCCCGACGACAAGTTCAGTGTCGGCGGCGAGTGGCGCCGGTTCGAGAACTCCGGCTACAAGCGTCTGACCAATGACGTCCTGCTGAACCAGTTCAAGTCGGGTGCCGTCAGCGCCGACATCGGCGACTACGCCGAAGTCTACAACGGCTATCCCGGCCAGTCCTGGATCATCGTCGACTACGACAAGGCCCTGAACGCACTCGGCGTGAACCGCAGCGACTACCTGACGGCCAGGAGCAGCATCTTCTCGGTGGAGGAACGCACGGCCGCAGGGTTCGTGCAGTACGACTGGAACCACAAGCTGGGCAGCGTGGGCTTCCGCGGCAACATCGGCGGGCGCTACTATCGCACCGAGATCTCCTCTTCCGGCGTCGGCACGCTCAACGATGCCTCCGGCACGATCTCGGCCTCGTCCAGCTACGAAGGCTTCCTGCCTGCGGCGAACCTGATCTTCGACCTCGACGACAGCCTGGTCCTGCGTGCCTCGGCGGCGAAGAACATCAACCGCCCGGCGCTGAGCGCACTGGCGATGAACGGCTCCGTGGCGATCGGCGACATCGACGCCCAGACCGGCGAACGGGAAATCTCGGTCTCGACCGGCAACCCCGGCCTCAAGCCCTACAAGTCCAGCGATTTGGACCTCTCGCTGGAATACTATATCGGCCACACCGGCTCGGTAAGCGCGGCGCTGTTCTACAAGAAGATCGACGGCTTCATCGTGACCAAGACCGACAACAACGTCAGCTACGGCTCGACGGGCCTGTCCACCGATCTGGCCGACGGCCTCACCGCCGACACGGTCGTGCGCACCTATTCGCGCCCGATCAACCTCGGCAAGACCGACCTGTGGGGCGTGGAACTGGCCGCCCAGTCGGACTTCACTTTCCTGCCCGCACCGTTCAACCGCTTCGGCGCCTCGGCCAACTTCACTTATGTGGACTCGAACTACGATTATTCGACAGTCTACGCAGGCGGCGCCAAGACCACTCTGGAAGGCCTCAGCCACGTCAATGCGAACGCCACGCTCTATTACCAGGATGCGAAGTTCGACGTGCGCGTCTCGGGCAACTATCGCAGCAGCTACGTCTACAGCGCCGCGCCGATCAGCACTTCGCTGGGCCAGGATCAGGACCTCTCGGGCTACGAAGGCACGCTCTATCTCGACATGGCCGCGCACTTCAAGCTGACCGACAATATCCAGCTCACGCTGGACGGCATCAACCTGACCAACCAGGCCGAGAAGCAGTACTCCGACAGCACCAAGCGCCTCTATGTCGTGACCCGTTCGGGCCGCACGATCATGGGCGGCGTCCGCTTCGAGTTCTGATCGCAGGCTCCTGCCGGGCCCGCCGATATCGGCGGGCCCGGTGCTTCCTCCCGATCGGACAAGTCACATGACTGTCACGGCCGGTTGCTACGCGCCCCCGCGAAAGGGCGCATTCTCCCGTGTATTCGCAAGCTCGCGGCGTCCTGGCCGCCTCCCGGCTGCTCGCTGCCATAGTGGGGCTTCCGGCCCTCGCCGCGCCCGTCTCGGCGTCGGCGGAAGAGCTGCGTGCAGTCCGTACTTTCGCCGTCCACGCAGGCAATCTCGGCGATGTCCTGGCCCAGGTCTCGCGGCAGAGCGGCATGCAGGTACTGACTTCCGCCGCCCCCACGATCCGCGTGGAGCGCACGCTTTCGGGCCGATACCGGACCGCCGAAGCGCTGGCGATCCTGCTCAGGGGATTGCCTTTGGCCGTGCGGGCCATGCCGGGAGGCTACCTGGTAACGCCTGCTCCCGCCGCGCCGCCACCCCCTGCGCTTCCCCCGGCTCCCTCGCCTGCCCCCGAAGCGGTCGGAGAACCGATCCTCGTCACCGGATACCGCGAGAGCCTGCGCCAGGCTGTGAAGGTCAAGCGCAAGGCCACCGGCATCGTCGAAGTCACCCGCGCCGAGGACGTGGCCGCCTTCCCCGACCCAAATGCCGCCGACGCATTGCAACGCCTGCCCGGCATCGCCATCAGCCGCGACAGCGGTGAAGGGCGGCAGGTCTCCCTGCGCGGCCTTGGCCCGCTGTTCACGCGCACGACGCTGAACGGCATGGAGGCCCTCGCCACGACGGCATCCGGCATGGACAATCGCGGCTCGGCCAGTCGCCAGCGCCGCTTCGATTACTCGGTCTTCGATGCCGCGCTGTTTTCCGGCATCGAAGTGCGCAAGACATGGTCCGCGCAGTACGACGCAGGCGGTGTCGGCGGCACCGTGGCACTGCACACACTGCGCCCCTTCGACCGGCAGGAGGACGTCACGCTCACTGCCGTTCGCGCTGCCAGCGCCGGAAATGCGGAAGGCATCGCGCCGCGCATCACCGCCGAACTCTCGCGCCGCAATGATAGCTGGGGCGTGCTGGTGGCGGCCTCCTGGAGCCGCAACCGCGTGACCGAGTACGGCTATCGCAACTGGGACTGGGTGCCCGTGACTTTCGCCGAGGCCAATATCGGCCCGGGCGTCGGCACCGCCGACCGCGCCCGCCTTACCGGCCAGGGCGATCCGGTGTTCATGTCGCGCGGGCAGAGCTACTCCAGCTGGGCCAACCGCTTCACCCGCCTCAACCTGGTCGGCGCGATCCAGCACGAGAGCGAGGACGGGCTTCACCTCACGCTCGACCTCGTCCACGCACGCCTTTCCAACGACCGGCAGGAATATTCGCTGGCCGCCGCAGGGACCAACGGGCTCACCACCGGCACGATCGACGGCACGCAGATGCTCCGCACCGTCAGGATCGTGGGCGACACGATCGTCGCAGGCGATCTTGGCGGCATCGACATGCGCTCCGAAAGCAAGGTGACGCAGGATCGCACCGCCTTCACGCAGGCCGTCCTCGCCGCCGAACGCCCGCTGGGCGAGACCACCCGCCTGAACTTGCGCCTGGGCTATGCCCGTTCCGATTTTTCCGAGCCGGTGTTCGACAAGGCTTTCCTCGAAAGCACCGGACAGGACTTCGCTTTCGTCGCTACCGGCGCGCATCCCGCAAACCGCTACGGCTTCGATACCACAGACCCGGCCCAGTGGTCGTTCATGCGCGCCGACGCCCGCGAGGACGCCATCCTCAACGAGAACGTCGCGGCCCGCCTCGAACTGACGCAGCGGCTCTCGCCCAGCCTCGAACTGCTGGCGGGCACTAGCTATCGCTTTTTCGGCAATGACGGCTACGAGCGCCGGGTGACGCAGGACTACGGCACGGACGTCCTTCTTCCCGCGACCCATCCCGTCGATATCCTGTCCCGCGCGCCCTATCTCGTCGCGGATGTCGATGCCGCCTTCGCCGCGACGGGCCAGTCGCGCGATCTCACCGCGGCCGACAACCTGCCCGGCATGGCCTATCGCGTGCGCGAGAACAGCTATGCCGCCTTCGCCGTCGCGCGGCTGGACTTCGCGCTGGTCGCCATGCCCGGCGAGGCGGAACTCGGGCTGCAATATCTGCGCACCGACACCTCTTCCACCGGCGAAGTGCGCGGAAACGACACCCCGCTCGGACGCGGCCAAAGCAGCCGCCATTCCGCCTGGCTGCCCTCGCTGCGCGCATGGCTGGACTTGCGCCGCGACGTACGCTTGCGCTTCGCCTTCAGCCGGGACGTGAACCAGCCCGACGTCGCCGACTTGCGCGCGGCGGCGGCCGTAAATTCCACGCCCTTCGGCGGGACCGTGGAAACCGGCGACCCTGCGCTGCGCCCTTTCACCGCCACGGCGCTGGACCTCGCGCTGGAAGGCTACATGGGGCGGGACGGCTACGCCTCGCTCGGGCTGTTTTACAAGCGGATGGATTCGTTCATCACTTCGGCCACCACGCTGATGCCTTACGCCGAAACCGGCCTGCCTGCCGCATTCCTCTACCCCGGTGTGCCTGCCGATACCCTCTATAACGTGGTGCGCCCGCTGAACGGTTCGGGCGCCTCGATCGTCGGGGTGGAAGCGGCGCTCCAGCGCGACCTGCACTTCCTGCCCGCCCCGTTCGACGGACTGGGCGTGCAGGCCAACGGCACCTTCGTCTCGGGCCGAAGCGAAGTGATCTACGGGCAGCGGGCGATCTCGCTGCCGTTGATCGACCTTTCGCGCTGGTCGGGCAATGCGACGCTCTATTACACCGCGCGCCAATGGGACGCGCGGATCGCGCTGGCCTATCGCGGAACCTACCGCGACGGCCTGGGCAACAACGGCAATATCGGCAGCTGGATCAAGGGTTCGGCAACGCTCGATTTTGCAGGCCATGCCATGCTGCGACCCGGCCTTCAGGCATCGGTCGAGGCCCGCAACCTCACCGACACCCCGATCGAGCAATATACCGACCGCTCGGCCCGGCGCCTTCTGGCACGCACGCGCAGCGGACGGACTTTCGCCGTGGGGCTGCGCTATGCCTATTGATCGCAGCCGCCTGTCCCCGTTCGGTCCCTTGCGCACTCTACAGGCATGCCGAATGGACGCCTGCCGCCGAAGGGAACGCGGGAAATGCTGATGAGCAAGACCGGCTCCTCCCTGCTGGGCGGTGTGGAACGCCTGCGCAGCTACGTGCGCAGGCGCATGCGTGACCCCGACGGCGCGGACGACGTGGTGCAGGAGGCGCTTGTCAGGGTCATGGAACAGGAGCGTCGGCAGCTGATCGAAAACCCGCTGGCCTATGCCTATCGCGTCGCGGACTCCGTCATCGTAGCGGGCGCGCGCAAGGCCCGGCGGATCGGCGAATTCGACATGCTTGAACTGCCCTGCGAACTACCGCTGGCGGACGAAGTGCTGGACTATCGCCAGCGCTACGACAGGTTCGAAGCGGCACTTGCACGGCTCACGCCGGCACGGCGCGCCGTGTTTCGGCTGCGCCACATGGACGGCAGGTCCCGACAGGAGATCGCGGAGGAACTCGGCCTCAGTATCGAGGCCGTCAAAAAGCACCTGACACGCGCCATGGCGGACATGGCGCTGGCACTGGAGGACGATCTGGAAGGGCAAGACGCGAATGGATGAGCAGCAGGCCCCGATCCTGGAAACCGCCGCCGACTGGGTGGACCGGCTTGGCGAACTGACGCCGTCCGAACGCCGCGCCTTGCAGGGCTGGCTCAATGCCTCGCCGGAACACGCAAGGGCTTTCGCGCGCATGTCCCGGCTCGTCAGCGATACCGCGCTGATCGATGCCCTTGGCGATGCGCGCACCGCCCCTTCGGGCACCGCGCTGCCGCCCCTGCGCAGGACCGACCGAATGCGCAGTCCCCATACAGCGCGAAGACTGAACCGCCGACAGGCCATGGCTGCCGGACTTGCAGGCGCCCTGACGCTTCCGGTGGCGGGCTACTGGCTACTGGGCCGGAATGCCCCGGCGCCGGGCGCAGGATCGACCGGCCATTTCGCCAGCACGGTGGGGCAGCGGCGCCATGTCGCGCTTCCCGACGGTTCGCGCCTGCTGCTCGATGCCGCTTCCCGCGTCGCTTTCGATTTTACGCCGGATCGCCGCGCGATCGTGCTGGAGCACGGTGCGGCCCGCTTCGATGTGCAGCACGACCCCGCTCGCCCTTTCGAGGTCAGCACCCCTCATGCGCGGATGACCGCATTGGGCACCAGCTTCACCGTCGATCACTTGCGCGACGCCAGCGAACTGCGCGTCCTCTCTGGCAAGGTCGCCCTGGCCACCGGCCAAGGCGCGCAGATGCTGGTTCGGGCGCGCGAATGGGCGATGATCGATGCACGATCCGTCACCGGACAGGGCCGCTTCGATCCCGCATCCGGCGACTGGCAGACGGACTGGCTGGACGCCGAGTCAATGCCTCTGGGAAGCGCCTTGGAGCGGCTCAATCGATACAGCACCGTACCGCTGGCGCTGGGCGAAAGCCGCTTCGCTACGCTGACTTTCAGCGGCCGCTTCAGGCTCGACCGACCGCGGGAATCGCTGGCCCTGATCGGCGCGCTGTTCGGCCTTGTCGCGGCCGAAAGCAAGGGAACGATCTATTTGCGAGATCCCGGAGACACGGAAAACCAGCCCGTCACGGCGTGACGGCCTCCCCTCGGTTCACCTCAATTGCGCAGCATGCCCCAGTCCTCGTCGCCGCCCTTGTCGCGCAGCACGTCCAGCGCGGTCTGGACATGGATCGCCGCCAGGTCCTGGCCGCAAGCGTCAAGGCGGCCGATCGCCTCCCTGAGCAGGTGGGTTATGCTGCGCAGCTCCAGCACGAGTTGTTCCTGATTGGTGAGTGCCATGAGACCGTTCCTCCCCCTCAAGCGCCCCGCTCCCCCCCTGGGACCGGGAAGCAGGCTATGCCAAGCGGGGCGACGATCCAAGTAGAATTACGAATGAACCCTATCGGATAGTCGAATGATCACGGCGCGGGGCTACCGGCCTTGCGCAGATAGTCCCGCATCAATGCGTGGCCTTTCGCGGTCAGACAAGCGTTGCTTCCCGCGGCATCGCCATCGGTGCGGCGTGTGACCAGACCCTCGGTTTCCAACACGCTCTGCCAGCGCAGCGCCGTGTTCGTGGAAAGATTGCCGAGCGGCACCCGGCCGCGCGTCTCGCCGATGTAGAGGCCCAATAGCAGGTCCCAGGCCGGCTCTCCGAAGTAGTCCGCCCCCAGCATTTCGTCCCTGATCCGGCGGCAGCGATAGATATATTCCGCCAGGGCGAGCAGATCGGCGGCATCGTTTGCACTCTCTCCCGCCGGCAGGCCGGACAGATCGTCCGATGCCGCTCTCGGGTCGATTCCGCCACCATCCTCATCCCGAAGTTTTCTGCCCATCGCTCCTGACTTTTCCAACTGGCGTTACAGCAGCGCGCATGACCCAAGCATGTGACGGTGGCAACGTCGGTCGCGCGATGGATGGGGCGACTGCAAAAAGTTAATCGGCCGACCCCGATCTATCTCCGCCCCCATCTATCTTCGGCGCGCGGCTGCCACGAGCGCGTAACCCGTCACGCCGCAAAGGCCCAGCGCGATCGCGAAACCGATACCCGCGCCCCATTTGGCACCAGTCGGCCCAGCCAGAAAGCCGCCCAGCGCAAGCCCGGCAAGGGGAAGAACAATCAGGGCCAGACAGCCGATCGCGAACAAGGGTCATCTCCAGCATGGCATCCCCCGCGTTTGCACTTGCCGCGAAGGCCTCGGAAACTGTCTGGAAGCCGCCCCCTGCCCCCACTGCCGCCAACAGCAGTATCCTCCGGGCAGCCCCTGACATTGGTGCATCCCTATATGCCGCGCGTACCCCGGTCACTTGCATATATGGACGGGGCACCCGCAAAAGCCGGTCGAGGATCGCATATCGCAGTCGGCACTCGGGCCGGCCGGAGCTAAGCTCGAGGCGCAAGTCCTTTTGCCTCTCGAAGCAATTTTCCCCGCAACGCAATTCGTCATTTCGAATAAATATCTGTCATCGAAGACAAAAATTTTTGGCCGACTTTGCAACACCCTGCAATGACGGGATAGTTTCTTTCCACATCACTGCACCCGCGATACGTTGGCCCCTGCAAGGCGCGCTTGGCTGGAACACCCGAGGAAATGCCATCGACACGGATCGGCGGCGTGGTGTTCCGCATATCTTGATGGCCCGGAAAGAACCGCAATTGCGGCTTTCCAGGGCAGGGCCTGAGCAGCCCTCAACAGCCTTTGCAGACCGATATCAAAAACAGAACCGGTCCAGACAACGATACGAACGATACGGGAGGAGAGGACGATCATGCATGCAAGAACGCTGACGCGCGTCATGATGATGGGCGCGGTGCTGGGCGGTGTATCCACGGCGATGCCCGCATTGGCCCAAAGCGAATTGACCATAAATCCCGGCGACATCATCGTCACGGCGCGTCGCACGGAGGAACGGCTTCAAGACGTGCCGATCTCGATGACCGTCTATGACAGCGCGACGATCGAGAAGCGCAACATCGTCGTCGCCTCCGACCTTGCCACCTACACGCCTTCACTGTCGGTCAACACGCGGTACGGCGCCGAGAAGGCCAGTTTCTCCCTGCGTGGATTCAATCAGGACGGCGCCACGGCCCCAACCGTGGGCGTCTATTTCGCCGACGTCGTGGGGGTACGCGCACAGGGCGGGACGACCTCGGGCAATACCGTAGGCGCCGGTTCCTTCACCGATCTCCAGAACGTGCAGGTCCTCAAGGGCCCGCAAGGCACGCTGTTCGGACGCAACACGACCGGCGGCGCGATCCTGCTGGTGCCGACCAAGCCCACAGACCTGTTCGAAGGGCATGTCGAAGGCACGATCGGAAACTACGATCAACGCCGCATCCAGGCGGCGCTCAATGTCCCGCTGGCGGAAACCTTCAAGGTCCGCCTTGCGGTCGACCGCAACAAGCGCGACGGCTACATGAAGAACCTTTCGGGCATCGGGCCGGGCGCCTACAACGATACGGATTACGTTTATGCCCGCCTCAGCATCGTCGCGGATCTGACGCCCGACCTCGAAAACTACACCATCTTCCATTACAGCCGTTCGGACACCAACGGTTACGCGACCCGCTATGAAAATTGCGATCGCGACGCCCCCAGCCCGCTGACCGGCGGCCCTTTCACCCGCTACTTCACGGCGACCTCCGCCTGTGCGCAGCTGGACCGGCAGGCTGCACGGGGAGACGGCAAGCTGGATGTCGAAGTCAGCAACCCGGATCCGCGCTTCCTGCTGGAAACCTGGCAAGTCATCAACACGACCACCTGGCAGGCCAGCGACACCCTGACCGTCAAGAACATCGCCAGCTACGGCGAATTCCGCGAGGACTCGGCCTTCAATCTCTACAGCGACAATTTCCGCATCGCGGACACGCCCGTGACGCGCACCTTCCAATCGCTGGGTTATGTCACCGTGGGCGCACCGTTCAACTACATCGCGCTGGATATCCAGCCGAACTATCACGCGGCGGCCGAATCGACCGTGACCGAGGAACTTCAGCTTCAGGGCCGATCGTCGGACGGGCGGCTCAACTACGTGATCGGCGGATATCTGGAGTTCAGCCGTCCCATCGGGTGGAACCAGCAACGCACCGGCATCTACGGCAATTGTCCCGACGCCGGCAATCTGGGCTGCACGGGCGTGCTCCCGCTGGGTCTTCCCGCGACCACGCTGGGCGTGGCGCTCGTATCGGAATCGCGCACCCGCTTCGACTTCGACAACCACGGTGCATTTGCACAGGCAACATACAAGATTACCGAGCAATTCGCGGTTACCGGCGGCTTTCGCTATACCTTCGACAAGATCGTCGGCGATTCCGAAAGCAACCGCTGGAACCTGGTGACCATTCCCGGCCGCGGCACCGTTCCGGGCGGCCGCGTCTGCAACGACGTGCTCAACCATCCCACCGTCAATCTCCTTGCGAACGGCGGCGACACCAGCGCCTGCCGCACACGCATCACCAACAAGTCCAATCGTCCCACATGGCTGGTCGATGTCGATTTCAAGCCGACGCCCGATATGCTGTTCTATGCCAAATATGCACGCGGCTACCGTCAGGGCGGGGTCAATTTCACCAACCCGGGTCTGGAAACCTGGGACCCCGAAAAGGTCGATGCCTACGAGATCGGCGCAAAGCTCACCCTGCGGGGCAGCGTACCGGGCTATTTCAACGTCGCGGGCTTCTACAACGATTTCAGCGACCAGCAGGTCTTCGGTGCGCTGGTGGCCAAACAGGGCAGCGGATTGGCGGGCGGCGCGGCGATCATCAATGCCGGCAAGTCCAAGATCCAGGGCGTGGAAGTGGACAGCGGCATCACCCTGTTCCAGCGCCTGCGGCTCTCGGCGGGCTACACATATCTCGATACCGAGATCAAGGAACTGATCCCGCCCACACTGTCACCCGACAGCCCGTTCGAACAGATCATCCCACGCGGCGAACCGGGCGATCCCCTCAGCTATTCGCCCAAGCACAGGCTCACGCTTTCGGCCGACGTCGAGGTTCCGCTGGGAGAGAAGACGGGCTCTCTGTCATTCGGCGGAAACTATACATACACCTCGCGCCAGGCCGTGGACGGCTATTTCTACACGGCCTCTACCGCCGCCGACCCGCAGCGCGTCACTATCCCGGCGACCAATCTCTTCAACCTCACGGCAGCTTGGATGGACGTGCTCGGCTCGGGATTCGACATATCGGCCTTTGCGACGAACCTCACGAACAAGCGCTACAAGACCGCCTCGGGCGGCGGCTATGAAAGCTCGGGCATCCTCGACTTCGCCTACGGTCCTCCGCGCATGTATGGGCTGCGGCTGAAGTTCAACTTCGGAAGCTGATCCACCTGTTCTGGCTCAAACCCGCTGGCATATCGTCCGGGTTTGGGTCAGGAAGCCTTCATGTCCCGATCCCGGCTGAAAGTCTTCTTCGACGGCGGCTGCCGTCCCAATCCCGGCCCGATCGAGGCCGCCGCCGTGATCAGGGGAGAAACCTACCTGTTCGAGGACCTCGGCCAGGGCACCAACAGCGACGCGGAATGGACGGCGCTTATCCGGGCGTTTGACCTTGCGCAGTCCCTGGGTCTGAACGATGTGGAACTTGTGGGCGACGCGCTCGAAGTGGTGCAAGATGCCAACACCGCCCTGCGACAGGGCAAAGCGCGCAGCGCGCATGAGGCGGCATTCCTCACGCTTGCGGCCAAGGCGCGCCCGGCACGCATTCGCTGGATCCGGCGCGAGCAGAACCTTGCGGGCATCGCGCTTGCCCGCCTCCACCCGAGATAGGCGCTTCGCAAGGAAAGACTCTTCATACGTCCAAGGTCGATGCCCTTTTGCTCCGTCCTAGCACTGACATCGCCGCCCACCGGAGGGCGGCGTCAAGGAGTCTGCCCCGTGACGAACCTCAAGCCGTGGAGCCTTCCGCTTCTCGCCGCAGCCCTGACGGCAAGTGCCTGCACGCCTCTGCCCGGGGCGGACAACGTTCCGCCTGCGGCACCCGAAGCGGAAACGATAGCAATTTCCGTCGGCCCCTGTTTCGGCTTCTGCCCGGTCTACAATGTCACGATCGCGCCGGAAGGAGCGGTCCGGTTCCAAGGCCTTCGCCACACTGCCGTTCTCGGCGAAACGCGGCGCGAGGCGGGTAACGGAAGCTACCGCGCCCTCGCCGCCGAACTCGCGCCCTATCGCCCGGCAAGCGGAACGAGCGCCGCCGTGGAATGCGATACCGCCATCAGCGACACCTCCATCTACACGATCACCTGGAGCGATCCCACGGGCCGCCAGACCGTCGCCACCCACCATCGCGGTTGCCGCGTCGATAAAGGTCAGCGACTGGACGCGATCCTCGACGGTGTCCCCGCGCAGCTCGGAATCGAGGGGTGGGCAAGGCAGGTCACCCGCCCCGGAGCGACAAGGGGCTGATTCCCGTCAGGACGACTTGCGGACCATCGCCACGGCGTCTCCCAGCATTTCCGGCGTGGCCGCACCCGGCAGCAGATAGGAGCCGATCACAAGAGCCGGTGTGCCGGAAAGATTCATCAGGTCGGCAAACCGTGCGGTTCGCGCCAGGGCGGCGTCGATATCGCCCTTGTGCGAAACGAGATCGGACTTGAGGCGCTTTACATCGACGCCGGCTCGCTGCGCAGCGAGCTGGATCGCCTGGGAATCGAGACGGCCGCTGGTCGCCATCAGCGCCTCATTGAACGCCGCATGCTTTCCCTGATAGCGCGCTGCCAACGCCGATCGCGCCGCCTCTACGGAAGCCGCGCCAAAAATCGGCCAGTCGCGGTAGACGATGCGAACCTTGCGATCCTGCCGCATTAACTGCTTCAGCGAGCCGTGGAGCTTGCGGCAATAGGGACATTGGTAATCGGAAAAGACGACGATGGTCACGTCATATCCGGCCGGCGCGACGCTCGGCATAGCCGGGTCGTTCTGCAGGGATTTGAGCATTCCCGCGCCGTCGTTCGCCTGCGGCGCCTGCGCGGCGGCCGTACCCATACCGAGGCACAGGGATGCCATGAACAGAGCCGGGGCCAGTACGCGCCCCCTAAAGCCATTGCTCCGCCCATTCAACATCCAACATCCTCGTTAGCTTCCAGCGGCGCCCTAAAAGCAGCTATGGCCACGGACCGCTACCCTAAAGTCCCGGATGGAACGACATTGAGCGAATCTCCAAAAACCATTCGCCGCATGGCAACAACAGCGGTTATCAAGCGCTTGGGAACAAGGCCGACGGGCAAAATGGACGGCCTCCCGCTTGCAAGACAACTGCCAGGAGCAGCGACATGGCTTCGAAGACCATCCTGACGACGACTCTCACCGCTATCGCCCTCGCCGCCGCCATGACCGGCTGCAAGGGCTCCGAACCGGCCGCGACGACCACCGGCGCCTCGGGCGAACCGGTTTCGGTTTCCGAGACGATCGAAACGCGCGAGGCCAATTTCAAGGCGATCGCCAAGGCCAACAAGGCCGCCAAGGAAGCCCTGGAGGACGATCAGCCGGACTTTGCGACCGTAAGCGCCTCCGCCACCTCGATCCAGACGGACGCGGGCAAGATCGTCGCGCTCTTCCCCAAGGGTAGCGGCAAGGAATCGGGCGAGAAGACCGAGGCCCTCCCCGCGATCTGGGACAAGCCCGCCGAATTCAAGACCGCGGCAGACAGGCTGGCCACCGCCGCCGGCAAGCTCAAGACCGCCGCCGATGCCAAGGATGCGGCCGCCGCGAAGCTGGCGATGGGCGAGATCGGCGGCGCCTGCAAGGGTTGCCACGAGAACTTCCGCGAGAAGAAGCAGTGAGTTCCCGGCCGGGTGCGGAGACCGTCCGCACCCCCTTGTGGGACTGGCCGGTCCGCGTGATCCACTGGAGCTTCGCGGCGCTGATCCCGGCGCTCTGGTGGACAGCCGAGAACGGCGAAATGGGCTGGCACACCAGCATCGGCACGGTACTGATGCAACTGCTGGTGATCCGCGTGCTCTGGGGCTTCGTGGGAAGTTCCACCGCGCGGTTTTCAGGCTTCGTGCGCGGCCCCGGCGCGGTTCTGGAACATCTGCAATCAGGCGCTCATGAACCAACGGCCGGGCACAATCCGGCGGGTGGCTGGAGCGTGCTGGCGATGCTGGGCCTCATGGCCTTGCAGGTTTTGCTGGGTCTTTTCTCCGGTGACCCCGACGACGGCACCACCGGGCCGCTCAACCACCTGGTGTCCTCGTCCACCGCCAGCCGGATGACGGACCTGCACGGGATCGTGTTCTATCTGATCCTCGTGATGATCGTGCTGCACCTGGGCGCGATCCTCTATTACCGCGTCATCAAGCGCGACAACTTGATCGCCCCGATGCTCACTGGCTCGCGCGCGATGCCTGCCGGTACGACCGGCATGGTCAAGGCTCCGGTCTGGCGGCTGATCGCCTGCGTGGTCGCGGCGTGGCTGGTCGGCTGGATAGTTTGGGTCGGAGCAGCCTGATACGGGAACGGGGGCAGGCGCCGGCGCCCACCCCCGTCCATCGCGCGTCTGAAGCAGGGCTTCAGAACATCTCGACGTCCAGCGCCATCATCGAGGCCTTGCCCGACTTGATCGCCAGGAACGCAGCGGTCGCCTGCGGCAGCAGACGGTCGAAGAAGAACCGCGCAGTGCCGATCTTGGCGGTGTAGAACGCGGCGTCCTCGGTGCCTTCGTCCAGCTTCGCCTGGGCGATCAGCGCCGCCTTGGCGAAAGTGTAACCCATGGCGACGAGACCCAGCAGGCGCAGATAGTCGGTCGCGGCGGCGCCCGCTTCCTCGGGATCCTTCATGCCCTTCTGGGCAATCGTTCCGGTGGAAAGCTGCAGCGCGCCGAAGGCCTTTTCCAGCCCTTCGATCATCTTGCCGAACGTCTCGTCCGCCTTGTTCGCCTCGATGAAGTCCGAAACGGGGTGGAAGAACGAGCGCAGGTAGCGACCGGCATGCGCTGGCATCTTGCGGCCGACAAGGTCGAGCGCCTGAATGCCGTTGGTGCCTTCGTAGATCATGGCGATGCGGGCATCGCGCACGAACTGTTCCACGCCGCTTTCGGCAATGTAGCCGTGGCCGCCGTAGACCTGCACTGCCAGGTTCGCGCTTTCATAACCGCAGTCGGTGAAGAGCGCCTTCACCACCGGGGTCATCAGCGCGATGAAGTCTTCCGCGCGGGCCTTCACGGCCGGATCGGTCGCGTGCTTTTCGGCATCCAGCGCGCGGCTGACCCATGCGCCAACGGCGCGGCTGCCTTCGTTATAGGCACGCGCGGTCATCAGCATGCGGCGCACGTCCGGGTGGACGATGATCGGATCGGCCGGGCCCTTGGGGTTCTTCACGCCCGACAGCGAGCGACCCTGCACGCGCTCCTTGGCGTACCACACGGCCGACTGATAGGCGGCTTCACCCACGCCAAGGCCCTGGATGCCCACCGAAACGCGTTCGGTGTTCATCATCTTGAACATGGCTTCCATGCCCTTGTTCGCGGTGCCGACCAGCCAGCCGATCGAATCGTCGAAGTTGAGCTGGCACGTGGCCGAGGCCTTGAGGCCCATCTTGTGCTCGATCGCCGCCACCGAAACGCCGTTGGACGGGCCGGGCGTGCCGTCTTCCTTGGGCAGGTACTTCGGCACCAGGAACAGGCTGATGCCCTTCACGCCTTCCGGCGCATCGGGAAGCCGCGCGAGGACGAGGTGGATGATGTTCTCGGTCAGGTCGTGCTCGCCCGCCGAGATGAAGATCTTCGCGCCGGAGATCTTGAAGCTGTCATCACCCTGAGGAACCGCCTTGGTACGCAGCATGCCAAGGTCGGTGCCGCAGTGCGGTTCGGTAAGGCACATCGTGCCCGACCAGGTGCCTTCGACCATCTTGGGCAGGTAGGCCTGCTTCAGTTCGTCGCTGGCATAGCCCTCGATCGCGGTGGTCGCGCCGTGGGTAAGGCCGGGATAGAGGCTGAACGACAGGTTGGAGGAGCAGATCATCTCCTCGGTCAGCTTGTTCAGCGCCTCGGGCAGGCCCTGCCCACCCCACTCGGGGTCGGACGCCAGTGCGCACCAGCCGCCTTCGCGGAACATGTCGTAGGCTTCCTTGAAGCCCTTGGGGGTGCGGACGACGCCGTTTTCCAGCGTGCAGCCCTCGATATCACCGCTGCGGTTCAGCGGCAGCAGGACTTCCTGTGCCACCTTGGCGGCCTCTTCCAGCACCGCGTCCACCAGATCGGGCGTGAATTCGGCCAGTGCTTCGAGATTACCGAAGCCGTCGTCATTATGCAGTTCGTGGAGCACGAACTTCATGTCGCGCAGGGGCGCTTCGTAGACTTGCATGTCACTCTCCTCGCGCGCGCCGCCGGATCACCGACGGGCGCGCATTCATACCTTATCAGTTACGCAACATCAGTTCCGCAGGGGCTTGCCGGTTTCGAGCATGTGCTCGACGCGGGCGACCGAACGGCCATCGCGCAGGCGGCCCATGAAGGCATCGCGTTCCAGCTTCAGCAGTTCGCCCTCGCTCACCGTGTCGACGAGGTCGAACTCGCCGCCGGTCAGCACATCGGCCAGCACACCGGAGACGACCACGTCGTAGTCGGTCGCCATGCCGCGCTTGTGGAAGCCTTCCACCGCAAGGCCAAGCGCCGTGCGGCCACCGGCGCCGGGCAGCTTGAACTCGGGCGCTTCGGGCGGAGTATAGCCTTCCACCAGCGACAGCGCCTTCTGCTTGGCGTCGTAGAGCAGGCGATCGCGGTTCATCGAGATGCCGTCATCCCCCCGCAGGATCATCATCTCGCGCGCCTGCTGGGCAGACTTGGAGACTTGCGCGGTCGAGACCATCTCGAACACCTTGGCAACGGCAGGCATCGGGCCCTTGGGCATGCCCGGAGCCTTGCGCCAGCGGTCGATCATCTCGCCATTGCCGCCCCAGCCCGGAACGAGGCCGACGCCGCATTCCACAAGGCCGCAGTAGAGTTCGGCATGGGCCTGGATCGCGTCGCAGTGCAGCAGGATCTCGCAGCCGCCGCCCAGCGCCATGCCGGCAGGCGCGCCGACGACGGGGAACGGGGCGTACTTCAGGCCCTTATAGGCGAGCTGGCCACCGGCAACGAGCTTTTCGATCTCGCCCCACGCCGCAATGTTCACCGCAAAGAGCGCCAGGCCGAGGTTGGCACCGGCCGAGAAGGTATCGGCATCGTTGTAGACGACAAGCGCCTTATACTGCGCCGCCACCAGCGGGATGGCCTGCCCGATCAGCTTCATGACTTCACCGTCGAGCGCGTTCATCTTGCCGGTGAATTCAAGGCAGACGACGCCGTCGCCAATGTCCCAGAGCGCCGCCGAAGCGTTCTTGAGGATCGGCTTGGACGAAAGCTTCACGTCGGCAAGGCGCATCACGCCTTCGGGGCGGACGATGTCGCGATATTCGCCGTCGAGGCCGAGGAACTGGCGCTTGCCGTTCTCGATCCGGTAGAACGTGCGGTCGCCCGCCACGGTCAGGATTTCCGGCACGGCCTTGCCTTCGGCGGCGAGGCGTTCTGCAAGGTACTTGGCGCCGAGCTTGTCGATCATCTCGAACGGGCCGGCCTTCCAGTTGTAGCCCAGCTTCATCGCATCATCGACGGCAACCACGTCATCGGCGGCCGAGGGCACAAGGCTGGCGGCATAGGCCAGCGTGGCGCCGAGCACGGCCCATGCGTAGGCGCCGATGTCGCCCTTGTTTTCGACCAATGCCTTGAGGTCGCCCTTGGCCGCCGCGCCGCGCGGGCCCTGTGCGGTCACGGTCGGACGGTATTCGCCGGTCTGGAGGTCGATGGTTTCCTTGCGGCGACCGGCCTCCTTGTTGAGGCGATAGAACCCGCCCTTGCCCTTGCGGCCGGTGTAACCCTCACCGATCATCTTGTTGATCAGCGGAATGTCGCGGGCGATGCCGTGATAGAGGTCGCCTGCGGGCAGCGTCGAGGTGAGGCTGGCCTGCAAGTGCGGCATCAGATCGATGCCGACCAGGTCGACAAGGCCGAAGATGCCGGTCTTGGGCACGCCCATCGGCTTACCCGCAATGGCATCGGCCAGTTCGACGGTGATCCCCATGTCGAACGCGGCGTTGAGGCCAAGCTGGATCCAGTAGGTGCCGATGCGGTTGGCAATGAAGCCCGGCGTATCCTTGGCCTTGACCACCGTCTTGCCCAGCGAAATGTCGGCAAACTGCTCGACCTTGGCGGCAACGCCAGCGTCGGTCGCAGGGCCGGTGACGATCTCCAGCAGGCGCATGTAGCGCGGCGGGTTGAAGAAGTGCGTGATCAGGAAGTCGCGCTTGAACGCGTCCGAACGCCCTTCGACCAGATTGGCGAGCGGGATCGTCGAGGTGTTCGACGAAACGGCAGTACCGTCGCGCTTCACCGCTTCCAGCTTGGCATAGAGGCCCTGCTTGATGTCGAGACGCTCGATCACCGCCTCGATCACCCAGTCGCACTCGGCAACTTTGCCCAGGTGATCTTCGATGTTGCCGGTCTCGACCAGCTTGGCGGCCGATTTGCTCATGAACGGCGCAGGCTCGGTCTTGAGCATCTTCGCCACCGCGCCTTCGGCTACCACGTTACGATTGGTGGCGTCCTTGGGAACGATATCGAGCAGCAGCACCGGCACGCCGGCATTGGCAACCTGAGCGGCGATCCCGGCACCCATGGTACCGGCGCCGATCACGCATACTTTCTTGATGGTGTCGCTCATTCCACCGACTCCAGGATCGTGGCGATGCCCTGACCGCCGCCGATGCACTGGCTGGCGAGTGCGTACTTGCCGCCTTCGCGCTTCAGCAGCGAGGCCGCCTTGCCGACGATGCGAGCGCCGGTGGCGCCCAGCGGGTGGCCGATGGCGATCGCGCCGCCGTCGATGTTCACCTTGGCCACGTCGAGGCCGAGGTCCTTGATGCAGGCCAGCGCCTGCGAGGCGAAGGCTTCGTTCAGTTCGACCACGTCGAGGTCGCCCGCCAAGATACCGGCACGCTCAAGCGCCTTCTGGCTGGAGAGGATGGGCCCAAGACCCATGGTTTCCGGCGCGCAGCCCGAAATCGCGACCGACTTGATGCGGGCGAGGATCGGCAAGCCATGGGCGCGGGCATAGTCTTCGGTGGTGACGAGCACGGCGCTGGCACCGTCGGTCAGCGGCGAGGAGGTGCCGGCAGTCACCGAACCGGCGGCGTCGAACGCGGGCTTCAGGCCGGCAAGGCCTTCTGCGGTGGTTTCGCCGCGAATGGTGCCGTCTTCGCTGACAAGGCCGGTCTTGGTCTGGATCGGCACGATCTCGTCGGTGAGCTTGCCGGCGTCACGCGCGGCTGCGGCCTTCTGCTGACTGGAGACGGCCAGCGCTTCCTGATCGGCGCGCGAAATCTGGTACTTGGTGGCGACGTTCTCGGCCGTTTCGCCCATCGACATGTAGGCGGCGCTCTTCGCCGCCAGCGCCGGGTTGGGCAGCGGGTTGAAGCCCATCATCGGCACCCGGCTCATCGACTCGACGCCCGCGCAGACGAAGACTTCGCCCGCGCCGATGGCGATCTGGCCCATGGCGTAGTGGATCGAGCTCATCGAGGAGCCGCAGAAACGGTTCACGGTCATGCCGCCGACCGAGATCGGCAGGTCCGCCAGCAGGCCGACGAGGCGGGCGATGTTGAAGCCTTGCTCGCCTTCCGGGAAGGCGCAGCCGACGACGACGTCTTCGATATCGGCAGCTTCCACACCGGTCTTGGTGATGAGCCCGCGAATCACTTGCGCGGCCAGATCGTCGGGGCGGACCCGCGCCAGCGCGCCCTTGTTGGCCAAGTGGAAGGGCGAGCGGGCGTAACCCGCGATCACGACACTTTGCATGCACTCTCTCCGTGGTCCGACGCGCCAGAGGCTCTTCCAGAGGCTGCGTCGTCTTCTTCCCTAAGGGTGCAATTCTTTCCCTATACGTCAAGCAAATTTTGGGTTACGACAAATCAACATCCCAGCGTAAGGGCCCCGCCCTTGCGGTGAGAAGATGTCCGATTGGAGAGACGATGGAGAGGTCGCTCATGAGAAATTGGAAACCCGTGGGACTGGCGATGGTTGCCGGCGCCCTGTCGCTCATTCCCTTGGCAAATCCGTCATTCGCAGCCGGAAACGATTCCGTTCTGGGCAAGTGGCGCACGCCTTCCAAACACGGCGTTGTCGAACTCAGCCGCTGCGGCGAATCGGTCTGCGGCAGGCTCGTCGATTCGGACGGCATCAAGGCCAATCCCGACCTTCGCGACGTGAACAACAAGGACACCGCGCAGCGTGGCCGCAAGATCAAGGGTCTGCAAATTGTCGGCGGATTCAAGGCCAAGGGGAACGAATGGGTCGAAGGACAGATCTACAATCCTGAGGACGGCGGCACCTACAAGGCGACGATAACGCCTTCGGGCGCCAACAGCCTCAAGCTCAAGGGCTGCATCGTCTGGCCCTTGTGCAAGACCCAGACCTGGACGCGCATCCCCTGAGGCGCGCCGGGAAGACTACAAAGGTTCAGGGCATAAGAGAATTAAGGGAGTTCAAGGATATGAAACGCACTTCGGGCCGCATTCTTCTGGCGGGCACCGCATCGGCCATCGTGTTCGGCTTTGCCGGATCGGCTCATGCCCAGGCCTTCTATCTTCAGGAACAGTCAGTGCGCGCGCAGGGACGCGCCTTTTCGGGTGAAGCCGCCGATACCGGCGTCGATTCGCTCTGGTGGAACCCGGCCGCGATCGGCGGGCTCGAAGGCGGCCAGGCTTCCGTCCACGCCAGCGTCATCCTGCCCCGCGGCAAAGTGGTGGACGACGGCACCGTGATCGTGCGCCCCGGCCAGGCCCCGGCGCCGGTCGGCGGCAACGGGGTTGCCAAGAACCCGATCAACAACGGCGTGCTGCCCTCCGGCTCGATCGCCTACGGAACCGGCAAGTTCGCCTTCGGCCTGACGGTGACCTCGCCCTACTCCTTCACCACCGACTACGATTCCGACAGCTGGGCACGCTATTCCGCCGACAAGACCAAGCTGCGCACCATCGACATCCAGCCGAGCGTGGCCTTCCAGCCCTTCGAAGGCTTCTACGTCGGCGCCGCCGCCAACGTGGAATATGTGGACGCCGCCCTCGGCAACTACCTGCCGAATCTCTCCCCGACGCTTGCCGACGGCCACCAGAACCTCAAGGGCAACGGCTGGGATGTGGGCTGGTCGGTCGGCGCGCAGTATCACAACGGCCCGGCCTCGATCGGCGTCGCCTACAAGTCTGCCGTGAAGCACAAGCTCAAGGGCACGCTGACCATCGACGGCCTGCTCGGCCCGCTCGCCGCGCAGAACCGGACGCTCGACGCCACTGCCGAGTTCTCCACCCCGTGGCAGGCGATCATGTCGGGCCGCATCAAGGCGACCAAGCAGCTCACCCTGAACGCCCAGGTCGTGGCCTATGGCTGGAGCAAGTTCGATTCGATCGATCTCGGCGCGCCGATCAACCAGTCGCTTCCCGAGAACTACAAGGACGGCTTCTCCTACGCCTTCGGCGTGGACTATGACGTCAATCCGAAGTGGACGGTGCGCAGCGGTATCCAATACGGCGAAACCCCGACCTCGAACGGCAACCGCGACGCCCGCGTGCCCGACAGCAACCGCTGGAACTTCTCGGCAGGCACCACCTACAACATGAGCGAGAAGATCGCGATCGACGCGGCGGCCTCGTACATCACCTTCAAGGATGCTCCGGTGGACCGTCTCACCGCCGCCTATGCCGGCACGGCCGCGCAGACCCCGGTCATCACCAACGGCCGTCTGACCGACGCTTCGGCGCTGGTCTTCTCGCTCGGCGCACGGGTGGCCTTCTGATGGGCGCCGCGGCGACGATCGGCGGTGGCTCCGCCCCGGAAACCTCTTTCTCCCAACTCCCGGAAGAGATGCCGCCGATCGCGCCGCGGTTGCTCACCGACCTGCTCGACCATGCCGTGGAAGCCCACGGCGCCTGGCCGGCGATCGACTTCATGGGCCGCAAGTGGACCTACAAGGAGATCGGCGAACTGTCCCGCCGCGCCGCGCGGGGCTTTCAGGACCTGGGCGTCAAGCACGGCACGCGCGTAGGCCTGTGCCTGCCGAACACGCCTTATTACGTGATCTGCTACTTCGCGATCCTGCGCATCGGCGGGATCGTGGTGAACTTCAACCCGCTCTACACCGAGCGGGAAATGGCGCACCTCGTCGAGGATTCGGGGGCCGAATTCATCGTCGCCTCCGACCTTGCGCTGTCGCTGCCCAAGATCGAGCCGCTGGTCGGTGCCAGGAACGGCGCGCTGCGCCGGGTGATCGTCTGCCCGATCGCCGATGCCCTGCCCAAGCTCAAGGGCCGCGCCTATCGCCTGCTCAAGCGCAAGGACATCGCGCACGAGCCGCACGACTTGCGCTTCTTGCGCTTCGCCGACCTGATCGCCCGCGATGCCGATCCCGATCCGGTCGAACGCGCGCCTTCGGACCTTGCCGTCCTGCAATATACCGGCGGCACGACCGGCGTGCCCAAGGGCGCCATGCTCAGCCATGCCAATCTCGCGGCGAATTCCGCGCAGATGATCGCCCATGTCGGCCACATGCCCGAACAGCAGGAACGCACTCTGGGCGTCTTGCCGCTGTTCCACGTCTTCGCGCTGACCACGGTGCTCAACTACTCGGTGGACACCGCCGCCGAGATGATCCTGCTGCCGCGCTTCGAGATGAAGTCGTTCCTGGCCACCGCCAAGCGCACGAAGCCCACGCAGTTCTTCGGCGTGCCCACGCTCTACACCGCGCTCAACAACAAGGAGCTTCACGGCGAGTTCGACAATGTGCGCGTCTGCATCTCGGGCGGCGCGCCGCTGCCGCTGGAAGTGCGCCAGAAGTTCGAACAGCGCACCGGCGTGCGCGTGGTCGAGGGCTACGGCCTGTCGGAAGCCTCGCCGATCATCGCCTGCAACCCGCTGGAAGGCGATGTGAAGGACAATTCCTGCGGCCCCGCCTTCCCCGGCACCGTGCTGGAAATCCGCGATCCCGACAATCCGCACCGCGTCATGCCGCAGGGCGACCGCGGCGAAGTCTGCGCGCGCGGCCCCCAGGTCATGTCGGGCTACTGGAACCGGCCCGAGGAATCGGAAAAGACCTTCATCTACGGCGCCCTGCGCACCGGGGACGTTGGATATCTGGACGAAGACGGCTATCTGTTCCTGGTGGACAGGATCAAGGACATGATCCTGTGCGGGGGGTACAACGTCTATCCGCGAACGATCGAGGATGCGCTCTACGAGCATCCCATGGTTCACGAGGCGATCGTGATCGGCGTTCCCGACGCCTATCGCGGCCAGGCCCCCAAGGCATTCGTGGCGCTGCACCCGGGGGACGTCTTGGACCAGGATACATTGATGGCCTTCCTCAAGGAGCGGCTCAACAAGATCGAGATGCCGGCCGCCATCGAATTCCGCGACAGCCTGCCCAAGACACTGGTCGGCAAGCTTTCCAAGAAGGAACTCGTCGAAGAGGAAAACGCGCGCCGGGCCGCCGGATCGGCTCAGGACCCGTCTGCGTGAGCGGCACGGGAGCAGCCCTCACGCCTAACGACGCCGGAGCGGCAAGCCCGGAACCCGCCGCGCCGACGCTGGCGCCGGGCGGCGACATGCTCGGCATCCAGGAGGCCGCGACCGAACTCGGCGTGACGATGCGCACCTTGCGCTTTTACGAGGACAAGGGCCTGATCGCGCCGCAGCGGGTGGGCACCATGCGCATCTATTCCAAGCGCGAGATGGGCCGGATGCAGCTGATCCTGCGCGGCAAGCGCCTCGGCTTCTCGATCCGGGAGATCAAGGAATTCCTCGATCTCTACGACGTCGATCCCGAGCATCACGAGCAGGTTCGCGCGCTCCTGGCCCG
Source organism: Novosphingobium sp. TCA1 (assembly GCF_009811895.1). Lineage (NCBI taxonomy): Bacteria > Pseudomonadati > Pseudomonadota > Alphaproteobacteria > Sphingomonadales > Sphingomonadaceae > Novosphingobium > Novosphingobium sp. TCA1. The sequence continues at coordinate 55,877 of NZ_BLJH01000007.1, read as the reverse complement.
GGTCACCGATCGCATCGATGAACTGCGCCAGCAGAAGACCGCGATCGAGCAGACCCTGGAAGAGCTACTCTCGATCGAAAACCAGTCGCTCGCCTGGCTCAGGAAAACGCCGATGACATCGCCGGGAGACCAGACAAATGACTGACGCCCCCCAAATTGCCGTCGACGGCCTGCGCGACCTGCTCACGGTCGAGGAAATCGATACCGGGATATTCAGGGGCGCCGCTTCGGCGGAGCAGCCCGGCCGTGTCTATGGCGGACAGGTGGTGGCCCAGGCGCTGGCGGCGGCCGCGCGGGGCGTCGATCCCGACCGGCAGGCCCATTCGCTCCACGCCTATTTTTTGCGCGCGGGCGATGCCGGGCGCCCGATCATCTACCGGGTCCTGCCCGATTTCGACGGCGGCAGCTTTTCCAACCGCCGCGTCGTGGCCATGCAGGGCGGCAAGCCGATCCTGAACCTGGCCGCCTCGTTCCATCGCCATGAAGACGGCCTCTCCCACGCCGTACCCATGCCGCAAGTCCTCGCGCCCGAACAGTGCCCCCATTTCCAGGAGGCACTCGCCGCTGCCGGACAGAAGCTCCCGGCTTTCCTGATCGACCGGCTTGCCCCCTTCGACATCCGGCCCTGCCCGCCGGTGCCCGCTGGCGACCTGCCGCAGCGCCACCAGTGGTTCAGGCTGGCCCGGTCGCTCAACCCCGGTCAATCGGGCGCGGACCCGGTGATGCAGCGCGTGATCCTCGCCTATGCCAGCGACTTCGCGCTCATCTCGACCGCGCTCATGCCGCAGGGGCTCGGTTTCTTCTCTCCGGGGGTTTCGGGCGCCAGCCTCGATCATGCCATGTGGTTCCATCAGGATCCGCCGATCGACGACTGGCTGCTCTATACGATGGACAGCCCCTGGTCCGGCCATGCCCGCGGTTTCGCGCGCGGCGCGATCTATTCGCGCTCCGGCGAACTGGTGGCCAGCGTCGCGCAGGAAGGCCTGCTGCGGGTCAAGCCTCAGGACTGACCCGCAACAATTGTCCCCGCTACTTCACCGGCGGGTTCGGATAGGCGATGATCAGCGAGAGGGGTTCCTCGCCCCTCTGCCAGATTCCCACGACCGCGCCGTTGTAGAGATAGGCCGTCATGCCCGGTGCCAGCCGCGCGCGCTTGCCGTCGGACACGACCTCGCCCTCGCCGGAAAGCACATAGTAGACTTCGTCGTGCGCGATGGGATGTTCGCCGATCGCTGCGCCCTTGTGCAGCACCCGGCGGCGGAACTCCATCGCCCGCGGCGCGGGCACGGCATCGGAGATGCGATAGGCCGTGCTCATGCCGATGGCGCCGTGCGGCGGAGCCTCCTCGCGCACGGTGTCCTTCTCGTCGATCACGGCCATCGGCGGCGCTGCAAGAGCCATCAGCAACAGCCCGGCGATCACTTCCGCGCTCCCTGAGCGCCGGCGCCTTCGCGCATTTCCCGGTCACGCTCGGAAAGCTTTTCCTGCGCACCGGCCTTCTCACCCGGATAGCGGCCGGATTTCGGCGTCATCGTATCGAGGTTCCAGTCCTTTTCCACGAAGGCCGCGCGCGTGGCGGCAGGATGCGGATAGCCGCCCACCACTTTCTCGTCGTCGATGATCTCGCCGCGTCCTTCGGCCACGAAGAACAGCACGCGGATGTCGTCCGCCGCCCTGTCCCAGGGGCGGGCGCCGACCGAGGCCAGCAGGTCGGTCTCCAGATCGGCGGCCGGCATGACCCTGTAGCCGTCGAAACGGGCCAGCGGCGTCTGCGATTCGATCAGCCTGGCCTTGGTCACGCCGTAGCGGCCGAACATCGGCGCCGGATTGCCCCAGCGATCGACATTGATGTTGTCCTTGCCGAACCAGGCCAGGTCGCCGTCGCCGCCCAAAGTCAGGAACGGCAGGCCCGGCGCGGTGGAATTGCCCGCCCGCATGACGTTGCCCACCGCCGTGATCTCGCCGGTGACATAGGGATGCCCCTCCCATTCGAGGTTCATCAGGTTGTAATGCACCGCGCGGTGGCCCGGATCGTAGATCATGTTGTTGATCATCAGCACTTGCGCCCCGCCCTTCACCAGCGGCGAACGCTCCATGTTGTGTGCCCAGACGTTGCGGTAGAAGACGATCCCGGTGGCATTGTCGTGAACCAGCGACCCCTTCGAATGCTCGCCCTTGGGATGGCTGGCATCGGCGAGACCCTCGGCGGCAAGGTTCTCGCGGAACAGCACGTCATGGCTGGTGGCCGCGCGCCATTCATGTACGGTCTTGCCGTTGAAGCGCGGGCCGGACGTGGACATGTTCTCGTCGATCGCCCAGAACAGGCTGCAATGCTCCACGATCACGTTGTAGGCGGCCACAGTGGAGAAAGCATCCGCTTCCCAGCCCGAAAGCTTGGGCTGGCCGTCCACGCCGGTCATCACGCGCAGATGGCTGATCTTCACGTCGTGGCCCTTGAGATCGATCCCGCCGCGAACGATCGTCACGCCCGGTGAAGGCGCGGTCTGCCCGGCAATGGTCAGGTAGGGCTCGTCGATCTCCAGCACCGAGCGTTCGAGGTCGATCACGCCGCCCACCTCGAACACGACCGTGCGCTTGCCCTTCGCCTCGACCGCGGCCTTGAGCGATCCGGGGCCGTCCTTGGCCAGAGTGGTGACGCGAATGATTCGCCCGCCGTCGCCGCCCCTGGTGGGCTCCACCGAGCTTGCCGCGGCCGCCGTTGCGGGAGCCCCCGCCAACGCGACGATCGCCCCACAAATCGTAAGGGAAACCGTAAGGGTAAGACGGCCGAAGTGCCTCTTTGCTTTCACTTTGCTCTCCCGTTGCCCTGCTTGTCACAGGGGTTCTTGACAGGGTGGCGTCCCTGCGGCAATAACTAATGACACCGGTTACCAATACCGGCAAGAACGAACTGAAGATCACAAGACGGTCATTACAGGACAGCGCTTCGGCAGTTCGACCATGGAACTGCCAGTTCGATAAAGTGCGCCGGAAAGGCGTGGAAGATGGCGTCGACAGACGCCGGGAGCAGGTGCCGAAGAAAGTGAGGCGCGGCCATGCGCCGATTTTCCTTACATCCGCTTCTGACACCGGTATCAATTGACCGATACGGCCACGAAAGGCCGAACGGCAACAGGGGGAGTGATCATGCAAAGGCATGTTACGAGGATTTCGCTGGTAAAGGCCGCTCTTGTCGCAGGCAGCGCGCTGACCCTGCCGCAGGCCGCGTTCGCGCAGGACACTGCCGCTCAGAACGCTGTCGCTCCGGATTCCGTAGCCACCGCTAGCGACAATGCCGCGCAGGAAATCATCGTCACCGGCTTCCGCAAATCGCTGGAAGCCGCGCTCAACGTGAAGCGTGAATCCGTCAGCGCGGTCGATGCGGTGGTGGCCGAGGACATGGCCAAGTTCCCGGACCAGAACCTCGCCGAATCGCTCCAGCGCATCCCCGGCATCTCGATCCAGCGCGACGGCGGCGAAGGCCGCGCGATCACCGTGCGCGGGCTTGGCGCCCAGTTCACCCGCGTGCGCGTGAACGGGCTGGAAACGATCGCCACCAGCTCCGACGGTGCCAGCGCCAACCGTGATCGCGCGTTCGATTTCAACGTCTTCGCGTCCGAGCTGTTCAGCAGCCTCGTCGTCCACAAGACCGCCGAAGCCAGCCTCGACGAGGGCTCGCTGGGCGCCGTGGTCGATCTCAACACCGGCAACCCGCTGGCAGGCAAGACCGGCCTTTCCGCCGTGCTCAACGTGCAGGGTTCCTACAACGACCTGTCGGACAACGTCGGGCCGCGCGTGGCCGGGCTGCTTTCCTGGAAGAACGATGCGGGCACGTTCGGCGTCAATCTCTCGGCCGCCTATTCGCACACCGATACGCTGGAAACCGGCAACAACACCGTCCGCTGGGCGCAGGCCTACTTCAATTCGGTGAACGGCGATCCCTGCTTCTATTCGAACGTCGGCCCGACCGGCGGCAATCCGGTCAATTCGGGCGGCGGCTACCGGCCCTCGGCGGCCTGCGACGCGGCGGCCCTTTCCTTCCACGCGCGCATCCCGCGCTACGGCGTGGTCGAGCATGACCGCCGCCGACTGGGCCTGACCGGCTCGATCCAGTTCGAACCGACCGACCGCACCAAGCTTTCGATCGACGGCCTCTATTCCTCGTTCAAGGAAGACCGCGCCGAACAATGGCTGGAAGTGCTGGCCCGTTCCAACGAGCGCCGCTTCAACCTCGTGAACCCGGTCTACGACGACAAGGGCACGATGATCGCGGGTACTTACGACAACACCTGGGTCCGCACCGAAAGCTATCTGCGCAAGTCCGAAACCGAATTCTACCAGTTCGGCGCCACCTGGGACCAGGACGTCACCGACACCTTCCGCTTCACCGCGCTCGGCGGTTTCTCGCAGTCCAATGCCGACATCCCGGTCGAGACGACCTTCGCCTACGACAACCGCAATGCCAACGGCTTCAACTTCGACTATTCGGACATGAAGTCGCCCGTGCTCGACTATGGCCTGGACGTGACCAATCCGGCGAACTTCCAGCTCGCCGAGATCCGCGACCGCCCCTCCTACGTCAAGAACCAGTTCAAGACCGCGCAGCTGCGCACCGAATGGGACATGACGGACGGCTTCACCGTCAAGGCGGGCGCGGTGTGGCGTCGCTACGACTTCCGCACCCAGCTGTTCCAGCGCGACACCGCCGCCTGCGGCGCCAACGGCACCCGCGACCTGATCCTGGGACAGGTAACCTGCTCGGCCAACGTCTACGGCCTGCCGGTAACTTCGGATTTTTCGCGTTTGGTGGACCTCGGCGATGCCGGGCAGCCGAACGGCACCACCAGTTCCTGGCTGGTGGCCGACATCGACAAGGCCGCCGACTATACCAACCTCTACGGCCGCACCGCGATCGAGGATCTGGGCAACAACCGCCGCGTGCGTGAGGAAACCTCGGGCGGCTACCTCCAGTTCGACGTCAAGGGCGAGATATTCGGCCTGGAATTCGCGGGCAACGCAGGCATGCGCTACGCCCATACCAAGCAGACCTCGACCGGCTACACCGCAGGCGTCGCCGCGACGGTGGAGCGCAGCTACGACGACTGGCTCCCGGCCATGAACATCGCGTTCTATCCGCGCCACGACGTGATCGTGCGCGGCGCCGTCGCCAAGGTGATCACCCGTCCTTCGCTGGGCAACCTCAACCCCGGCGGCTCGGTGGACGGGTTCAACTACCGCGTCACCTTCGGCAACCCGTTCCTCGATCCCTACCGCGCCACCAATTTCGACGCCTCGGTCGAATGGTACTTCGCCCCGCAGGCCCTGCTGTCGGTGGCGGGCTTCATCAAGAAGATCGAGAGCTTCCCGGTGGCGGGCACTTACGTCGCCACCCTGCCGCAGCTCGGCCTCGGCCGCGATGTGCTGGGCCAGAGCACGCCTGCCTACATCAACTACGATCCCAACCAGGAATATGTGGTCTCCTCGCAGGTCAACGGCGAAGGCGCGACGCTCAAGGGCGTGGAAGTGGCGCTGCAACTGCCCTTCACGTTCCTGCCGGGCCTGCTCAGCCACACCGGCTTCCAGGGCAACGCCACCTTCATCGACAGCAGCGCCGACTACCAGATCACCGGCCCGGCGGTGTCCGCCTGCACCCGCAATCCCACGACCAACGCCTGCGGGCTCACCGGCGTTTCCGCGATCTACAACAACACCCTCCTCGGCGTGTCGGAAAAGGCCTGGAACGCCACGCTCTACTATGACGACGGCAAGTTCAGCATTCGCGGCTCGGTCAGCTATCGCGGCCCCTTCAGCGACGCCACCAGCGCCACCGGCAACATCTTCGAGGGCTATGGCTCCTACACCAGCGTCGATGCGGCGATCCGCTACAAGGCCACCGAATGGCTGGAACTGTCGATCGACGGCAACAACCTGACCGACGAGTATCGCTACCGCACCAACGACATCTACGCGCAGCGCAACTACGAGAACAACCACTTCGGCCGCACCATCCTGTTCGGCGCGCGGGCCAAGTATTGACGCTGGCAGGAAAAACCGGCGCAATAGCCTGAACTGCAATAACGAAGAGGAAGCCGCCATGACTATCGACCGCCGATCGTTCATGGCGGCTTCTCTCGCTTCCGGGCTCGTATCGACAGGAGCGCTGGCGCAGACCGCGCCCCCATCGGACGCCGCGAAAACGCCGCCTGCGGGTCTGCCGGAACCTGTAGAAACCATCGACCTATGGCCGAAGGGCGCGCCGGGAATGCCCGCCAGCCCCCCGGTCGAAACCGTCACCGAGCGCTCCACCACTACACAAGTCAACGACCGTTCCGTCACCGGCACCACCCGCCCGCGCATGGTGGTGTTCCGGCCCGACCGGCCCAACGGCGCTGCGGTGCTGATCACGCCGGGCGGCGGCTACCGCCTCGTGGTGATCGACAAGGAAGGCTACGAAGAGGCCCGCTGGCTGGCGGCACGCGGCTTCACCGCCTTCGTGCTGTTCTACCGCCTGCCCGGAGAAGGCTGGAAGGACCGGCAGGACGTGCCGCTGGCCGACGCGCAGCGCGCCATGCGCCTGATCCGGCACCGCGCGAAGGACTACGCCGTCCAGCCCGAACGCGTCGCCGCCATGGGCTTTTCGGCGGGCGGGCACGTCTGCGCCAGCCTTTCCACCCGCTTCGCTGCGAAAGTCTACGATCCCGTCGATGCGGCAGACAAGCTCTCGGCCCGCCCATTCTGTGCGGCGCCGATCTATCCGGTGGTCTCGATGGACCCCGCGATCGCCCATGCCGGATCGCGCGACCTGCTGCTTGGCCCCGCGCCCACGGCGGAACTGGAAATAGCCCATTCGCCCGACCGCGCCGTACCAAAGGACGCGCCGCCGCATTTCCTGCTCCACGCAGAGGACGATCCGGCCGTCCCGGTGGACAACAGCCTGCGCCTGCGCGCCGCGCTGAAGGCGCAGGGCGTGCCGGTGGAAACCCATCTCTTCGCGCAGGGCGGCCACGGCTTCGGCCTGCGCGGCACGATCGGCAAACCCGTGGAGGCATGGCCCGAACTCTGGCGCGCCTGGGCACGCTCGGTCGGGCTGGGCTGATCGGACTGGCCTGATCGAACTGGGCTGTAAGAACACGTGAGGCAGCATGACTTTCGACAGACGCGACGCACTCAAGACAGCCCTGTTCGGCGGTATCGGCCTTGCGGCACCGACTCTCGCGGGGAGAGACGCTGCCGCAAGGGAGCCGGGGACGGGGACCACTCCTCCGGTCCCCTCCCCGGCTCCCGCCCGTAATTGGAGGCGCGGCTTCGACGGTCAGCGCATTTCCGATCTCGGCAACGGGACGATGCTCAACCCTGTTCTCTCCGGCGACCGGCCCGACCCGGCCATCCTCAAGGACGGCAAGGACTATTACCTCACCTTCTCCAGCTTCGATTCCTATCCCGGCCTCACCATCTGGCACAGCCGCGACCTGGTGAACTGGCAGCCGAGAAAACCGGCGCTCACCCGCAATATCGGCTCAGTCTGGGCGGTCAGCCTGGAAAAGCACAAGGGCCGCTATTTCCTCTACATCCCGGTCAAGGCCGAGCCCAATGAGATCTACGTGATCTGGGCCGATCACATCGACGGCCCCTGGAGTGACCCGAAGCCGCTGGGCCTGCACGACCATATCGATCCCTGCCACGCGGTGGGCGAGGACGGCTCACGCTGGCTGTTCCTTTCGGGCGGAGACCGGGTGCGCCTGTCGGAGGACGGCCTCTCGCTGGCCGGCAAGGTCGAGCATGTCTACGATCCCTGGCACTATCCCGAGGATTGGGACGTCGAGGGCTTTTCGCCCGAAGGCCCCAAGATCCACCGCCATGGCGACTGGTTCTACATGCTCACCGCCGTAGGCGGCACGGCAGGTCCGCCCACCGGCCACATGGTGATCGCCGCCCGCGCCCGCTCGATCCACGGACCGTGGGAGCAGCACCCCGGCAACCCGCTGGTCCGCACGGAGGACCAGTCCGAAGCCTGGTGGTCGCGCGGCCATGCCTCGCTGGTAGAGGGGCCGGACAAGCGCTGGTACACGCTCTACCACGGCTTCGAGAACGGCTACTGGACGCTCGGCCGCCAGTGCCTGCTCGATACCATCGAATGGACCGAGGACGGCTGGTTCCGCATGACCGGGGGCGACCTGTCCCAGCCCCTGCCGGTGCCGCAAGTGGCCACCCCCCTGCCCCACGGCATGCCGCTGTCGGACGACTTCTCCGCACCGCTGGCGCTGGGATCAAAATGGTCGTTCTTCCGCCCTGGCCCGGACGAAGCCTCTCGCCTGCGGGTGGCGGAGGGCGCACTCCACTTCGCAGGCAAGGGCCTTGCCCCGTCCAGCGGATCGCCCCTGCTGCTGATCGCAGGCGACACTAGCTACCGGTTCGAGTGCGACATCGAACTGGCGCCGGGCGGCACGGCCGGCCTCGTCCTGTTCTACGACGACAAGCTCTATGCCGGGCTGGGTTTCGACGAGAACCGCTTCGTCACCCACCAATACGGCATGGAACGCGGCCGTCCGGCCAATCCGCACGGCCGCCGCATGAGAATGCGCCTCACCAACCGCCGCCACATCGTCTCGTTCCACACCTCTGGCGATGGCGGCAAGACGTGGAAACGCTTCGACAGGGGCATGGAAGTGTCAGGCTACCACCACAATGTACGCGGCGGCTTCCTGATGCTGCGCCCCGGCCTCTACGCCGCCGGTCCCGGCGAGGCGAAATTCCGCGACTTCCGCTTCACGGCTCTGGAAGACTAAGGGTTGATCGACCCTAGACCGAGGTGTCCAGCTTCGTTTCCATCCGGTAGTCCGGCAGGGCATTGAAGGCCGCGCGCAGGGCCTCGCCCCAGCCTTCCGAGATCGACTGGAAATAGGGGTCGCCGGCTTCGATACGGCGTTCGTGCAGCGGCGTGAAGCGGTCCTGCTCCAGCACCAGCAGATCGAGCGGCAGGCCCACCGAAAGGTTGGCCTTCACCGTCGAATCGAACGAGACGCAGAGCAGCTTCACCGCTTCCTCGAACGTCATCTTGCGGTCGTAGCCGCGGATCAGGATCGGGCGGCCGTACTTGGTCTCGCCGATCTGGAAGAAGGGCGTATCGAAGCTGGCCTCGATGAAATTGCCTTCGGGATAGATCAGGAACAGGCGCGGCTCCATGCCCTTGATCTGGCCCGCGACGATCATCGAGGCGCTGAACGTGCCGGAAGCCGCGTTCTGACCATTGTCCGCGGCGCGTTCGCTGATGATATCCTGAAGCAGGTTGCCGACCACCGTGGCCACCTGGAACATGGTCGGCGCCTCCAGCAGGGTATTGTGCCGCTCGGCCGGGGCCTTGTTGCGTTCCTCAAGCTGGCTGATCACCGCCTGCGTGGTGGCCAGATTGCCCGCCGTCATCAACGTGATGATCCGCTCGCCCGGGATTTCCCAGTGATACATCTTCCGAAAGGTGGAAATGTTGTCGACGCCCGAATTGGTGCGGGTGTCGCTCATCAGCACGAGCCCGCGATCCAGCATCATGCCCACGCAATAGGTCATGGAACCAAAAACCCCTGAATTCTGAAGCCCCGCGCGACCTTTGCGGGGTGCGGCCCGTTCAGCCGCCCTATGTCTGCTGCCGTCTTTGTTGTTGTCCACCGCCACCGGCGGACTGCTGTTGCTGCTGACCTAGCAGATTCTCGCCCACCGACAAATGCACGTCGAGCCGGGTTTTCCCCGCTCCCATGGCAATACCTGTAACCGGCGCGGCCTCAGCATAGTCTGAGCCGCTGGTTACGCGTATATACCGTTCATCCGGGCAGATCGCGTTGGAGATGTCGAAACCTACCCAGCCGAGCCCCTGCACATGGGCTTCCGCCCAGCCATGCCCGGCCTCCTGCTCCACCCGGTCGTTCATGCGCAGATAGCCGCCGACATAGCGCATCGGAATGTCCAGCAGCCGCCCGGCGCTGATGAAGACATGGGCATGGTCCTGGCACACGCCCTGTCCGGCCGCGAGAGCCTGCTCGGCCGTGGTGCCTGCATCGGTGGCGCCGGGAACATAGTCGATCTGCGCGGCCACCGCGCTCGACAGGGCATGGAGGAACCCCAGTGTATCCGATCGCGGCGCATCCACCGAGGCCAGCAGGGCGCGCACCCGGTTGCCCGCGCGGGTCAGCGGCGTCGGGCGGAGGAAGCACCAGAGCGGCGTATGCCCCGAGTGGGCGCCGGTGATCCCGTTGTTGTCGCTGGTGCGCACCGTGCCCGTGCAGGTGACGATCACTTCCGGCGCGCCCGGCTCGATCGAAACCAGCGCGGTGTGGTTCTGGTGATGGTCGTCATACTGCGCCTCGTGGCGCGCGCCGGTCAGTTCCATCCGCCAGTCGAGCACTTCCTGCCCATGCGTGGTCTTCGGTTTCAGCCGCAGGCGTTGCAATCCATGCGCGACCGGATCGGCGAAGGCGTAGCGGGTGGTATGCGTGACGGTCAGCAGCATGGGTAAGCCGTCCCTCTATTCGATGAAGCGATAATCGGCGGCGATGGCATTGCCGAGATGCTGGGTCTTGCCGATGAAATCCTGGAGGAATTCATGGAGGCCCATCTCGAAGATATCCTCGATCGTGGTCTGGTGCAGGCCGGTGCCGGTGGCGCGGAGAATCTCGTGCGCGCCGGTCTCCTCCCCATATTCCTTGACAAGCCCGGCCATATTGCTGCGGATCTTCTCGTAGCAGAACACCAGCGAGCGGGGGAACTGGCCGTCGAGGATCAGGAACCTGGCGATGCCGCGCGGGTCCATCGCCCCGGCATTGAGCCAGGAATAGGCCCGGTTGCCCGCCACCGAACGCAGCAGGGTATCCCACTGCACATTGTCGAGACTGGACCCCACCCAGGCGGCCGAGGGCAGCAGGACGTAATACTTCACGTCGAGAATGCGCGCCGTACTGTCCGCCCGCTCGATGAAGGTACCGATGCGCGAGAAGTTGAACACCTCGTTGCGCAGCATCGTGCCTTCCAGCGCCCCGCGCACCAGGGTGCCGGTGCGCCGAACCTGCCCCAGCACCTCACCCAGGTTGGTTTCGCGCACCGGCCGCGAAAGCAGCTCGCTGAGGTGCATCCAGCCTTCGTTGGTGGTTTCCCAGACGGCATTGGTCAGGCTGTTGCGGACCATGCGGGCATTGGTGCGCGCATTCTCCAGCATGGCGAGGACCGAGCCGGGATTGTCGCGATCGCGCAGCAGGTAGTTGAACACTTGCGGCCCGGTGATGTCGGCATGCCGGGCGCAATAGTCTTCCAGCAGGCCCGTCGTCGTCAGGACCGATTTCCACTCCTCGTCCTGCGAATGCTTGTTCCCGCGCGTCAGCGCGAGGTGGAAGCCCACGTCGATCAGCCGCGCGGTATTCTCCGCGCGTTCGAGGTAGCGGCTCATCCAGTAGACGCCGTTGGCGGCCCGTCCCAGCATCAGTGCGTTCTCACTCGTCCAGTACCCACGAGTCCTTGGTGCCCCCGCCCTGCGAGGAATTGACCACCAGCGATCCCTTCTTCAGCGCCACGCGGGTCAGCCCGCCCGGCGTGATGTCGATGCCCTCGGGCGAAACCAGCACGAAGGGGCGGAGGTCCACATGGCGCGGGGCCAGGCCTTCCTTGTTGAAGATCGGCACGGTCGAGAGCGAAAGCGTGGGCTGGGCGATGTAATTGTCCGGCCGCGCCCGCAGCTTGGCCTCGAAATCGGCCAGTTCCTTCTTGGAGGACGTCGGCCCGATCAGCATGCCGTAGCCGCCCGAGCCGTGGACTTCCTTGACCACCAGTTCGGCCAGATTGTCGAGCACATAGGCCAGCGCATCCGGTTCCGAACAGCGCCAGGTCGGCACGTTGGAGAGGATCGGCTTCTCGCCGGTGTAGAACTCGACGATCTCGGGCATGTAGCTGTAGATCGCCTTGTCGTCGGCAATGCCGGTGCCCGGCGCATTGGCGATGGTGATGCCGCCCGCGCGGTAGACGTCCATGATCCCCGCCACGCCCAGTACCGAATCGGGGTTGAAGCTCAGGGGATCGAGATAATCGTCGTCCACCCGGCGATAGATCACGTCAATCGCCTTGTAGCCGGTGGTGGTGCGCATGGCCACGCGCCCGTCCACCACGCGAAGATCGCTGCCTTCCACCAGTTCGGCGCCCATCTGGTCGGCCAGGAAGGCATGCTCGAAATAGGCGGAATTGTAGATTCCCGGCGTGAGCACGGCCACGGTCGGGCGGCCGGAGCCCTTGAACGCGGACGGCGCACAGGCCCGCAGCGAACGGGCAAGGCGGCGCGGATAGTCCGAAACCGGACGCACCGGGATCTTCGTGAACAGTTCCGGGAACATCGCCATCATCGTCTCGCGGTTCTCGAGCATGTACGAGACGCCGGAGGGGGTGCGGGCATTGTCTTCCAGCACCATGAACTCGTCCGGCCCGGTGCGCACGAGGTCTATGCCGACGATATGGGTATAGACCCCGCCCGGCGGCGTCATGCCGATCATCTGCGCAAGGAACGCCTCGTTGTTGCGCAAGGCGTGGACCGGCAGACGGCCGGAGCGGATGATTTCCTGGCGGTGGTAAAGGTCCTGGAGGAAGGCGTTGATCGCCCGCACCCTCTGCTCGATCCCCTGGGTCAGTTTGCGCCATTCGCGGGCAGTGACGATGCGGGGGATCATGTCGAAGGGGATCAGCCGTTCTTCGGCGGCATCGTCGCCATAGACGTTGAAGGTGATGCCGATGCGGCGAAAGAAGCGTTCGGCTTCCGCGTCCTGACGTTTGAGCCAGGCCTTGTCCTGCGAGTCGTACCAGTTTCTGAAGTCTGCGTAGGCAGGCCTCACCGACCCGTCCTCGTTGAGCATTTCGTCGTAGTTGGTTCTGCCCGCAGCCGTCATTGTGACTCCCGTTTGTCCATGTGATGCAACACGGAAACGGTCTTGCCAAGCGGTTACGCTGCAAGTGCGAAAGAAAAATTCCTGCTTGCAGTGGCGGAAATCGGACTGATTTGGTCACGATCAACGCGTTCTCAGCAATCCTCGAGTGGCCTGCGCATGTTGCGACGGCGAAAACGCGTTGGCTAATGGGCTGAACGGAGCGGCGTTTCCGCGCGTGTCAGCTCAGCAGCCCTCGCGCCGTCAGATCCGCCCGCAGCCCAGGTGCGCCTTGAAAATGATGGACCTGCCAGCCCAGGTCGCGCGCCGAGGCGATGTTCGCGGCATTGTCGTCGATGAACAGCATCGCCTGCGGTTCATGGCCGAAGCGGCCTGCAGCGAGGTCGAAGATGCGGGCATCGGGCTTGACCAGCTTCTCGTCGCCCGAAACGACGATGTCGCCGAACAGGTCGAACAACGGCTCGGTGGCGCGGTATTCGCGCCAGAACGGGCTGGCGAAATTGGTGATGGCGAAAAGCGGCATCCCGCGGGCCGAAAGTTCGCGCACGATCTCGTGGCTGCCGGGGACGTTGCCGGGAATGGTTTCGAGAAAGCGCGTGGCGTAAGCGTCGATCAGGTGATCGTTGCCGGGAAAGGCGGCCTTCCGCTCGGCGACCAATTCCGCAAGGTCGCGGCCCGCGTCATGCTCGAAATGCCATTCCTCGGTGACCACGTTCGCGCAGAACCAGTCCAGGCGATCGGATTCGGGAATGAGCTTGGCGAAGAGCAGGCGCATGTCCCACTCGACAAGGACTCGCCCGACGTCGAACACGACGGCTTCTACAGGATGATTTTCGTGGATGGCAGACATGACAAGACCCCCGCGCATGGCGGGGGCCTCAATGTCATCGACGCTGTCGCCCGTCCGCCTTGAAACATCCCCACGCCAGGCGCGGGGACAGGCAGACGAAATCAGCCCTGGCGGGCCTTGAAGCGACGGTTGGTCTTGTTGATGACGTAAGTACGGCCGCGACGGCGGATCACGCGGTTATCCCGGTGACGACCCTTGAGCGACTTCAGGCTGTTCGTAATCTTCATGTCTAGTCTCGTCTTGCGTGGTCCGGCGGTTGCACCAAGCAAACTGGGGCCGCCGCAAAAATTTGAAGTGGCGCCGTTAGTGGGCGCGGCTTGCAAAGTCAAGCCCGAGGAGCCATTCCCCCTCTTGCAGGAATTTCGTTTTGCCGTTCATGACACCGTTCATCACGCCGTTCATGACTGGGCAATCGCGAAGCCCAGATAACCCAGGTTCGGGTGCGACCCAACCGATTCTTCGCCAATCGCCTTTTCGGACCCATATCCATCATGCAGACGCTCAAAACCGCGATTTTCACCACCGGAATGGTCGCAGCTCTCCTTGCCGCTCCTGCCCTTCAGGCGCGTCCGGGCTGGGGTTCGCCCTGGGGCGGATATGGTTCGGGATGGGGCGGCGGCTGGAACGACCCGTTGATGGGCGGCCCCGCCGGACCGCCGATGTCCTCCAGCCGGTCCAAGGATTCGCGCGAAGGCCGCGTCGAAGTCAGCCGATTCGTGGCGCAGGGGCCGGAAGCCGCCGATCTCGGCCACGGCGCGGTTGCGGTCCAGTCCGATTCGGGAGAGGGCCAGTGGGTACCCGGCGCGCAGCGCGCCGCCTATGAGGCCGCCATCGTCGAGGCACTCGTCGGCGCCGGATACGATACCCAGCACAAGGACGAAGGCGGCGGACAGGTCGCCGAACTGAAGATCAGCCGCCAGGTCCTCACCCCGGCCGAGGAAAAGCGCAATCCGGTGAGCGGAACCGCCGCAATGGGCGTCAGCAATCGCGGCTCGGCCTATGGGCTGGCCGTGAACGTGGACCTTTCCAAGCCGCGCTCGGCCCTGATCGGCACCCGACTCGACACCCGAATCGTCGACAAGGCGAGCGGCAAGGTACTGTGGGAAGGATACGCCACGATCGCCACCCGCGAAGGCGACGACGACTGGCCGGACTACCGCATCGCCGGAAAGCTCGCCGCCGCCCTCTTCGACGGGTTCCCCAAGGCCGATGCCGTAGGCACGGACGCGCCCAAGGGGTAAATCAAAACATGGCGGGCGTCGGCTTAAACGTTTATGCTTGAGATACTTGTCTTCGAAAGAGCCTGACATGACCCGCCTCACCATCATTCCTGCCGCTCGTTCGATCGCTCTCTGCCTCGCCGCGGGGCTGGCGCTGGCGGGATGCGCGGCGCAAGTCGGGCCGGTGGAAGTGACGCGCTTCAGCGCCGCCGATGCCTCGATGCTCGGGCGGGGCGTCATCCGCGTCGATCCGGCCAATCCGCAGGATGCCGCCAGCCTGGAATTCCGCACATATGCCGCCGCCGTGGGGCAAGAACTGGCGAAACTCGGCTATCGGCAGGCCCTGCCCGGAGAAACCGTGCGCGATCCTCAGGTGGCGGTCCTTTCGGTGGAGCGCCAGGTCTACCAGCCCGGTCCGCAGCGCAATCCGGTTTCGGTCGGCGTCGGCGGCAGCACCGGAAGCTACGGTTCGGGGCTGGGCCTCGGCCTCGGGATCAATCTCGCGGGCAAGCCGCAGGATCAGGTGGATACCCGCATGCAGGTCATGATCAAGGACCGCCCGGAGGGCCGCACGATCTGGGAAGGCCGCGCCTCCTTCACGGTCGGCTCCAAGTCTCCCGTCGCCCAGACCTCGCTGGGCGCCGCAAAAATGGCCGAAGCGCTGTTCAGGGGCTTTCCGGGCAGGTCGGGCGAAACTATCCTGGTGAAATGACCAGCATCCAGATTTCCTCCGCTTTCGATTCCGGCAACATCGAAGTCCTCTCCATCGACGGCACCACCGCCCGCCTTGCCATCAGGCGCGACCACGGCTCCGACTTCTTCCAGTGGTTCCATTTCCGCGTCAGCGCCGCGCCGGGCCAGAGCATCGCGGGCGAGGAACTGACGCTGAAGATCACCGGGCTCAACGGCTCCGCCTATCCGATGGGCTGGCCCGGCTACCGCGCCTGCGCCTCGGAAGACCGCCAGTTCTGGGGCCGCGCCGAGACCACCTGGGACGGCGGCAAGGATGGCGGCACGCTGACCATCCGCCACCGGCCCGAAGGCGAACTGGCATGGTTCGCCTATTTCGCCCCCTATTCGATGGAGCGCCATTACGACCTGATCTCCTCGCTTTCCGGGGTTGAGGATGTGGAATACCGCCTGCTCGGCACCACGCTCGACGGGCGCCCGCTCGATTGCCTCTCGATGGGCGAGGGCGAGGCGCAAGTCTGGCTCTATGCCCGCCAGCACCCCGGCGAATCGATGGCCGAATGGTGGATGGAAGGCGCACTGGAAGTGCTGGCCGACCCCGCCGATTCGGTGGGCCGCGAACTGCGCAAGCGCTGCCGTTTCCACGTCGTGCCCAACCTGAACCCCGACGGTTCGGCGCGCGGGCACTTGCGCACCAATGCGGCAGGCGTGAACCTCAACCGCGAATGGGCCGCGCCCAGCGCCGAGAAATCTCCCGAAGTGCTGGCGATCCTGGACGCGATGGACGAAACCGGCGTGGACTTTGCCATGGACATCCACGGCGACGAGGCGATCCCCGCCGTGTTCCTGGCCGGTTTCGAAGGCATCCCCTCGCTGAAGCCGGAACAGAAGGCCGGCTACGACAGCTATGCCGCGATTCTCTACCGCCGCACGCCGGACTTCCAGCGCAAGCTCGGCTATTCGCTCTCGCAGCCGGGCAAGGGCAACCTGACGATGTCCACCAACCAGCTGGCCGAACGCTACGGCGCGGTCTCGATGACGCTGGAAATGCCTTTCAAGGACCACGACGACGCCGCCGACCCGCGCCAGGGCTGGAGCCCGGAACGCTCGGCCCAGCTCGGCAAGGACTGCATGGGCGCCCTGCTCGAATGGTTCGTGGAACGGGAAAAGAAGTAAATTGCACGGGCCATGCAGCGGGCTAGTCCGCTGCATGGCCCTGGAAACTCAGATTCCGGCCCATTGCCGCAGGGCCTGCCGCACGGCGAGGTTCTCGTCATACGTCCAGTCGGGTGAAACCGCAGTGCTGGGTACTTCGCCCAGCAGGTCCTGAAGCATCATCCAGCCCGCCGACCAGTCTCCGCGAACGTGATCGCAGACCGGCGAGGCGCCCCAGTCCTTGGCAAGCCGGATCGTCGAGCGCTGCTGCGCCGCCGAGGCATCGAGATCGCCGACCATGAAGGCAGTGAACGGCAGCGTCTGGCGCGGACAGGCGCCGAAGCGCGCAAGGCGCCGGTCGGCTCCGGGCAGGTCCATGTTCGGCGGATTGACGACGATGGCGCCCAGCACGGGGTTTTCCTGTGCCACCGCCTCGAACTCCACCCACCAGGCCAGGGCCAGCGCGGCGATATCATCGGTGACGATCACCACCGGCCGGTCGGCCCGGCGGATGGCCAGGTTCAGCTTGTTGACCCAGGTATTGCGGTGCGGCTCGTCCCAGAGGCCGAGTTCCAGCACGCGGCAATGCTCGCTCCATCCGGCCCAGCGGTTCATCCAGTGGCCATCGGAAAGCGGCGCGCCGGGCACCAGGAGAATGAGCGGAACGTGGTCCTGCGCACGGGGATAGCGATAGTGTGTCATGAGGGAGGTGCTCCAACGCTGTTGGGATACCGCCGGTCGACTCTGTCTACGTCCCGACAGCCAGCACCATAACTCAACCAATCAAGTTGACAATAGGATTCCGACGAAACGACGATCTGCCACGTCGCTCCGAAACGGAGCGGACGCTGCAGATCGTGTACGGTACTGAAAGCCGCTTTTTCTTACAGCAGGTTCGCCGGACCGAAGGCGTGGGGCAGCAATTCCGACAGGCGCGTTTCCAGCACGCTCTCGGCGCCGTCGCACCAGATCACCGGATCGGTCTCGCCGATCTGCGCGATTTCGTTCAGGATCTGGCGGCAGCGCCCGCAGGGCGTGACGGTGTCGCCCTGCCCCGCCGCGCCGGGCGCGCCGCCGGTAACCGCCACGGCTTCCAGCTTCTTGCGGTCGCCCGACGAGAGAATCGCGGAGACCGCCACCGTCTCGGCGCAGAGCGACAGGCCGTAGCTTGCGTTCTCGACATTGGCGCCGGTGACGACCGAGCCGTCCGCCATCAGCAGCGCGGCGCCGACATGGAACTTCGAATAAGGCGCATAGGCCCGCGTGGCGGCCTCGCGCGCGGCGGAGATCAGCGCGTCGCGCTGCTGGGTGGTGAAAGTCATGGCTGCACCACTACCCAGCGCAGGCCCCCTTGCGCAATCTCGCTGGCGAGCGACCCGTTCGCCGTCCACAGCGACCAGGGGCGCCCGCCGTAGTCGGGCAGAAGCCGGTCGCGCACCAGCCAGAGGTTGCGGTCGAGCTTGGCGGCGATGCGATAGCGGTCCTCGAAAGCCTTGCTGACCTTGAGGATCACCGGCTTGCCCGCGTGAGTCTCGATCTGGTTGATGAACGTCATCAACTCGCTTTCCACTTTGGCGTCGGAAACCGGGGTGGGGCAATGATCGGCCAGGATATCGAGATCGATGGCGGGCGGCAGGAGCGCCGAATCGCGCGGCACGGTCGTCACGAAATTGGCCGACTGCATCTCGGCGGGCTGGCAGGGATCGTAGCGGTGGACCGCCCCCACCTGTAGCCCCGCCGACCGGGCCGCGCCGAAATTGGCGACGAAGCGCGGGTCGCGGGCAAAGGCACTGACGCTTGCGCTGGCGTCGATATAGGCGAAGTCCACGCCCACGGCCTTCAGCGACTTCCAGTTCACCTCGCCGTCCGCCGCGCCGATCTCGACGCCCTGCACGGGATAGATCGCGCGTTCCGGCGTCCAGTGGCGCAGATGCCACCAGCCCCACGCCCCGGCGATCAGCACGGCCAGCAGCAATGCCGCGCCGATTCGCCACAGGATGCGCGCGCGCGCCTTTGCGGCCGAACCCTTCCTGATCATCGTGAAGCCCCCTTCAGCCGCGAATATGCAGGACGCAGATCAGCGTGAAAAGCCTGCGCGCGGTGGGGTGGTCGGTTTCTACTTTGCCGTCGAGCCGTTCTAGAAGCAGTTCGGCCGCCGCATCGTGAATGCCGCGCCGGGCCATGTCGATCGTTTCGATCTCCTGCGCGGAAGCCTTGCGAATCGCCTGGTAGTAGCTTTCGCAGACGGCAAAGTATTCGCGCACCGGACGGCGGAAACGGGCAAGGCCCAGCACCATCGTCTCCAGCAGCTCGCCCGCGTCGTCGCACAGTTCCAGCGAGAGCCGCCCGTCGCGCACCGAAAGGCGCAGCCGATAAGGCCCCTCGTGCCCCGCCTCGAAGGCGCGGACCGGCTTGAAGACGTTGTCCTCGATGAGATCGAACATGGCGATACGCCGCTCCTGCTCGATATCGGCATTGCGCCACAGGATGGTCGCGTCGTCCAGTTCGATATGGGAGATGCGCGGATCGGACATATTCCCTTGGCCTTTACGCGTTCGCAGCATGGGGTCGCAAGTGACGGTTTGAAAATTCGCTGGAGGCTGATTTTCAAATCGTCCCGAGTCTTTGTTTGGTACGCCTTCGACATCCGTCGAAGGCTTGCGGCACCAGCCCACGCCCCCACCCGACCTCCCACTAGGGTACAATCGTTGGGAGGTCGGGTGGGGGCGTGGGCTGGTGCCGCTAAAATCCGCCCATGGCGGATTTTCAAACAATTCCCCCTCCATTAACAGCCTGTGGATTAATATCCTCTTCCTGCTCGCTTGCTGGCGGGGGGCGAGATGAGGCATTGTCGGCAACCTCATGTCACAACCTGCCACCATTGCGCTTGCCCCAGAGGCCGAAGCCCGCACCCTGCCTGCCAACGTCGAGGCCGAGGCCGCTTTCCTGGGCGCCGTCCTGATCGACAACCGCGTGATCGAGGAATTGCAGACGCAGCTTTCGCCGACGCACTTCTACGAACCCGTCCACGCCCGCATCTATGAGCGCATTCTCCAGCTGCTGGACCGCAAGGCCGTGGTGACGCCGGTGACCCTGCGCCCCTATTTCGAATCGGACGAGGCGCTGAAGGCGCTGGGCGGCGTGTCCTACCTCGCGCGCCTGACGGCCGACGGCCAGGGCCTGCTCGCCCCGCGCGAACTGGCGGACCAGATCTACGACCTCGCCCTGCTGCGCGAACTGATCTCGGTGGGCCGCAATCTCGTGGCCGAAGCCATGGACACCTCCGAATCGGTGGAGCCGATGGAGCAGGTGGAACGCGCCGAGGCCGCGCTCTACAAAGTGGCCGAAGGCGCCTCCACCGCGAACGAGGCCAAGAGCTTCGCCGCCGCCACCCGCACCGCGATCGGCGCCATCGAGAAGGCGTTCAACTCGGGCGGTCACATCTCGGGCAAGACCACCGGGCTTACCTCGGTCAACGACAAGATCGGCGGCCTGCACGATTCCGACCTTATCATCCTGGCCGGTCGTCCGGGCATGGGCAAGACCTCGCTCGTCACCAATATCGCCTTCAACGCGGCCGACCGCCTCCAGCGCGACAATGCCGACGGCATCGCCACCGAGAAATCGGTGGGTGCGGCCGTGGCCTTCTTCAGCCTGGAAATGAGCGCGGACCAGCTGGCCACGCGTATCCTGGCGGAACAGTCGGGCATCAGCTCGGAAGCCCTGCGTATGGGCAAGATCAGCCGCGAGGACTTCCAGCAGCTCTCCTTCGCCAGCCAGCGCCTGGCCGAACTGCCGCTGTTCATCGACGACACGCCCGGCCTTACCATCGCGGGCCTGCGCACCCGCGCCCGCCGCCTCAAGCGCCGCCATGACATCGGCCTGGTCATCATCGACTACCTGCAGCTGCTGCAAGGCTCGGGCCGCGCCACCGACAACCGCGTGAACGAAATCTCGGAAATCTCGCGCGGGCTCAAGACGCTGGCCAAGGAACTCCACGTTCCGGTGATCGCGCTCTCGCAGCTCTCCCGTGCGGTGGAATCGCGCGAGGACAAGCGCCCGATGCTGTCCGACCTTCGCGAATCGGGCTCGATCGAGCAGGACGCGGACATGGTCTGGTTCGTGTTCCGCGAAGACTACTACGTGAAGGCCACCGAGCCGAAGTTTCCCAGCGACACCGATTCCCCGGACGTGCGCGACAAGTGGGAATCCTGGCGCGCCAAGATGGAAGAAGTTACCGGCCTGTCCGAACTGATCATCGCCAAGCAGCGTCACGGCGCCACCGGCAAAGTGCGCCTGCGCTTCGAAGCCCGCATCACCAAGTTCTCCGACCTCGCCCACGACGATATGCGATCGGCCTTCGAAAGCGACTGATCTTCCCCGAAAAAGGACAAGAATGAGCGACCAGAAAGTCCTGCTTCTCGCCGGCGGCAGCGGTTCGATCGGCAGTGCCCTGGCCAGGCAGGCCCTGGCCCACGGCTGGAAGGTCGCTCTCCACGGACGGACGCCGGAAAAGGTCGCCGCGCTCGTCACCGGTCTGTCCTATCTCGGCACCGTGGACGGCTTCATCGCCGATGTCTGGGAAGAGGACGCCGCGGAAACGCTGATCGCGGAAGTCGGCGAGCAATATGGCCGGATCGACGCGGTGATCGATTGCGTCGCCACCGGCCCGCTCGGCATCACCGGCCCCCTGCCGGAAACGGCGCCCGAGACCTTCGGGGATTTCCTCAATGTCTCGGTGGGCTGGGTGGAACGCCTGGCGCTGGCCAGCTACGGCTTTCTCTCCACGCAGGGCGGCACGTTCATCGCCCTCGTTTCCGATGCCGGGATCTATGCCGCCCCGCGCCAGAGCCTGATCGGCGCGGCGCGGGCAGGCACGATCGGCTTCATCCGCAATTTCGCCGTCGAATCCGCCCGCGACGGCATCCGCGCCCATGCGCTCTCCACCAGCTTCGTGGAAGGCAGCGAAAGCGCCGTCCGCATGGGTTCGGAGCGCATGGCCCGTGCCGCGCGCAAGGCAGGGCTCGGCCTGCCCACGGCGGACGACATAGCCCCGCTGGCGCTGTTCCTCTGTTCGGACGGGGCGGCGAAGATCACAGCGTGAACGGCGGGCTCAACGCGTAGGCGCGGTTTTCAACCCGCGATTTCCGCCCTGAACCGCGCCAGCCGCGCGGCGGCCTCATCCAGCACGTCCATCGGCTTTGTGAAGCAGAAGCGGACGAGGTGCTCGGGCACCTCTTCCCCCTGATAGAGCGCGGATACCGGCACGCTCGCCACCCCGGCCTCGACCACCGCGCGTTCACTGAACACGCGGTCCTTCAGCCCGATCCCGGAAGCCGCAAGATCGACAGTCAGGAACCATGTCGCCGCATTGGGGAGAACCGCGTAGCCTGCCCCGGTCAGCCCGGCCTTCAGCCGTTCGCGGGCGGCGGCCCATTGCCCGCGCTGCCCGTCCAGCACCGCATCCGGCAGGGCAAGCCCCTCGGCCACGGCCCACTGCAGCGGCACGGCCGTCGCAAAGGTCAGGAACTGGTGTGCGCCGGCCAACGCCGTCGCGAGAGGACCCGCCGCAATCATCCAGCCGATCTTCCAGCCGGTAAGCCCGAAGATCTTGCCCGCCGAACCGATCTTCACCGTCCGTTCGGCCATGCCGGGAAAGCGCAACAGCGAGCGGTGGGGCACCCCGTCGAAGCGCACGTCCTCCCAGACTTCGTCGCAGATCGCGATCAGGTCGTGCTCCACACAGGCCTTGGCGATCATCGCCAATTCCTCGTGGCTGGCGACCGTGCCCGCCGGATTGAGCGGATCGTTCAGCATCAGCACGCGCGGCTTCGCCGGTGCCGGATCGGGCAGGCCAGAACGCGCCAGCAGGGTGGACCGCTTCTGCAAGGCAGCCTCCAGCGCCTCGGCCGGGTAGCGAAAATCGGGCGGCAGGAGCGGGACCGAGACCGGAATGCCGCCAGCCCGGCGCACCAACGGGGCATAGGCATCGTAGGCGGGCTGGAACAGGATCACCTCGTCCCCAGGCTTCACGAAAGCGAAGACGGCGGCGGCCAGTGCTTCCGTTGCGCCGGACGTGACCGTCACCTGCTCGGGTGCAAGCTCCAGCCCCTGGCGCCGCGCATAATAGCCGCAGATCGCCTCGCGCAGTTCCATAAGCCCCGCGCCGGGCGGGTACTGGCTGGACCTTTCGTACAGGGCCCGGCTCGCCGCCTCGATCAGCGCGGGCGGCGGCGGGCCATCCGGGAAGCCCTGCCCCAGGTTGATCGCGCCATGCTCGCGCGCAAGTGCCGACATGCGATCGAACACCGTGCGCTCCATTTCCGCATAGACCGGGTGGATGCGGCCAGCCGTCTTCATTCTCAGTGCTGCTCCAATGGCGGCCATGGACAAGACCGGCGCCGGTGTTTCGTGATCTGCATGGGCCGATGCGCTCGCTGTCGAGAAGCGCGCCCTCTCCGCTCCTACCTCGGACAAACCACAAGGGAGAGCAAGACGTGTCCTACGCGCTGAACCGCAAGCTCGCCGAGCGGCGCGGGCCCCTGCCGACCGCGGCGGAAATCGACCCGGTAACCGGCGACATCATTCGCGGCGCGTTCGAAACAGTCTGTTTCGAGGCTGCGACTTACCTCGGCCGCGCAGCCTCCAGCCCGATCATCAACCAGTCGAACGAGCGCAATGCCGCCATCGTCGATGCCCACGGCCGCCTTGCCATGGGCGCGGTGGGCACGCCGCACCTGACTTTCGTCAACCAAATGGAGACGCGCTGGGGGCTGATGAATCAGGACCGTTACGACTGGGGGCCGGGCGACGTCCTTCTGGGCAACGATCCCGATCACGGCGGCGGCCATCTGCCGGATTACTGCATCTACGGCCCGGTCTATGACGACAAGGGCGAGTTGATCTGCATCCAGACCTTGCAGGCGCATCAAGGCGACACCGGCGGCAAGGATCCGGGCGGCTTCTCGCTCGACGCTACCGACGTCTTCACCGAGGGTGTGATCTACCCGTGCCTCAAGCTGGTCCACCGTGGCGAACTGCGCCGCGACGTGTTCGATACGGTGGTGCGCAACAACCGGTTCGCCACGTTCGCGGGCGACATCGCGGCGATGATCGGCGGCGTGCAGCACGCGGTGCGGATGCTGGACGACCTTATTGCCAAGTGGGGCGGGGAGACGATCAAGGCGGCGATCAACCACTCGATCGAACACACCGAGCGCCGCGTACGCGAAGAAGTGGCGAAATGGCCCGATGGGTGCCACGAGGCGACCGTCTGGATCGACCACGACACGGCCGGGACCAAGGACATCAAGGTCCACGTCGCCTGCACTATCGCCGGAAACCAGCTGACCGTCGACCTTGAGGGCACCGACGATCGGCAGAACCTTGTCGGCGTGTGGAACACGTTCGCCAATTCGCGCAGCTACGTGATGTGTCAGGTGGTCGCGGCGATGGACCCGACGATCGTGAAGAACGAAGGCTTCTTCAACGCCGTCGATATCCTGATCCCCGAAGGCTGCATCGCTCAGCCGCCGCCGAACAAGCCCGCCGCACTGGGATCGTTCCACCCGGCCTGCGAGATTACCGAGGCGGTCTGCATCGCGCTGTCCAATGTGGCGCCAGAACGCGCGCAGCCGCAGCTCTACAAGATCGGCATGCCCAACATGGTCGTCGGCTTCGACGAGGCCGGCATGATGTGGATGGACCAGGGCGTCGATTGCCGATCGATGGACGTTTCGGCGGTGGAAGGGCTCGATGGCTGGGGCTCCTGCCCTTCCGCGCTGGGCAGCCTGATCCTGTCCGAAGCGGAGGACGCGGAAAGCCGCTTTCCGATCCTCAATATCAGCCGTGAGATGACCACCGATGGCGGCGGCGCCGGCCAGTGGCGCGGCTGCCCCGGCTCGCTCAACGTCAAGCAAGTGCTGCGGCCGACTTCGGCGATGGCGTGGATGGTCTCGGCCGACCACCCCTTGCGGGGCCTATGCGGCGGGGACGATGCGATCCCCTACACCAACCGCTTCGAGGTAGGCTCCCCCAACGAGCGTGCCATTCTTCACACCGCGCAGGACCTGCTGCCGGAGGGCGCGGTGATCGCCTACCAGCACGGCGGCGGCGCCGGGTTCGGCCGTCCGCTCCAGCGCGATGCGGAGGCCGTGAAGGAGGACGTGCTCGACGAGTACGTCAGCCCGGAGGCCGCGCAGGCGAAGTACGGCGTGGTGCTGACCGGCAGCCTCGACGACTACTCGCTGGCGGTGGATCACCCCGCAACCGAGGCGCTCAGGGCCGAGATGGCGAGCATGGCCGAGGCCGCGGAATAGCGAAAATACGGAGCCACTCCCCCTCCCCTTCAGGGGAGGGAGTCGGGGGGTGGGGGCTCTCCGGCTACGCGGAGCCCGATCGAAAGCCCCCACCTCTCCCTAAAGGGGTGGGGCTCGGAGAGGACGTTCCATGAATTACAGGGTCGGCATCGACATCGGCGGCACCTTCACCGACTTCGCGCTCCTGAAGGGGAACGAAGTGGTGCTCCACAAGAACCTCTCCACCCCGGAGGACCGCTCGCTGGGGGTGATGGAAGGCCTCGGCAAGCTGGCCGAGAAGGAAGGCCTGCCCCTCCCCGAATTCCTCCGCCGCTGCGAGGCGATCGTCCACGGCACCACCGTGGCCGACAACACCCTGATCGAGATGAACGGCGCCCTCACCGGCCTGATCACCACCGAGGGATTCCGCGACGAGATCGAATATCGCCGCGGCTACAAGGAGGATATCTGGGATGTCCGCCTCGAAGCGCCGCAGCAGATCACCCCGCGCCGCCGCCGCCTGACGGTGCCCGAGCGCGTGCTGCACGACGGATCGATCCACAAGGAGCTGGACGAAGCGGCGCTGCGCGAAGCCTGCCGCAAGCTGCGGCTGCAGAACGTGGAAGCGGTGGCGATCTCTTTCCTGTTCTCCTTCGTCAATCCGGAGCATGAGCGCCGCGCCAAGGAGATCGTGCAGCAGGAAATCCAGAACGCCTACGTTTCCGCCAGCCACGAAGTGCTGCCCCGCGCGCCGGAGTACGACCGCACCTCGACCACGGTGGTCAACGCCTATGTCGGCCCGCGCGTCACCGGCTATCTCGAACGGCTGGTGCAGCGGCTTGGCGAAGGCGGATACCGCAATCAGCTGATGGTCATGCAGGCCTCCGGCGGGGTGATGACAAAGGACTATATCGACGGCGCGCCGATCCGTGTGCTCGCCTCCGGCCCGGCAGGCGGCGTGGTCGGGTCGGCCCATGCGGGCCGCGCGAAGGGCTGCCCGGACCTGCTCTGCGTCGACATGGGCGGCACCAGCTACGACATGGCGCTGGTGCTGAACGGAGAGGCCCCGGCCGAGGCGGGCTGGAACATGCACCACCGCTATCTCGTCGGTGTGCCGATGGTGAAAGTGGAGACGCTGGGCGCGGGTGGCGGCTCGATCTGCCACGTCAACAACGGCGCGCTGGAAGTCGGCCCGCGCTCGGCGGGGTCGGAGCCCGGCCCGATCTGCTACGGACGCGGCGGCACCGAGCCGACTGTGACCGATGCGCTGGTCATGCTGGGCATCCTTTCCACCGAGGAAGGCTTCGCCGGCGGCAGCTTCCGCCTGAGCCGCGGGGGCGTGGAGGAAGCCTTCCGCAAGATCGCGCAGGACCTCGGCCA
Source organism: Novosphingobium sp. TCA1 (assembly GCF_009811895.1). Classification (NCBI taxonomy): domain Bacteria; kingdom Pseudomonadati; phylum Pseudomonadota; class Alphaproteobacteria; order Sphingomonadales; family Sphingomonadaceae; genus Novosphingobium; species Novosphingobium sp. TCA1. The sequence continues at coordinate 29,380 of NZ_BLJH01000007.1, read as the reverse complement.
TGACGACGCCGAACGCGCCGCCTTCGACTGCTGGCGCGTGGTCAATGCCCATATGAGCCAGGGCGTACGCCGCACCACGGCGGGCAAGGGCATCGATCCCAAGGACCTTGTCATGCTCGCCTATGGCGGCAACGGCCCCGCTTTCGCGGCGATTCAGGCCGAAGACCTTGGCATCACCCGCGTGCTGGTGCCCAAGGCATCGCCGACCTTCTCGGCCCTCGGCACTTTAGTCGCGAACCCGACCATCGACGAGGAACGCTCCTACATCGCCCCCGCCTCGGCGCTGGATATGACACGCATACGCAAGCTCTGGACCGAACTGTCGGACCGCGCCGCGCGCTACTTCACCGCCGCGCAGTTCCGCGCGGAGGACATCCGCGCCGATTACCGGCTCAACATGCGCTATCCGGGGCAGAACTTCTCGCTCTCGTTCGACTTTGCCGCCGGCTCCCCACTGGGCGATCTCGGCTTTATCGACGAGACTTTCGCTGCGCACGCCATCGCCCTGTTCAATGCCCGCTACCTTGCCGAATACGGACACATCCGCGAGCACGAAGTGCCGGAGATTTCCGGCCTGCGCCTTGCCGCACACGTCGAGACGCCCTCTCCCCCAGCCGGTGGAGAACTGGTCCCGACCGGTGCGCAGGCGCAACCGATCCGTCACCGCCGCGCCAATCTGGGGGCTGGCTTCGAGGAAATCCCGGTCTATCGCGGCGCCGACCTCGCACCCGGCATGGAGGTCGGCTCGCCCGCGATCATCGAGGAAACCTTTACCACCATCGTCGTCTATCCCGGCTGGCGCGCCCAGGTCGACAGCGCAGGCGATTATCAGCTTTTGAAATGCGGCTGATTTCGTTCCGATTCGCTCCGATTTCCTCTGGAAAACGTCGCGCTGAGTCCATCGCCATGGCCGGACGAAGATCGAACGGCAGTTCTCCACGCCTGCGAAACACCCGAAAACACGTCGAAAATCGCGCCTATCCGCCGCCCGCACCGCAAATCGTCCGGCGATTCGGTCAGCAATGTCGCGTCGAAGAGCCGAAACGATTACACTGACGGCCTCTGCTAACTTGCGATTCAGGCGCCCGACCCTACATTGACGGGCGAAAGGACGGTTTCTCCTAAGATGAACGACGACCAGCCTAGCGGCAATCCCTGGGTCAAGAGCCTGCTCGTATGGGGCGGCATCTTTCTCGCGCTTCTCATGGTGGTATCCATGTTCAATACCCGCAGCGAGAGCGGGCCCATGATCGCCTATTCCGATTTCCGCGCCAAAGTTGCCGAAGGCAGCGTCCAGAGCGTCGAAGTGGGCGAGGACAGCATCGACGGCAAGATGAAGAACGGCGATTCGTTCCGCACCGTCCCCGTCCCCGGCGACACCACGCTGACCCCGCTGCTTCAGCAGAGCGGCGTGCAGTATGCCGGCAAGACGCCCGAGGAAGGCAGCCTGCTGGTCTACATCCTCGCGCAGACCCTTCCCTTCCTGCTGATCGTGGGCATCGCCTTCTTCGCGCTGCGCCAAGTCCAGAAGGGCGGCGGTTCGGGCGCGATGGGCTTCGGCAAGTCCAAGGCCAAGATGCTGACCGAACGTTCCGGCCGCGTCACTTTCGACGATGTCGCAGGCATCGACGAAGCGCGCGAGGAACTGGAGGAAATCGTCGAGTTCCTGCGCGATCCCACCCGCTTCTCGAAGCTGGGCGGCCAGATCCCCAAGGGCGCGCTGCTGGTCGGTTCGCCCGGCACCGGCAAGACCCTGCTCGCCCGCGCCATCGCCGGTGAGGCGGGCGTGCCGTTCTTCACGATCTCCGGCTCGGACTTCGTCGAGATGTTCGTGGGCGTCGGTGCAAGCCGCGTGCGCGACATGTTCGAACAGGCCAAGAAGAACGCGCCCTGCATCGTCTTCATCGACGAAATCGACGCGGTCGGCCGCCATCGCGGCCACGGCCTCGGCAATTCGAACGACGAGCGCGAACAGACGCTGAACCAGCTGCTGGTCGAGATGGACGGCTTCGAAGCCAACGAAGGCATCATCATCATCGCGGCGACCAACCGCCCCGACGTGCTGGACCCCGCGCTGCTGCGTCCGGGCCGCTTCGACCGCCAGGTCGTGGTGCCCGTGCCCGACATCGAGGGTCGCGAGAAGATCCTTGCCGTCCACATGAAGAAGGTGCCGCTGGCGCCCGACGTCAATGCCCGCGTGATCGCGCGCGGCACGCCGGGCTTCTCGGGCGCCGACCTCGCCAACCTCGTGAACGAGGCCGCCCTGCTGGCCGCGCGCCGCAACAAGCGCCTCGTTGCCATGCAGGAATTCGAGGACGCCAAGGACAAGGTCATGATGGGCGCGGAACGCCGCTCCATGGTCATGACCGACGACGAGAAGAAGATGACCGCCTATCACGAGGCAGGCCATGCCATCGTCTCGCTGCACGAGGCGGCTTCGGATCCGATCCACAAGGCCACGATCATCCCGCGCGGCCGCGCGCTGGGCATGGTCATGCGCCTGCCGGAACGCGACAGCTACTCGTACCACCGCGACAAGATGCTGGCGAACCTCTCGGTCGCCATGGGCGGCCGCGTGGCGGAAGAGATCATCTTCGGCTACGACAAGGTTTCCTCGGGCGCCTCGTCCGACATCCAGTACGCCACCAGCCTGGCGCGCAACATGGTCACCAAGTGGGGCATGTCCGACAAGCTCGGTCCGCTCCAATACGAGGAAAGCCAGGAAGGCTACCTCGGCATGGGCGGGACGCACCGCACCATGGCCTCGGACGAGACCAACAAGGTGATCGACAGCGAGATCCGCGTATTGGTGGATACCGCCCACGCCCGCGCCACCCAGCTGCTCAACGAATACAACGAGCAGCTTGAAGCGCTGGCCCAGGCCCTGCTGGAATATGAGACGCTGTCCGGCGACGAGATCAACCAGCTCCTCGAAACCGGCCGGATCGACCGCCCCAGCGAGCCGCGCGGCCCCGGTGCGCCCCGTCCGCTGACGGGTTCGTCCATTCCCAAGGCAGGCCGCCGCTTCTCCGGCAGCGCGACGCCGCAGGGCGCCTGATTTCCCGAACAGGAGTTCTCCCTCGGGAGAATGCAGGAGGGGGCGTAAGACTTCACGGTCTTGCGCCCCTTTGCCGTTTCCAGGCCTCGAACGCAGGTCCTCGGTGCGGCAGGCAAAAAGAAAGCCGGCCACCAAAGAAGGGGCCGGCTTTTAAAAGTCTTGGGAGAGGATGCCTGAAAGGCCCGGCCGCAATGGACGCGGGCGAGCGTCAGCTCAATTGCAAATCATGCACCATCGCTTGCGGAGCAGCTGCCCCCCGTCCGCCAAGAACCAGAAGCGCGCAAAGCCCGGCAAAGGCGGAAGGCAGGGTATAGGCCAGACGGATCGCCAGGCTTGCCGTCGCCCCCGGAGCAGTGCCCACCTGAAACCCGGACGCACTCACCAGCCAGAGACCGAAACCCGCCCCCAGCCCCAGCGCCAGCTTGAGGGTCACGCTGGACAGGGCATAGTAGCTACCCGACATCCGGGGACCGCTGCCGGAGCCCTTTTCGGCGATATCGGCCACCATGGCGCGCAAAAGCATGTAGTCGATGCCAAAGGTCAGACCCCGTAGCGCCAGGAACAGCGCAAATGCCGCGGCATTGCCGGTCGGCACCAGCAGCACCAGCGGCATCGTCAGGGCCTGCCACCCGAAACCGACCGCCAGGACGCGCCGCCGCCCGAACCGGTCGGCCATGATCGCCCAAAGAGGAAGCGTGAAAAGCACCATGACCGGCTGGATCAGCAGGAGCATCGCCCCCAGCCCCTTCAATCCCAGCACCGGCTCGGCGAGGAACAGGAAAACCGCAGCGGTCGAGGCATCCGCCATGCCGCACAGCATGTAGAGGACAAGAATCCTGCGAAGGTCGGGATCGCCGATCATGACCCTGAGCAGTTCGGCCAGCGACGGCGCAGCAAGCACGGTCCCTGCCGCTTTCGGGCGCGGCTCCCGGAAAGTGGCCAGCACCGCGAAGACGGCCAGCGGCGCGGCCGCCGCGATGACGATGCCCAGCATCGCCGCCAGCGAAGCGATGCTGAAGCCGAAGCGCCGCTCCAGCAGGCCGATCAGGGCCAACATGCCGATCGAGCCCATCACGCCGAACCAGACTTTGGCGCCCATGATCCGCGTGCGCTCCGCTTCGTCCTCGGACAGTTCCAGCCCCCAGCCGCCGTGCGGCGTAACGATGAACGAATAGCCGATGTGGAGCAGAACACCCGCGCCGACCACCCGCAAGACCCCCGATCCCGGCGGCGCGAGGAACAGCGCAAGCGCGCCTACGGGCACCATGATCGCCCCCAGCGCCATCCACGGCGCCCGGCGGCCGAGCGGCGTCGTGGTGGTATCGCTGACCCAGCCGAGCACGACGTCGGCCGCCGCATCGAACACGCGCACGCCCAGCATCAGCCCCCCGACCAGCGCGAGCGACACGCCGACCGTCTGTGTCAGAAACGCAGGCAGGTAGGAACGCCAGGCCAGTTCGACAGCCTGAAACAGCAGCACGGGAAGCGAGAACACGGCCAGCCGCGCCGGACCGAGGCGGCCGGGCTTGCGTTGGGCTTGCGAAGAATCGCGCGGTTCCACGGCGCATGCCGTTAAGGGCGCTCGATGACGTTTCCATGACCGCCCTGAATGGACCGGAACTTGCGGCGGCGCGCCGCTCGGGCATAAGACGCCCATGATCGAATGCACCGTCACGCGCGAAGCCCTGCTGGAACCTGCCGCCGAAGGGCCAAGGACCCTTACCGGCTGCAATCTGGACGAGGGCGACTTTTCCGGCCTCGACCTCAGCGGCACGACGTTCGAACGCTGCACCATGGCCCGTGCCAGTTTTGACGGCGCCGACCTTTCCGGCGCGCGCTTCCTGCGCTGCCGAGGTCCCGAAGCCGGGTTCGTCCGAGCGGAGCTCGGCGATGCGGCGATCCTCGGCTGCGATTTCAGCAACGGCCTGTTCCGCCATGCCCGGCTGACCGGAACGCGCTTCGAAGGCACCAAGCTGACCGGCGCCGACCTGACCGATGCAGGCTTGCTGGGCGCGACATTTGCCGAAGTCCTGCTGTCTTTCGCCAAGCTGCCCGGCATGTCCTTCCGCAAGGCCAGGTTGCACCGCATCGACTTTTCGGACGCAGACTTGCGCAAATGCGACTTCCGCATGGCCAGTTTCGAGGATTGCTCGCTGCGCAATGCCACGCTCGACGGCTGCCGGTTCGAGCAGGCGGACCTTCGCGGCGCCGACCTCGGCGGGATCGAACTTCGCGACGCGCGGCTGTTCCGCGGCGCCGTGATCTCCCGCATCCAGGCGGCGGAACTCCTGTCCCAGCTCGGCCTGGAGGTTCGCTGAACCACAAGAGTCCTTGTTTACCTGCCGGACACATGCATTAAAGGCAGTGTCCGATGTCCAGACACGATCCCAGCAGGCCCAAGCCTCCCACCCTTCACGATGTCGCGCAGCGCGCAGGCGTTTCCGCCATGACCGCATCGCGCGCGCTGAACGGGAAACCGCGTGTCAGCGCCGAAACGCGCGAGGCGGTCGCGGCGGCCGTCGCGGAACTGGGCTATGTGCCCAACACCTCCGCAAGGATGCTGGCGGGCAGGACCGTGCGGCGCATCGCCCTGCTCCACGGCGGCGCCACCACTTCGGCCTATCTCGGAGAACTGCTGCTGGGCGCGCTGGACGAAGCCCCGGCCCGCAACGTCCACCTCACCGTCGAACAGTGCCCGGACCGCGCCACCATGCCGGAACTGGTCGCGCAGATCGTCGAGGCGCATGTCGCGGGCGTGATCCTGCCCCCGCCCCTGTGCGACCGCGCTGAGCTAGTGGAGGGCCTCACCGCCGCCGGGATCGCCGTAGTGGCGATCGCGCCCGACCGGGAGACCGAAGCCCTGGCCTCTGTCTCGACGGACGATCGCGGCGCCGCTTACGAAATGACCCGGCATCTCATCGAACTCGGCCATCGCCGCATCGCCCTGATCGAGGGGACCAGCCGCCACCGCAGCAGCACCCGCCGCCGCCACGGCTATGTCGATGCCCTGCGCGACCATGACATGGCGCTGGAGCAGGACCTGATCGAGGCAGGCGATTTCTCCTACCGCTCCGGCCTGATCGCCGCCGAACGCCTGCTGGGCCGCGCCGAGCGCCCCACCGCGATCTTCGCCTGCAACGACGACATGGCCGCCGCCGCCGTCACCATCGCGCACCAAATGAAGATCAGCGTGCCCGGCGAACTTTCGATCTGCGGTTTCGACGATACTCCGCTGGCCGACGCAATCTGGCCGCGCCTCACCACCATCCGCCAGCCGATCAAGGAAATGAGCCGCAAGGCCATGGCGATACTCTGCACGCGGCTCTGGCCCGACGGGCAGGACGAGGCTTCCGCAGATCCCGAGCATCTGCGCCTGCCGTTCGAGCTGCGCCGCCGCCAGTCGGACGCAGTGCCGCCGATCGGGCAATGACGGCGGCGATGCCCGTACCGGATGAGGCGCGGATCAGAGCTTTCCGGCCCGGCGACGAACAAGGCGTGATCGACCTGATCCTGCAGATCCAGCGCGAGGAATTCGGGCTTGCCATCACCGCTGCGGACCAGCCCGACTTGCGCACGGTTCCGGCCTTCTACCAGACCGGCAGAGGTGCCTTCCTGGTTGCCGAGAGTGGGAACCGGATCGTCGGCACCATCGGCATGAAGGACATTGGGGAGGGAAACGGGGGCCAGGGAAACGGGGGCGCAGAAAACGGCGCCCTGCGCAAGATGTTCGTTGCCGCAGACCATCGGGGCAGCGGGAGCGGCCTTGCCGGGCGGCTCCTGCACGCGGTGCTGGATCTCGCCCGCGAGAACGGCCTGCACCGGATCTTTCTGGGAACGACCGACAGGTTTCTCGCCGCCCATCGTTTCTATGAAAAGCATGGCTTCACGCCCGTCCCGCCCGCAGACCTGCCCCAGAGCTTTCCCCGCATGAACGTGGACACGCGCTTCTATCGGCTTGACCTGCCGGAGTAACCCGCCGGAGTAATCCTGGAGGTCAGGGGCTTTCGAGACCCAGCCAGCCCGCCATCCGCGCGAGTTCCTGCTCCAGCGCACCCGCTGCCTCTTCCGGGGCGCCCGGTTCGAAATGGACCGACTGCACGATCAGGCGCGAAGCCTGCCGATCCGCCTTGAGATCCACCCGCGCGACCAGCCGGTCGCCGAACAGGAACGGCAGCACGTAGTAGCCGTGGCGCCGCTTCCCGGCGGGCACGTAGATCTCGATCCGGTAGTGGAAGCCGAACAGGCGTTCGGTCCGGTCACGCTCCCAGATCAGCGGATCGAATGGCGCCAGCAAGGCCTGCGCCGCGATCCGGCGCGGACGGCGGGCGTCGCGGTGAAGCCAGGCGTGGCGCCAGCCCGGCACCTCGACCGGCACCAGCACGCCCTCCTCCGCCAGCGAATGGATCGCCGCGCGCGCCTGCTCGGGCGACTGGCGGAAATAGTCGCGCAGTTCGCCGCCCGTGGCGATGCCGTGCGCGGCGGCGGCACGGGCAATGAGCGCGCGGTGCGCATCCGCCTCACTCGGGGTCGGCATCGCCAGTACCTCTGCGGGAATGACGCGCTCGGTCAGGTCGTAGACTCGCTCGAAATTGCCGCGCCGCGTGGCCGTGGTAATGTGCCCCGCCCAGAACAGCCATTCGAGCGCGCGCTTGGTGTCGCTCCACTCCCACCAGCCGGACTGGCCCTTGTGCGTTTCGAAGTCCGACGTCGCCTGCGGGCCGTCGATGCGGATGCGGTCGAGCAAGGCCATGGCTTCGGCCCGGCGCTCCTGCGCGTAGACGCGCATGCCGCTCCAGCCCGCTTCGCCGCGATTGGCCTGGGCCATGCGCCAGCGCAGCATCGGCTGCATCTCGAACGGCAGCAGCGAGGCCTCATGCGCCCAGTATTCGAACAGCTTGCGCGCCCGGCCGGTTCCCCAGGCCATCCGATCCAGATCGGTGCGCTCGTAAGCGCCCAGCCGCGAAAAAGCCGGCAGATAGTGCGCGCGCGACAGGACGTTGACACTGTCTATCTGGAACAACTGCACATGGTCGAGAACGCGGCGAAGATGGGCCGGTTTCGACGAATCGGGTCGCCGTGCGCCGAATCCCGCCCCGAATCCCTGCGCAGCCAGCGCGATGCGCCGTGCCAGCGGCAGGCCAATGCGTTCGAGGTTCGTCACCCGAGGCAAGCTATGCCGTAAATTGCGACATCGAAAGGGAAAAGGGAGGAGAGGTAAAAAGGACCGTCCGGGGGGCCGAGACGGTCCTTTCCTCGAGGGCGGCCAGTTGCATTGGGGCGCAACCGGGCCGCAGCGCGCCCCTAGACCAACTGTTCAAATATGCACAATCCCGTAGCACGACGACACGTTATGGCGACGCGGCGAACCGTATCGCGCGCTAGCAAACCCTCTATCACCCCTGCCCGAACGAGCGCGGCCGGTTCGAAGCGCCCTGCCAGCAATAGCCCTGCCGCGCCTGCGGCCAGCCGCGCACGAAAGCGCCGATGCGCCCCGCGCCCAGCGCGCCGCCGAACAGGAAGCCTTGCGCCACGTCGCAGCCCAGTTCGCAGAGCCGGTCCAGCTGCGTCTCGTTCTCGACCCCCTCGGCCACGGTCTGGATGTCCATCCGCTGGGCGATGTCGATCACCCCGTGGACGATCGCGAAGTCCGCGCTGTTCGTGCTGCCGAGGCGCGAGACGAAGGAGCGGTCGATCTTGAGCACGTCCACCGGGAACTGCTGGAGATGGGTCAGCGAGGCATAGCCGGTGCCGAAATCGTCGAGCGCGATCGTCACCCCTTCTCCGGCCAGCGTGCGCAATGCCCGCTCCACAGTCTCCGCAGTGCGCCCCAGGAAGACGCTTTCCGTGACTTCCAGTTCCAGCAGCCGGGCGGGCAGGCCCAGGGCATGGAGACGCGAAAGGATGCGCTCGGCAAAATCGTCCCGCCGGAAATCGACCGGCGAACCGTTGATGGCGATGCGGCCGGTTTCGTATCCCTGCTCCTGCCAGTCCGCCAGATCCCGCAGGACCCGTTCCAGCATGCGGTCGGTCAGCTGGGTGGACAGGGCGCTGTCCTCGAAAGCGGCGTGGATGGTGCCGGGGGGTTGCAGGCCCCGCTCGCGGTGCTGCCAGCGCAGCAGCGCCTCGAAGCCGACGATCTCGCCGGAAGCGAGCGAGATCTTCGGCTGGTAGAACGGGAATATCCGCTCCTCGCCCAGGGCATCGCGCGCATCGCGCAGCATCGAATTGCGGGTTTCCACGGCATCGCGCAGTTCGGGATGGAAGCTCTCCACATCACCGGCGCTACGGGCCTTGGCGGTGTAGAGCGCCAGATCCGCGCTCTTGAGGATCGCCTCGGCATCATTGCCGTCGGCAGGCCAGACCGCCGCGCCTGCGCTGACGCCGACTTCCACCACGCTCTCGTCGATGGTCATCGGCCGTCCCACGGCTTCGAGCAGGCGCCGGATCAGCGCCGATGCGCTTTCGTCGAGACCGGGCAGGATGATCGCGAATTCGTCCCCGCCGAGCCGCGCCGCAAAGGCGTCCGGGGGAAGTCCGGCGGAAAGCCGCTGCGCCACCGCCCGCAGCACGGTGTCTCCCGCGCCGTGACCGAGGCTGTCGTTGATCGCCTTGAAATTGTCGACATCGAAGACGACCACGCCAACCCGTGTGTCGTCGGCCCGTGCCGCCGCCAGCGCCTGTTCGAGGCGGGCGGCGAAATGGGCGCGGTTGGGCAGGTCGGTCAGAACGTCATGGTAGGCGGCGCGGCGCAGCTCGGCTTCGGCGCGCCGGGCCTGGGTGACGTCCTGCAAGGCACCGATGGAGCGGCGCGCCCTGCCGTGCTCGTCACGCAGGACGTAGCCCCGCGACAGCAGGTGAACGTAGGAGCCATCCGCCGCACGAAAGCGGAATTCGTGGCTCCAGCTATCGCGGCGGCGCCCATGAACGGCAGCCCAGGTGGCGTCTACACTGGCGAGGTCCTCGGGATGGATATGGGCCCGCCACCATTCCATGTCGACGCCCGCCGCCGCCTCGACATGGCCGTAGATGCTCTCGACACTGTCGGCCCATTCGATCCGGTCGGTAATGTGCGACCAGTCCCAGATAAGGTCGTTGGTCGCGCGCGAGGCGAGCCGGTAGCGTTCCTCGCTGTCGCGCAGCGCCGTTTCGGCCGCGACCTGATCGTCGATGTCTTCCAGGTTGCCGTACCACTTGACGATCCGCCCTTCGGCGTCGCGGCGCGGATAGGATCGCGCACGCACCCAGCAATAGTGGCCGTCGGCCCGCCGCAGGCGATAGCGCACATCGGCGACCGGCTGATCGGCCGAATGGAGCGCGATGTTCCATTGCTCCAGCACACGGGGCAGGTCCTCCGGGTGGACCGCGCGGGTCCAGCCCGCATCGAGCCCTTCCTCGATCGTCATGCCGGTCAGCAAGGTCCAACGCGGGCTGATCTCGCAGATCGAACCGTCCGGGTCGCTGATCCAGGGGATCTGGGGATTGAGATCCACCGAGTAGCGATAGTGTTCCTAGCTCTGTTCGAGCGCATGGAGCAGCACGCTCATCTCCGAGCGGGAGCGCAGAACTTCGGAAAAGGCGGAGCGGTTGGTCGCCAGGGTGCGCAGTATGACGGCGGCGGCAAGCAGGAAGGTCACGCCGGTGCCGAAGAAGTACCAGTTCCCCGACAGCAGCAGCCGCGCCGTCACCGGCGCCGCACCGAACAGCAGCACCAGACGCGCCGCCGAGGGCAGTGCCTGGAGGCAGTAGCAGCAGCCGATGGCGCCGACGAAGACGTAGAGCGCGATGGAGCTTCCGCGCAGCGCATCGGCCTGCGCAAAGAGCACGAGTCCCCAGGCACCGAACAGCAGGCTGAGAACGGCCGCGGCCAGTTTGGTGCCGCGAAGTTGGCGGCGCATACGGGCGATCGACGGTTCCTGTCGCCGCCGCGCCAGCCAGACTACCGCGCGAAGGCTGGTCACCATAACCAGCGCCGCCGGTACGCCCAGGCTCAGCACCAACGGCGTATCGCGGCTGGCGACGGCGGCCAGGAACGCAGCATTGACGGTCATGAGCAGGTACATGAGCGGAATCTGCTGACGCAGGCTCAGGTATTGCTCCCTTATCAGGGCTTCAGACTGCCCCTCCGGCTCCCGAAGGCTTTCTAGTATTTTCACTCTCGTCCATATAGCATGTTCCGGGACGAAAGTGCTCGCACAGAATAATTAAGAATCAATCCGGGCAAATGTGCGCACGCATTTCGGTTTTTGCGTACGCAAAGGGAACTAACGCCCTCGAACAAATTCCCACTGCCGGATTTAATATTTGCAGACGGCGAAAATTTGGGAAAGCGCGCAAAACCAGAAGCTTAGAATCCGATCACGCCATTGCGGAGGCGCGCGCCTCGCTGTCCACAAAATAGTCCTGCACGGCGTCCGCCTCGATCGGGCGGCTGTAGAAGTAGCCTTGCAGATGGGTGCAGCCGGCGCTCTTGGTGGCGCCGATCAGGTGCGCGTCGCTGATACCTTCCGCCACCACTTCGGCGCCGACATGGCGCGCCATGGTCACTGCCGCTTCCAGCACCGCTACCGATGCGGGATCCTGCCCGAGGTCCATGACCAGGCTGCGATCGAGCTTCATGCGGTCGAACTTGAAGCTCTTCACCATGGAAAGCGAAGAATAGCCCGTTCCGAAATCGTCCAGCGCGATACGGAAGCCCATGTTGCGCAGCATGTTCAGCGTCAGAAGCGCCCGCGTATTGCGTTCGATCGAGAGCGATTCCGTCACTTCCAGGAACAGGCGACGCGGCGCGATATCGTATTGGCGGCAGCAGTCGAGCAGGAACGTGCTGAAACCGTCGTGCTGCAGTTGCAGCGGCGAGAGGTTGATGCTCATGTCCATGTCCGGCCAGTGCGCGAAATCGCGCAGTGCCCGCTGGATGATCCATTCGCCCAGCCGCACCATCAGCCCGCTGCGTTCCGCGGCCGGGATGAACGTGGACGGCGGCACTTCGCCAAGCTCGGGATGTTTCCAGCGCACCAGCGCCTCGACTTCGCGCGTACTGTCCTGCACCGAATGGATCGGCTGGTAGACCATGCGCAGCTGGTCCTTGTCGAAAGCCGATTCCAGGTCCTTTTCCAGCGCCCGGTCGATCGCGCGCTCCTCCGCCATCGATGGCGAGAAGGGAGTCGCGCAGTTGCGGCCGTTCTTCTTGGAGGCATAGAGCGCCATGTCGGCGTTGCGCAGGATCTCGTCGATGTCCACCGGCTCGCCGCCGTCCAGTTCGACCACCCCCAGCGAAACGGTGACAACCACGGAATAGGCGCCGAGACTGAAGGGCGCGCAGGCCGCATCGACCAGGCGGTTGGCCACATCCACGGCATCTCCACGCGCGGCAAGCGGCATGGACAGTGCAAACTCGTCTCCCCCGACGCGGGCGATGATCCCTTCGGACCCGAGGATCGTCTTCATCCGCTCTCCGATCAGGCGCACCAGTTCGTCGCCCGCGGCATGGCCGTAGTCGTCGTTGATATGCTTGAAGCGGTCGATGTCGATCACCATGCAGGCGAACCGGCGCCCCGCGCCTGCCGCCAGCAGCCTGCCGACGTCTTCCTGGAAGGCGCGGCGATTAGGCAGGCCGGTGGCCGCGTCGCTGAAGGCAAGGTTCTTCACCGCCTTGGCATTGCGACGGAAGGTTTCCAGCGGGCCGGACAAGGCCTTCAGTTCCTTCAGCCGGAACGTGCCGATCTCCTGATCGAGATCGCCTTCGGCTAGCCCCTGGAGATGGCCGTGCATGCGGCGGATCGCAGGCAGGATGTTGCGCAGGATATCGAAGAGGACCAGCAGCACGACCAGGATCGTCACCAGTCCCGTGCCGAAGACCAGCAATTGCCAGCGCTCGATGGAGGCGATCAACCGCTTTTGCGCGGCCTCCCGGTTGGCGCGGGCGCGATCGACCAGTTCGTCGGCGAAGCGGGCCATGGCACTGTTGCGCTTCTCGATCCGCGCGATCAGCTTCTGTCCACCGGCGGCGCCGCTCTGGACCTCCAGGATCGCCGCGACGTGTCGGTCGAGGTCCGCGAATGGGTTGGAGGCTTCGGGAAGGTCATAAAGCGAAGTGCCGCTGCTGCGCAGCCTGGCAAGCTGGTCGCCGATAGCGATCGCGGCGTCGGTGAGTTCGTCGCTGGTGCTGCTGGCATTGCTGGCCACCAATCCGCGATTGGTCGCCATGCGCAGCTTGCCCACGGCTTCGGAGAACTGCTCGGCATTTTCCGCCAGCCCCGACATCTGGATGAGCGCCTCGCTCTCCTTGCGGAGCGCGAAAGCCTCGCGCTGGGTCACGACCTGCAGCAGCACGCTGAGTGCCGCGATCAGGCACAGCGCCCCGATCAGCCTGGTTTCCAGAGACGCGAAGAAACGCCCCATGCCCCAATTCATGCTTCTGGAAATTCTGAACATCATGCACCCGACGTTTCTTCGCGATCCGACCGGATTCGCAAACCACCCGCTAGGTGCCGCTAAGGCTCAATCACTAACAATTTCTAATTCTGTCAGATAATTAACCAGTGCAAACCGTCATCAATTTGTCATAATACTTGGTAGGCCGCGCTGTGCTGCTACTTCTTGATGAAAGCCGCCGCGATCTTCAACTGCACTTCATCCGAAACCATCGGCACGCCGAAGCCGATACCGAAAGCGCTGCGGCTGATCTTGGTCGTGGCCTCGAAACCGACGTTTTCACCGCCGCCCATCTGCGCAGGCACCGGACCGGCGCCATAGAACCGCGCCGACAGGGTGACCGGCTTAGTCACGCCGTTCAGCGTGAGATTGCCCGTGACCTCGGCTTCATCCGCGCCCTTGCGGCGGACCGCGGTGGAAACGAAAGTGGCCGCCGCCGGTGAAGGCCCAAAGAAATCGGCCTTGCCGCCTGCTTCCTTCGGCCCGCGCAAAAGATGTTCCGTAAGGCCGGGGCTAGCGGTGGTCACTTTGGCAACCGGGATCGTTACCGAGACCTTGGCATTTTCGGGCGCCTTGGGATCGAGTTGCAGCGTGCCCGTAATGTCCCCGAACAGGCCGAAATAGGGCGAGAAGCCCATATGATCGACCTGCCATTCCACCAGCGTATGATGAGGGTCGGCTTCATAGGTGCCGCTCTTTACCAGAGCCGCGTCGCGCTTGCCCGGAGGCGCGGAGGGCTGCCCCTGGGCCCAGAGCGGCGCGGTGGCGACGGCGCCGCCCGCGATGGTCATGCCGATGATGGTGGAAAGTACCAGGAAGCGTCGCATGCTCGGTCCTTCGCCTGTTGCACAGTCTGACCGGATGGTGCCGCGCCGGAAATCCCCTGTCAAAGCCATTCGCAACCCGGCGCAGCGCTAGGTCATGGTTTATGACAAGAATACTAAATTGGGCTTACGTGCCAAAACGTATCATGATCCGAAAAACCCTTCGCAAATAATAGAAAAACACCTTGCACTACGGGTTTTACAGTGCTCAAGAACACGACGGGGGAAGCAACGATGAAAACGGGTATGCACGATACTATGGTCAATGAAGCTCTTCTCGAACTTGCTGCCGACATCATCACGGCGCACGTCAGCAACAACAAGGTCGAGGCGGATCGCCTGCCCGGCCTGATCCAGTCCGTCTACGGATCGCTGGCGAAGCTTGGCCAGGCGCCCGAGCCGGTCGAGGAGCAGCGCAAGCCGGCCGTATCGGTGCGCGCCTCGGTCAAGCCGGATACCGTGACTTGCCTGGAATGCGGCGAAAAGCTGAAGATGCTCAAGCGCCACCTGATGACCGACCACGGCCTCACGCCCGAGGATTACCGCGCCCGCTGGAACCTGCCGGCCGACTATCCGCTGGTGGCACCGGAATATGCGCAGCGCCGCAAGGAACTGGCACACAAGATCGGCCTCGGCCGCAAGCCGCAGGAATCGGCAGGCACCAAGCCTGCCGCCAAGGCCCCCGCCAAGGCGAAGGGCGCAGGCCGCAAGAAGGCGGAGGCTGCTCCCGTAAGCGAATAATCCCGCTGATCACAGCAAAGCAACGAAAAGGGCCGCCTCGAAGTTTCGAGGCGGCCCTTTTCGTTGAGAATCTGTCGGGGGCTTAGAGCCCTCAATTCGCCGCCGCAGCAGCATCCAGGAAAGGCTGGACCCGCAGCCGGGGGAACACTTCCTCAAGCGGCTTGATATCGGGCGTCACATAGACATAGCCGCCCTTCTTCTGGAACAGCGGCACGACCCCCTTGTTGTAGAAAACCTTGGGAACGTTGATGCATCCGAAAGTGATGCGATTGTCCTCGATCGTCTTGGACAGCATCCTTTCGCGGCGCTTTTCCTTGTTGCCTACGGGGATCGTGTGAAGCGCCACGGAGGTCGCATAATCGACCCACAGCACCTTGTTGTTTCCGGCGGCGATCCCGAACTTCGCCAGGAAGCGACCGGCGGGCGTGGTACGCTCCGCCGGGCCGATCTCCGAAAGGGACTTGGATCCGATGCCGGGCGTGGCATCGTCTCCAAGCGCCACTCCGATCAGTACCGGCGCATCGCTGAGTGCCTTGCCCTTCGCGCTGAACAGGTAGGCTCTGGCCGCCTTCTTGTCGACGATGACATAGGGCAAGGATCGATTGTCCCCCGAAGAGGCGATCCAGTTGGCGACGCGCGTGGCGTCTTCGGACCGCTCGACGGCAACGGCTTCGGCCTTGACGACTTCGGCGGGCACTTCGGACTTGGTATCGGCAGCACGCGCAGCTTCCGCCGCACGGGCAGGCACGGCGGCAAGAAGCGCAAATCCGGCGCCAAATCCGGCAAGTGCCGGGAAGACATTGATCATATTCTCGATGAACTCAGGGATAGAGACGGCAGGAATACGGTCGGCGCCAAAAGGACGCCGACGCGGAAAGTTCGGGACTTCCTATCAGGCCGAGGCGATCAAGGCGATACCCGCCCCAATCTCGGCCCCGGCCGCAAGATCAGTTGCGGGCGCGCTTGCGCTGGGCCTGCTGCAGCTGCTGTTCCACGCCATCGACGCGCGCGTTGAGCTGGTCGAGACGCTGGCCGTTCTGCTGGGCCTGACCGGAAGCGGCCTGCGCTTCGGAGAGAGCCTGCTGCGCCGTGGTGTCGGTAGCCTGCAGCTTGGTTTCGAGTCCGTCGACCCGTTGGTTAACAGCCGCGACCTGTTCGCGCACGAAACCCTTGGTGGCGCAGCCACCCAGACCCAGAGCGCCAACCAGCATTACGACCGCGGGGGCAAGTTTCGTCATAGACGGCGACATGGATTTCCTCCAATTGGTTAGTATCAGTCCATTTTCCCAAGCCCAGCATCGCGGTTTCGACAATCCGATTCTGTCCGACTGTGCATTCCATCGGTCGAATTGAAGATGGACGATACTTGGCATACGCCAAACAGGGCCAATAAGTTGTTCGCGACTCAGAATAATACTTGGTTTTTACAGGAACTTGCAAAACGCATGCTTGCTTTCCGATGCCGCCATGCGCTCGGTTCCAGGCTATGCTTTCCTCCCACGGGACGCATTCCAGAGGTGTCCGGTTAGGCGTGGTATGAACGTCCGTGGATGGACACGATATGAACAAAACGCTTCACAAGGCGCCTGGTGCCATCCGCTCCGGGGGACGCCGCGATTTTCCGTTTCGGCTCGGCCAGAATTTCTATTCCCGAAACGGACGCAGTTCCTTGACTGACAGGGCCTCTGCCCGAATAAACCGGGATGGCGGCGCC
Source organism: Novosphingobium sp. TCA1 (assembly GCF_009811895.1). Taxonomy (NCBI): domain Bacteria; kingdom Pseudomonadati; phylum Pseudomonadota; class Alphaproteobacteria; order Sphingomonadales; family Sphingomonadaceae; genus Novosphingobium; species Novosphingobium sp. TCA1. Next base: position 12,609 of record NZ_BLJH01000007.1, on the reverse strand, counting down.
CGGTCGACGTGCCGCCTTTTCATCCGGTCGACCCGCGGCTTTTGATCGGGATGCAGCTTGCTCCGCGTTACCAACGGCTAAAGCGCGCGACGCTGGGGCGACAACGCCAGGCTTCGTGATCCCTCATCGATGAGGTAGAACGATGTCACCGCCGAACCCGACCTTACCCGACAGCAGCGATCTTTACGCCGATCCCGCACAGGAAGACGACTTCTGGAACGTCGCGGGGATCGTGGGCGAACTCGCCCAGGTCCGCCGCAGCCGCCGCGCGGCCAGCAGTCATCATGCCGAATACGGCGCCCAGGGCTTTCCCTCGCGCACGAGGCTGGCGAAAGTGGCGGAAGAACTGTGCGGCGCGCTTTTCCCGCTGCGGCTTGGCCCGGACTTCGTGCGCCCCCACAACGAGGAAACTTTCGTCACCCGGTCCCTGCAGGTCGCCCTCAGCCGTTTGCAGGCGCAAGTGCGGCTTGAACTGAACTATGCAGAAGAGGGCGCGGACGAGGCAGAGCAGCAGGCCGATGCCATCGTGCTGGCTTTTTCGCGAAGCCTGCCGGAGATCCGCCGCATGCTGGACCTCGACATCGACGCGGCCTATCGCGGCGACCCGGCCGCACGCAGTCTCGACGAGGTGCTGATCTGCTATCCGGGGCTGCTGGCGATCATTCATTACCGGCTCGCCCACACCCTGCACGGGCTGGGCGCGCCGCTGGTCGCCCGCATCCTCACGGAGATCGCGCACGGCGCCACCGGGATCGACATTCACCCCGCCGCCGCGATCGGGCGCGGCTTCTTCATTGACCATGGCACCGGCGTGGTCGTGGGCGAAACCGCCGTCGTGGGTGACAATGTGCGTCTCTATCAGGGGGTAACGCTGGGCGCCAAGGACTTCACCAAGGAGGGTTCCGGCGCGCTCGTCCGGTCGCTGCCGCGCCATCCTGTGGTGGAGGACGACGTGGTGATCTACGCGGGGGCGACGATCCTGGGCCGGGTGACGATCGGCAAGGGATCCGAGATCGGCGGCAATGTCTGGCTGACCCACGGCGTTCCGCCGCATAGCCGCGTATCGCAGGCCCGCGCCGTGGTGACGAACATGCAGACGGGCAATGCGCTGCCCTCTGCCGGGCAGCTGAATTAAAAAACGGGATCACGGTGCTGGATGCACCGTGATCCCGAAGGTTACATTTCTCAGAACAGCACGAGCAGGCCGCGCGTGGGATCGACCAAGCCTTCCCAGATCATCTTGCCCGCCACGTAGAGGATCACCATCAGGCCGATATAGGCGATCCAGCGATAGCGCTCGATCACGCGGGCGAGGACATTGGCGGCAAGGCCCATCAGCGCGACCGAGAGGATCAGGCCGATGGCGAGAATGCCGGGATGGTCGCGCGCGGCGCCGGCCACGGCCAGCACGTTGTCGAGGCTCATGCTGATATCGGCCACGGCCACGGCCCAGGCGGCAGCGGCAAAGCTGCGCGGGGCGGCCTTGGCGACGGGGTCATCCTCGCCGCCGACGTCCTCGCGCAGTTCGCGCCACATCTTCCACGCCACCCAGACCAGCAGCAACCCGCCTGCAAAGACCAGGCCGACAAGCTGCATCAGCTGGGTCACGACGAGCGCGAAGGCGATACGCAGGACGAGCGCGGCCACCACGCCGATCATGATGACCTTGCGGCGCATGGCGGCGGGAAGCCCGGCCGCCAGCGCGCCGACGACGATGGCATTGTCGGCCGCCAGCATCACGTCGATCAGCACCACCTGCCCGAAGGCGGCCAGCGCGGCGGGTGAGCCGAGGTTGGAGAAATCGGCAACGATGTGCTGCCACAAGTCGGTCATGCGGTATTATCCCTGTTGATCTCGGGGTTCTCTCCAGGCGCCGCGCGCGGCTGCAAGGAGGAAGTCCGAATAAGTCCAGCCGCAAGCGGCGGCGGCGATGGTGGAAAGGCTGTCTTCGTCCTCGCGCCCCGGACGGCCGGAGCCGGTGAGGTTGGGCTTCGCGTTGACGTCGAAGAGGAAATAACGCCCCTCGGCATCCGCGCGGCAGTCAATCCGCATGGTGCCGCGGATTTCGAGCAGGGCAGCGGCCTGTTCGCAGGCCGCGGTCACGGCGGTCACGGCAGGATCGGCGCATTCCTCGGGCGTCATCGCGGCGCTGTTGCGGCTGACCGGGACGTCGCCGTTATAGGGGGCGACGTCGCCGTGCTGGTCGAACCGGCGCACGGGCGGCAGCGCGAAAGGCGACGCGGCCCCTTCCCGGCAGGCGGCAGGCATGACGGTAATGGTGATTTCCTGGCCCGGCAGGAACTGCTCCAGCATGATCGCCGCGCCGAAGCGGCGGCTCTCAGCCAGGTCGCGGACTTGCGCGGCCAATTGCTCCGTGGTCCGGGCGACGCTCACGCCTTGGCTGCCGCGCCCGCGCAGCGGCTTCACCACCAGCGGTGTCCGGTCTGCAAAGGGCGCGAGTTGCGCGTCGAGATCGCCGTCGCCATCGATCAGCCAGGATTGCGCGACCGGCAGGCCTGCTGCGAGCAGGCGCGCATTGGTGGCCGCCTTGTCGTCGATCTCCTGCATGGCCTGAGGGTCCGGCCCGACGATCCAGGCCTTGCGGCTCGCCTGCTCGATGGGGTGTCCTTCAAAGACCACGGTATTGGCCCAGAGCAGCGTGGCGCCTGCTTCCAGCGCGGCGGCAATGCCCTGCTCGGTATCGGGCCAGACCCAGTCGAACACGCGCGTGGGGTCGGGATCGGCCACCGGCGTCGCCAGAGTGCAGCCTGCAGCCAGCAGGGCCACGCCGATGTCGGCGCCGCTGTCGGAATAGCCGCCCGGCTTGGCTTCCTTGCGCGCACCGTCGATCACCGGCGGTTCGAGCGCCTGGTAGAGGATGGCGATAATCTGCTCGGCAGGATCGGGCGGGGTCATCGGGCGGCTCCCATGATGCGGAACGAAAGCGGCGCGCCGACGATGACCAGCATCACCCGGACGAGATGGTGAACGATCACGAAGCCCGCCTCCAGCGTGAGGCTCAGCGCGACCATGCTCATTTCCGCCACCCCGCCGGGCGAATAGGCCAGCGCGACGAGCGCCGGGTTGAGCCCCGTAGCCCAACCGATCGCAAAGGCCCAGCCGAAGGTTATGACGAGCAGGATCGCGGTCGATCCCGCCGCCAACAGCAGGGTGCGGGTCAATGTCCTGAGGTCGAGGCCGACGAAGCGGCAGCCGATAGTGGCGCCCAGGCCCACTTGCGCGGCGGCGATGGCCCAGGCGGGGATATGGAAATCGGACAGGCCGGTCAGATGCACCAGCGCGCTGGCGAAGAGCGGCCCCATCAGGTGCCAGGCGGGCAGCCTCAGCGCGCGGCCGATCGCGCCGCCCACGATCACGCAGCCGAGACCCCAGAACAGCAGCGGCCAGCCGGTCGCCTCCGTCAGCATCGGCGGCGCGAGCACCGGAGCATGAACGTCCGCCTCGAAGGCGCGGATCAGGAACGGCAGGATGAAGACCACGAGGAATATCCGCGCGCCGTGGATCAAGCCGACCATGCGCTCGTCCGCGCCGCGCTCGGCGCCCATCAGCACCATCTCGGCAATGCCGCCGGGCATGCCTGCGAAATAGGCGGTGGGCGGGTCGAACCGGGCGACGCGGCGGAAATAGAGCACGCAGAGGAACGCCGCGCTGGCGAGGAACAGCGGCAGCAGGGCAATGGGCACGATCCACTCCGCCGCCTGTGTCATCAGGCCGGGATGGAAGGCACTGCCCAGCACGACGCCGATAACCGCCGACATCGGGCGGCGGGTGGCGGACGAGGCGGCTATCGGCAAGCCCACGATGCTCCCCGCCGCGCAGGCGCTCATCGCGCCAAGCACCCAGGGCAGCGGCGCGCCGATAGCCCAGAACGCGGCCCCTCCCGCCGCGCCGAGGGCAAGCGCGGCAAGGAAGCGCAGGATCATGCGGGGATCAGGGAAGATACGCAGCGTACCCGTCATACGTCACTCGTCATCCAAGGCCCGAAGTCCGTCATCCTGAACTCGTTTCAGGATCCATTCCTCAGCCTCAACCGGACGCTTCGAGCGCTTGCGGCATTCGCGGTTTACTGTCCAACACTCCGGCCATGACTGCCCGATGGACCCTGAAACAAGTTCAGGGTGACGAGGCGTGAGGTGGAGAGCGAAGGTAGCAAAGGGAGCGAACGTCACCGCGTCACCCCACGAACGGGAAGGCCAGCACCAGCATGCCCACCACCGTCATCACCAGACAGCACAGCGCCGCCGGGATCAGGGTGAAGCGCTGGTGGTCGGCAAGGTCCACGCCCGCAAGGCTGACCAGCAGGTAGGTCGAGGGCACCAGCGGGCTGAGCAGGTGGACCGGTTGGCCCATCAGCGAGGCGCGGGCGATGGCCATGGGCTCCACGCCGTAATGCGCGCCTGCCTCGGCCAGGATCGGCAGCATGCCGAAGTAGAAGGCGTCGTTGGAGATGAAGAACGTGCCCGGCAGGCTGATTAGCGCGGTGATCGGCGCCATGTAGGGGCCGAGGAAGGGCGGGATGAAGCTCACCACTTCGCGGCTCATCGCCTCGACCATGCCGGTGCCCGACAGGATGCCGGTGAAGATGCCCGCCGCAAAGATCAGCGAGACGACCGCCAGCACGTTGCCCGCATGGGCGGCGATGCGCTCCTTCTGTTCCTTCACATGGGGATAGTTGGCGATCATCGAGATGGCGAAGGCCAGCATCATCAGGATCGGCAGCGGCAGCACGCCCCAGACCAGCAGCACCAGCAGCGCGACGACGAGCGCGGCGTTGAACCAGATCATCTTCGGACGACGCGCCTCGGGCCACTGCGAGACGGCAAAGTCGGCCAGTTCCTTGGGCGTGGCGGCCTCGACGCGGCCGATGCGGCGGCGTTCCTTGCGGCCGAAATGGATCGCCAGCAGGATCAGGAAGGCCAGGCCCGCGACCATGCCCGGGATCAGCGGCACGAACAGCGTCGAGGGATCGAGCTTCAGCGCACTGGCAGCGCGCGCGGTCGGCCCACCCCAGGGCGTCAGGTTCATCACGCCGCTGGTCACCATCAGCAGGCAGACGAGGTAGAGCCGGTTCATGTCGTAGCGCTTGTAGAGCGGCAGCATGGCGGCCATCGTGATGATGTAGGTAGTGGACCCGTCGCCATCGAGGCTGACGAGCGCGCAGAGCACCACCGAGCCGATCAGGATCAGCATCGGATCGCCGTGGACCAGCCGGATCAGGCGGCCCACCAGCGGATCGAACAGGCCGGTGTCGGTCATGGTGCTGAAGAACAGGATCGCGAAGAGCAGCATGACGCCGGTGGGCGCCAGCTTGGTCAGGCCCTCGATCATCATGTCGCCAAGGCCCGCGTGGAAACCGGCGAGCAGGGCGAACGTCGTAGGCACGACGACCAGCGCGACCAGCGGGGTCATCCGCTTGGTCATGATGAGCGTCATGAAAGTGGCCACCATCAGGAAGCCAATAAGGGCGAGACTCATGATTGTCCCCGAATGTCTGTCATGGATGGATGGGACGGATCAGAACGTGACGCCGACGCGGGCGGTCAAAGTCTGTCCATCGTCTTTCCCGGTATAGGCACCGGCGGTGTTCTGCGTGTTCCAGTGGATCGCGTTGACCTGGAAGCGGGTGAAACTGTTGAGATACCAGTTCACGCCCAGCGTCGCCGCCCAGCCTTGCGCGGGGGTGACGATGTCGTCGAACTCCAGGTTCTCGTAGCGTGCGGTCAACTCGATCGCGCCGGGGCCGCCTTCGAAGACGGGGCGCAGGACCTTGGGCTGGCCGAAGCTGCCGAGGCGCGGATTGTAAGGGGGCAGATCCCCGGTGAGGAACCAGCCGCCCGAAACGCTCCAGGCGCGGCTGACGAAATCGGGCCGTCCGCCGTCGAGCCGGGCATGGCGCTCGCCCGCCTCGCCCATGATCCAGAGCGGGCCGGAATAGCCGCCCACTTCCACACCATAGCCGGTGGTGCCGGTGCCGCCGAGCAGCGTGCCGGTGGAAAGGCGCAAGGCACCGTTGAAGCGGCCGCCGATCACGGTGTTGCGGGTCAACGTGTTCTTGCCCGGATGGAGCATCTCGTCGAAGCCCCAAATGCCAAGGTGGAGCACCTGACGGTCGGACTTCACCGGATTCCAGTGCGCGCGGGCCAGCACGGTGCGGTTGTCGGACGTGCTCTGGTCGCCGTCGATCCGGTCGCCGGTGACGGTCAGCGAGGCGTGGCCGGTCTTCCAGAACAGGCGCGGCATGATGCCGAGGCCGTAGAAGGCGCGCTGCGGGATGATCGCGGTGGCGACTACCGAGCGTTCGGTGAAGGGCGTCGAGTCCGACCCCGTCGAGCCGTCGAAGCTGCGGTCGTTGAACAAGTGGCCGACGCGCACGTCATAGTCCATGCCCGGCGCGATGCGGTTGCGCCAGCCCATGAAGGCGGTGACGACATCCACCTCGTTCTCGGAGAAGTCGCTCTCGAACTGATAGAAGAAATGCGTGCCGACCGTGCCTTCGAGGCCCATGCGCAGCGCGCGCATGCCGGTGGTGGTGAGGTTGCGGCCGCTGTACTTCGAGCCCGTGGTGGTGCTGACATCGGTGATGATGCGCCCGCGCGGCTTGAAGCTGAACATGCCGTCCGCCGAATGGAACACCGGCAGGCCCGCGCCCCATTCGGTGCTGACGCCCGAAGCCGAGACGGCGGCAGCACGCACACGCTCGATATCGCGCTCGGCCGGTCCAGGGGGGACAAGCTGCGGCGCGTAAGGCTCGGTCACCACGACTTGCGGGGCGGGCTCGGGTGCGGCAGCTGGCGGCGTTGCGGCAGGCGCTTGCGGAGCGGCGGCCAGCGCGGGAGTGGCTCCCGCCTCCAGCTTCTCCACCCGCTGGCGCAGCGAGGCGATTTCGGCGGCCTGGGCGCGAACCAGTTCGGCAAGGTCTTCCTTGCTCGGTTCCTGGGCAAGGGCAGGCGTCGCCGCGATCAGGGCGGCAAGGGCAGTGCCCGCTGCAAGGATTTTCATCTGATGTTCTGTCCAGAGGCAAGGATCGCGTTCCAGTCGCGCAGGAAGCGGGCGCGGGTCAGGCGATCGAGATTGACGAGAAGCTGCGGACCCACGCGCACGGGGCGCGCCTGTCCGGCAGGAAGGCGATGAGAAGCGGGCACGTCGGAGCGCACCGGCCAGAGGCTATGCCGGGCGAGCTGGGCCTGCCCGGCACGGGAGAGAAGGAAATCGAGGAACAGTCGCGCCGCCGCCGGATGGCGCGCCTCGCGCGAGATGAAGGCGATGCGCGAGGTGACGATCGTATAGTCGCGCGGAAAGACGACGCCGATGTTCGGATCGCGCCGCGCCCGTTCGAGCGCGTAGGAACCGATCACGTTGTAGGCCATGGCCAGCTTGCCCGAGGCGACGCCTTGCAGCATCTCCTCGGTATGGGTCATGAGCACCGGCCGCGTGGCCGCCATGGCTTCCACCAGTCCGCGCGTGTCGCGGGTGATCTGGAAATCCTGCGAGAGATAGAGATAGCCGACGTTGGAACGGGCGGGATCGAATGTCGCGACTTTGCCCATGAAGGCCGCGCGGCGCTTGCGCAGGAGCTGCTCCAGCTGCCGGTGGCTCTGCGGCACCAGGGCGGCGGGCACCAGCTTCCTGTTGTAGACCACGCCGATCGGCTCGGCGGTAACGCCGAAGCCCATATTCTTCCACACCGCCGCTTCCGGCAGCGCGGGCTTTTCGGGACTGGCATATTGCTGCGCGTAGCCATCGTTGATCAGCTTGACCTGCTGGTCCATCGCGGAAGACCAGACGATGTCCGCGGAATACTGCTTCGCGCGCACTTCGGCGGTATAGCGGCGATAGAGTTCGGCCGACCCGAGATCGGCATAGAGCACCCGGATGCCGGGAAAGGCGCGGCGGAAGGCCGAAACCACCGGCACCATTTCCGCCTTGTCGGCATTCGCGTAGATTCGCACGGTGCCCTCGGCGCGGGCATCGGCGATCAGGGAATCGTAGGAGCGCGGGTAGCCAGCCGGGCGCTCGACCCTTTGCCGCTGGGCTTCGGCAGGCGCGGTCGCGGCCGGAACGGCGATCATCGCTGCAAGTGTCAGAACCGTTATGAAGCTGCGCATTCCCGTATCCTCTCGCTTTCCGCGTCTCATGTCGGATAAGCTGATAGACATGCCCTACGATCCGAAGCTGTCATCCACCTTTCACGAAAACCGGCATCCCGAGTCTCGCCCATGCGCGTCCTGCCCATGCGCGTACTGATCGTCGAGGATGACGCGCAGCTCGCGCGCGGCGTGGTTTCCCTGCTGCGCGCGGCGGGCCATGCGATCGACCATGTCGCCAGCGGTGAGGACGCGCTGTCCGTCATCGCCACCGAGCCCTACTCGCTGGTGATTCTCGACGTCGGCCTGCCCGATATCGACGGATTCGAAGTGCTCGCCCGCCTCCGCGCGCGGGGTGATCAGGTGCAGGTGCTGATGCTGACGGCCCGCGACGGGCTGGACGACCGGGTGCGCGGGCTGGACCTCGGCGCCGACGATTACTTGCGCAAGCCGTTCGACGTCGAGGAACTGGAAGCCCGCGTCCGCGCTCTGGGACGAAGGCGGGGCGGCGATGCCGCGCCAGAGGTGCGGATCGGCGCGATGACCATCAACCGCTCGACCGGACGCGTGGAAGTGGGCGAACGGCTGGTCGAACTGCGGCGCCGCGAATGGGCCGTGCTGGAAGCGCTGGCGGCGCGCGCCGGGCAGATCGTCTCGCGCGAGACATTGCAGGCCGAAGTCTTCGGCTTCGACGATCCGGTCGGCTCCAACGCCCTCGAAGTCAACGTCACGCGCCTGCGCAGCAAGCTGGCGCCGGACGGCCCGGCGATCCGCACCGTGCGCGGCGTCGGCTACATGCTCGACCGTTCGTGAAAGCCGCAAACGACAGGAGGAAGCGAGCGCTTTCGCTGCGCCGCCGCCTAGGCATCGCCATGCTGGGGCCGCTGGTGATCGCCGCGCTGGCGCTGGGCCTGATCGGCTGGGCACTGATTTCCGACGTCGTGCGCCGCACCAACGACCGCGTGCTGGGCGGCGCATTGGGCGCCATCGCCGAGACGGTGCAGGTCGAGCGCGGCGAAGTCACGCTGGACCTGCCGCCCGCCGCCTTCGGCATGCTGGAGAATTCCGAGCGCGACAACGTCTACTACCGCATCGCCGTGGGCAGCGAACTGCTGACCGGCTATGCCGACCTGCCAGCGCCCGATCCTGCCCGCCTTTCGGCCGAGACGCCGCAGTTTCGCTATGCCGATTATCGCGGCCAGCGCATCCGCATCGGCGAAGTGCGGCGCGATCTGCCGCGCATCCCGGCGCCGGTGGTGGTGCAGGTGGCCGAGACGCTCGACAACCGCAACGCCCTGCGCCAGCGGCTGATGGCGGCGCTGCTGCTGGGAGAGGCCGTGCTGGTCGGCGCCGCGCTCGCGCTGATCCGTCCGGCGCTGGGCTGGAGCCTGCGCCCGCTTTCCGAACTGCGCACCGCCATCGAGGCGCGCGACACCCGCGCGGCGCCGGATCTCTCCCCGCTGCGCACCGGCCCCCTGCCCGCCGAACTGCTGCCGCTCTCGCGCTCGTTCGACCGACTGCTCGGCCGTCTTGACCTCGCCACCAGCGCCATGCGCCGCTTCACCGCCGATGCCTCCCACCAGATGCGCACCCCACTCTCGGTGCTGAAAGTGCAGGTCGCGCTGGCCCGCCGCGGTTCGGCGGAAGCGCTTCAGGAGATCGACGAGGCGAGCGACCGGCTGGAGCGCCTGCTGACCCAGCTGCTCACCCTCGCTCGCGCCGACGAGGCCGGAGCCCTGCCGCCGCTGGAACAGGTCGATCTCGTGGAAGTCAGCCGAAGGGCGATTTCCCGCAGGATCCGGCAAGCGATCGAGGCCGAAGTGGAACTGCTACTGGACAGCCCGGAACAGACCGCATTCCAGGTGCAGGGCCATCGCTCGCTGGTCTACGAGATGCTCTCGAACCTTGTCGACAACGCGATCCGCTACAACCGGCCCGGCGGCAAGGTCACCATCGGTCTGCGGAAGGACGTCGGGGGCACCCGCCTGATCGTCAGCGACGACGGCCCCGGCATTCCCCCCGGGCAGCGCGAGCAGGCCATGGCGCGCTTCACCCGCCTTCAGGGCGAGAACGGGCCTTCCGGCAGCGGGCTGGGCCTCGCCATCGTGCAGTCCTCGGCAGAACGGCTGGGCGCGGGCCTCCTGCTGGAGGATGCCCTGCCCGGCCTGCGGGTTACCGTCATCTTCCCGAACCACAGCGAGGCTATGGATTTTTCCTGAGAAATCGATCCCTTGCAGCATGTTTTAAGTTGCTAATAGGTCGCAATATCAACATTAGGTCGCTGCGGGATGCCGGGTTTCGGCCTCCAGTATTTCGAAAGCGACGAATGACGACGATGCGATGGATGCTGGCAAGCCTGGCCGTGGCCGTCGGTCCTGCCGAAGCGCAAGAAGCCCTGCCCCGGCCCGAGGGCGAAAAGCCCGCATCCGTCGTGCCGACCGGCCCCGATCCGGTCTATCCCGCCAGCTTCTACGATGCCTTTCAGCCGCAGACCGCGCTCGACATGCTGGAGCGCACACCGGGATTCCTGCTTTCGGAAGGCAGCGCGGTGCGCGGCTTCGGCGGCGCGGCGGGCAATGTCCTGATCGACGGCCAGCGCCCGACCGTTAAGGCAGGCGGCATCACCGAAGTCCTGCGCCGGATCGGCGCCCGGCAGGTGGACCGCATCGTCCTGCTGCGCGGCAGCGAGGCGGCCGAGGCGCAAGGCCAGACCCTGGTGGCCAACGTGATCCGCAAGGCCGATGCGGCCGGTTCGGGCAATGCCGTGCTGGAACTCGCGCGCACCGAGGACGGGCGCATTTCCCCGACCGCGCGGATCAGCCATGCCCGCCGCATCGGCGCCTGGCAGGCGAGCCTCGAACTCTCGGCCGTCCACGAACGCTACGTCACCGATGCCAACTATCTCACGCGCGGCGCGGACGGCGCGCTCCAGGAATCGCGCGCCGAGGCGATCCGCGCCAAGGCGCCCGAATATGGCCTGACCGCCTCCGGCTCGCGCCCCTTCGCGGGCGGCACGCTGACGCTGAACTTGCGGCTCAACCATGATGAATATTCGTCCCGCCGCCGCATCGCCATCCGCGAGCAGAGCACGGAAGGCGCCCCGGATGCCGAGCGCCTGATCGACTACACCGAGACATCGACAAGCGCGGAATTCGGCGCCGACTGGACCCGGCCGCTCGGCAACGACTGGTCCACCAAGCTCGTCGGCCTCGCGCGGGGCGAGCGGGCCTCGCAGGACGAGGATTACCGGCAGGACGGCTTCCGCAGCCTTTCCCAGCAGGACCAGAAACCGCTGGAACTCGTGGCCCGCTCGACCGTCTCGCGCGAGGGGGACCATGCCCTGCGCCCCGAATTCGGCGGGGAACTGGCCTATAACCGGCTCGGTAGCCGACTGGCCTATGGCGAGGACGACGGATTGGGCGGCGGCATGGTGCCGGTCGACCTCACCAATGCCGATACCCGCGTGACCGAACTGCGCGGAGAAGGTTTCGCCAATGCCAACTTGCGCCTTGCCGGAAAGCTGGACGCGGAGGTCGGGCTGGCAGTGGAATTCTCGCGCATTCGCGTCACCGGGGACAGCCAGCAGAGCCAGAGCCTGTCCTATCTCAAGCCCTCGGGCGCGCTGGTCTGGTCGCCCGGCAAATCCACCCAGGTCCGGCTCGGGTGGCGGCGCACGGTAGACCAGCTGGACTTCAGCGATTTTGCCGCTTCGGTCGATCAGGCGGACGGGCGGCCGCTCGGCGGCAATGCCCGCCTGCGTCCGGCACGGATCAGCCGCGCCCTGCTGCGACTGGACCACCGCTGGGGCCAGGGCGGCGCCATCGCCGTGGAGGCCTTTCACCAGCGCCATCAGGGCATGCTCGGCTATATCCTGCTGCCCAGCGGCGACCAGGCGCTGGGGACCGTGGGCAATGCCGTCCAATGGGGCGCCACGGCGCAGGCCAGCCTGCCGCTAACCGCCCTCCTGCCCGGCGCGCGCCTGACCCTGGACGGCACCTTGCGCAAGACAAGCCTGCGCGATCCCATTACCGGCCGCAACCGCCGCATCGACGACATGGCGCCGCGCAGCTTCACCGGCGAATTCCGCCACGACCTGCCGCGCCTGCGCACCTCATGGGGCGTGAGCTACACGCTCTCCGAACGCTACGACATCTACTATGTCGACGAACACCTGACGGAACGCAGCGGCGACGAGTGGAGCGCCTATGTCGAGACGACGGCGCTGGCCGGCGTCAAGATCACGCTCAAGGCCAGCGCCGGGATCGACAGCACCCGCCTGCGCAGCTTCTACAGACCCAGCCGCGCGAACCCGTTGACCGGAACCGACGCCCGCACCATGCGCGACGGCAGCACGGTGACGCTGGTCCTCTCCCGCGCGATCTAGGCCGCGTTGACATAAGATTTCAGCCATAGGCGCACTGCGGCGAGGTTGAGAAAGCTCTCAGAGCCCGATTCAAAAGTGTCTCAAGCGTAGCAATACCTTGCGGTTCTGCGGATGAGCATG